>JAFYON010000009.1 GCA_017560145.1 Clostridia bacterium | reverse complement strand
GATCTCTTCCGGTATCACCAAGCTTCTCGAAGAAGATCCCACCCTTCGCTACTTCAACAATGCAGAAACCAAGCAAATGACCGTTTCCGGTATGGGCGATATCCACCTTGACGTTGTATGTGCTAAGCTTAAATCGAGATTCGGCACCGGCGTTGAGCTTGTTGAACCCAAGATCGCATACCGCGAAGCAATCAAGAAGACCGTTCAGGTTGAAGGTAAGCATAAGAAGCAGTCCGGCGGTTCGGGTCAGTACGGTCACGTTAAGATCACCTTCGGTCCCGGTCAGGAAGACGGCCTTACCTTTACTCAGAGCGTTGTCGGCGGTAACGTTCCCAAGAACTTCTACCCCGCAGTTGAAAAGGGTCTTCAGGAAGCAATGCTCAAGGGCGTTCTTGCAGGATTCCCCATGGCAAACCTCGCAGCAGACCTCTTCGACGGCTCTTACCACCCCGTTGACTCCAACGAAATTTCCTTTAAGCTTGCTGCAAAGCTCGCATTCAAGGAAGGTCTTCCCAAGGCAAGCCCTGTAATTCTCGAACCCGTTGGCTACCTCAAGTGCACCATCCCCACCTCTTATTCGGGCGATATTATGGGTGACGTAAGCAAGCGCCGCGGCAGAATTATGGGTATGAGCGAAAGCACCCGTAAGGGCTACACCGTTATCGAGGCAGAAATTCCTTCCGCTGAAATGACCGTTTACGCTGTTCAGCTCCGTGCTATGACTCAGGGCAGAGGCACCTACACCTTCGACTTCGTAAGATACGAAGAAGCTCCTGCAGAAGTTGCTCAAAAGGTAATCGCAGAAGCAAAGAAGGATGCAGAAGAATAATTTACAGTTAAAAAACAATCCCACCGCTGCACTTGTGCGGCGGTGGGAAAAAACAGTTTGGATTAATAAATAATCACTAATAAAGTGAGGCAAAAACAATGAAATTGAATGTTAGTAAAATCCGCAAGGTGGCAATTTTGCTTGGCCTTGTAATGATGTTCTCGGCCGTGCTTGCGTCGTGCGTTGACTTGTCGGAGGTTCCCGACTTCTATAACGATCCTTCGTTTAATATCGAAGAATCTCAGGAAGTTTCCAAGGACGAAAGCGATGATGATTTCTCGGTTGATGCAAATACCACCGAGGTTCCCGTTGTTTCCGGTATTGTTAATATCAAGCCCACCACGGTTGCTATTTACGGTACCTGCGAAGAAAACGCTACTATTTTCGTAAACGGCGGTCTTGAAGAAGCAACCACCAAGGCACACGGTACCTATTACGTTATCGAGGTTGATATTCACAACCGCGATACTCTTCTTCGCATCTCCGCTAAGGCAGAAGGCAAGGAAAATGCTTCTCCCGAACGCGAAGTAATCGCTCACAAGGACGCAACCGCTGATACTCTTCTCGATGGCAACAGCGTTTCTATCGGCGTTGATTCGAGACTTTACTTCGACAAGTTTGTTGAAGATGCAAGCGGCGCAAATCTTTACACCGCTTCCGAGCTCAGCAAGATCCGTGAATACGTTTCCGACACCGTAACCAGCTACTACAACGACAGAGCAGGTGCACAGGCTGTTGAAATTATTTACGCGCTCGTTCCCAACTCCACCACCTTGGATGCTTCGGTATTCCCCGAAGGCGTTGTTGGCGAAACCAACAGCACCATCTATCAGCAGGCACTCGAAACTCTTACTCAGACCAGAGCAACCGTTATCGACTTGCTTTCTGTATTCAAGGAAGCTTCTGCAGACACCGAAGCTATTGCTAAATACGGCAACATCTACCGTGAAACCGACAGCGCTCTTTCCGATTACGGCGCATATCTTGCATACGCTGAAATTATGAACACCGTCGCTAAGCGTTTCCCTGATGCTGCACCCAAGACTCTCGATGATTTCACTTGGACCTCCACCAACATCATGGGCGGCAACCTTGTTAAGTACCGCGGTCTTGACAAAAACGTAATTACCGAAAATACCGTTATCGCTACTCCCAACTTCTCGCTTGAATACGGCTCCAACGGCGCAGGCTCCTCGAAGATCTCCGCGCTCACCAAGTTCGTAAACAAGAAGGACGGTGACTATAACTACTTCACCGCTATCGATACTTCTGACGGTGTTAACGGCATCGCAGAGCGTTGGCTTATCGACGATACCACCCGTACCGACGTTGAACTTCCCAGCGCGCTTATCTACCGCGATTACTCTTCGCTCTCCTTCACCGACATCCTTGCAGAAAGATTCGGCAAAGTTCTTTTGGGCAAATCCGGCGAGCTTGCTATCAACCTTTCCGCAACTGCACAGTACGCTGACGGCGATGACAACGTTGTTGACTACATCATCGTTATCGTTTCCGAAGAAAATCTCGACACAGCATTCAGTCTCGCATTAAAGTAATCCGAACTGTAAATATTAAATAATAAAAAGGCGGCGTAAATGCCGCCTTTTTTGTTTTAGCTTCATAAAATGACATTTTTTTCAATCGGTATGTGTTACTATTAAGGCATAAAATAAATTGAGTGAAAAAATTTTTCTTGAAAAGGAGAACGAAACAATGAAAAAGCTTACAAAACTTTTTTCCTTGATTCTTATGCTTTGCATTTTGTTAAGCACGGCGGCTGTTTCGGTTAGTGCCGCTGAAATAATTGATGGCAATACGTGGTATGGCGACGAGGTCAGCGTCGACGTGGTTGCGGGAACCGAGGGTTATAACTATATGTCGCTCTTCCGCAAGCCTATCCACGGCTATGAATTTTCGGGTCATTATGTTGGAGGTACCGAAAGCCCCCAGACCTTTGTAATTATTGATTCCGCCAAGTATGACGGCACGACCTGGACTCCCAACGGTGTTTATGAGTTTGGCGAGAGCAATTATGACGTTACCTATTGCTGCGATATTGAAACGATGGTTCAGGACGGCATATATTACAAGCGAGTAAATCTCGACGATAGCGAATATTACACACCCGAGCAGGCAAAGAAGATTCGCGCAATCGTTTCCAACGCATATCCTTACGTTTCTTTGGAGGAAATGAAGGCAAGCCTTGCCGAAAACGGCTTTGAATATGCAGAAGAAATGACACGCGGCGAGATTATCAGTGCGGTTCAAGCGGCTATCTGGGCAAGCGCAAACGATAAGCCCGCAGATGAATTAAGATACGACAGAACCTATCGCGTTACCGATAACTTCCAATGGGGTCAGCCTGTTCACGATATCAGCGACGAGGCAGGATTTTCAGTAAAGGGCAAGCGCGTTTTCGCGGTATACGAGGACGTTCGCGTACGTCACGATGCGCTCGTAGATTACTTGTTGGCGCTTCCCGGTGTTGAAGCAGACAACGGTCAGATCGTAATTACACAGCTTGATATTTTAAACTGCAAGGTAGATAACACGGAAAATCTTTATGAGGTTACCATAAACGTAGCATTGAATCAGGGCGCGGATGAAAATGACGACGTCGTTATAAACGCATATCTCAACGGCGAAAACATCTATAGCGTTCAAGTTGGTGAAGCAAGTAACTATTCGGTTGAATTCAATGCGCTTGAGGATAGTAACATTCAGGTCGTTGTATCCGGCACACAAAAGCTCGAGCGCGGTGTTTATTTCTATGCACCCGAGCCTGCCGACACAAACGGCGACGGCATTGCGACCAGCCGTGAGGTTTCTCAGAATTTCGTTGGCGTTGCTGCCGGCGAAACTGCCGTTTATGCGGATGCCAAGCTTACCTTCCACGATGGCGTTTTGGAGGCAAAGAAGCTTTCCAACAACAAGAACAACAGCCGCTTTGAGGTTTCTGTTGAGGTTCCCGGCAGAATAGATAAAACAGCTCGCGATGAAACCGAGGCTTCAGGCGATAGCTCGACCGAATCGTCGGAAAATTCCTCGAGCACGATGTATTTCAACGTTACCGTTACCGACTATATGAGCAAGTGGGCGCTTCTTTGCCCCGAAACCATCAAGGTTGTTGACGAGGCTTTGGGTATCGTTATCTGGTCCGCAAAGGACGGATGGCTTATTGACGAGAACCGTCCGACCCAACAGGAGGTTCCCGTGCTTGTAGAGGTCGTTGATCCCAAGGATTACGCCGCGGGCGGCGAAGACGTTATCGGCAACAAGAACGGCGACGTTTTCGTGCTTACCTGGTACGTTAAGGACGGTCCTCTCCTTCGCTCGGATAACTATAAGCTCGTTTACGAGGTAGAGCTTGACGTTGATGAGGAGGGCTTTGCATTTGGCAGTCCTTATCCTACAAACGGCAAAACCGAAATCGATTATAACGGAAACCAGACCACCGTTATCGAACCTCCCGAGGCAAAAACTCCCGATCTCATCAGCGTTGAATTTTCGGGCGTTAAGTATCTCGACGATCGCCTAGCTGCCGGATTTACCTTCTGTTTGAAGGATAGCGAAGGCAATATTATCGGCGAGGCAATCAGCAAGGAGGACGGAAGCTTCAGCTTCGAGCCTGTCGAATTTACCAAGCAGGGAGTATATACGTTTACCGTAAGCGAGGCTATCGGTGATGAAGCGGTTTATACCTATGACAAGACGGTTTATGAAATAACCGTTGTTGTCAGCGGTGATGAAGAAAAGCTTACCGCAGAGGTCAGCGGCGCGGCAGAGATCGAATTCCGCAACGAAACCGTTCCCGTTCCCGGTGACAGCTCGGAAATGATAATCTTCGTTATTCTTGCGATCGCTTCCGTTACGATCGCATTCAAGCTCAAAAAAGAGAATAAACCCCAGCTTTAAAACAGATTTGCACCTTAAAGGCTAATTGCCCTTAAGGTGCAATTTTTTGTTGACAAATTCGCATTAAAACTGCATAATATAATCAAGAATAAAGCGGTTGGAGGTATTATGAAAATATACGATATTTCCCAAGAGGTTTTCTCTTGCGAGGTTTTTTCGGGCGATCCTATGCCGAAAATCGAATCGGTTTTCTCGATGCAGGACGGCGACCTTTATAACCTTTCCGCTTTTTCGATGTGTGCTCACAACGGCACCCATATCGATGCACCGCGCCATTTTATAAAGGACGGAAAGACGGTAGACAACGTTGATCTAAGCAAATTCGTTGGCTTTGCATACGTTGTAAGCCATAACGGCGACGTTACCGCAGAGGATGCGGCAAAAATGCTTGAGGATGCAAGGACGATCTGCGCGGATTCCTTTAAAAAGATACTTATAAAGGGCGATGCGACGGTTACTGTCGAGGCGGCAAACGCTTTTGCCGATGCGAAGATAGATCTTATCGGTAACGAATCGCAAACTGTTGGACCGATCGATGCGCCGATGCAGGTGCATTTGCGTTTACTTTCCGAGGAAATCGTATTGCTCGAGGGCATAAGGCTATCCGACGTGCCCGATGGCGTTTATTTCCTTAATGCCGCGCCGATCAATCTCGGCGGTGCGGACGGTGCCCCCGTAAGGGCAATACTTGTTGAATTTTAAAGGAGATCAAAAATGCTTGAGGTTGGAATGAAAGCCCCCGATTTTACACTTTCGGACAAGGATGGAAGGGAAGTTTCACTTTCGGATTTTTTGGGCAAAAGGGTCGTTCTTTATTTCTATCCGAAGGATAACACACCCGGATGCACACGTCAGGCGTGCGCCTTTGCAGATGCATATAAGGGCTTTGGCGAAAAGAACGTCGAGGTTATCGGCATAAGCAAGGATAGCGTTGCCTCGCACAAAAAGTTTGCCGAAAAGTTCAATCTTCCGTTCGTTCTTCTGTCCGACCCGAATCTTGCGGCGATAAACGCCTATGGCGTTTGGCAGGAAAAGAAGATGTGCGGCAAGGTATCGATGGGAGTAGTCCGTACAACGTTTATTATAGACGAAAACGGCAATATCGCGGAAATTATGCCCAAGGTAAAGCCCGATACAAACGCTTCGGAAATACTTGCGAAGCTATAAAAATAAAGGTGTTGCATACCGCAACACCTTTTTATTGATTTAACCGACTTTTTTGAATTTGTGACCGTTGTTTACCAGTCTGCCATAGGAATATTCATAGGTGGTAACGGTGCCGAATCTGTCGCCGTCCTTGTAAAGATGCACCTTGCTGTTGACAATTTCGTAAGTGCCTTGCTCGGTGCTGCTGTTCTCGCCGTTCTTTACAACGGTTTTTACATAGCTTCCGTCGGACGTAAGGGTGAAGGAAACGTCAAACTTGTTCTTGTCCTTGCCATAGATATAAGAGCATTTCCAGCTGCCGATAATATCCTCTTCGGTGAAGCTGCACGCGCACAATCCAAGGGAAATACAACCAAGCAAAATAAAAGCAATTAAAATTTTACAGCACTTCATAATATGCATCTTCTTTCGTTTGCAATTTTTATTAGTATAAATAAAATGCGTTTGTTTGTCAATACGCAGTCTGCCAATACCGATTTATAAACCGTAAAAAACGGGGGAAGACTCTTTAAGCGCGGTCGGCAATGCAATTGGTTATACATTGGCGCAGATATCGGCTTAGATGATGCGAAAAGCTTTCGCTATCCTGAAAAAAGTCGAATTTGTCGATCGCTTGATCAAGACTTTCGATACAGGCATAAACCGTGTGAAGCGTGCGGATGCCGACGGGCACGCGCCTTACGTGGAAGGCGACCGACGGCAGATAACTGTATACAAGTCTTTGGCGCGCCTCGGCGTCGCCGTTTCTCATACGAAGCGCAAGCGCCCTCTCCTCGTCTTTGCTCAAGCGCTCTATTCCTTGTACCTTGCTCAAAAAATCCTCTGCACTGATGAAAATCATCGCATTCTCCTTGCGCTTAATTTATATATTATATATACCATATTTTGCAAAAAAAGTAAATGTCAAAAGCGTATCTTTCGGGGGGCGAACGAAAAACGGAGCGTAAATTCGCTCCGTTTTATTATTCGATGGGTAATTCAATGAAGGATTCGCCGAGAAGAACGGTGTTGTTGGCAATTTTGATTTCTGTTTGCTCCGAGAACAAGCCTTTGTTGTTCGTGTGGCGAACGTAAAGGGGAAACGCCGATGAGGTTATATCGATCCGCAATTTCTCGCCCTGCTTAATAACAAATGCGTGCTCGTCGAAGGAGAAATCCAAAGCGATTCCGTTGTTCGGAATATAGCTGCAATCGAAATTCGAAATTTGATTTATATCGTCGCGTAGTCCGTAATCTCCTTCGCGCTTGCAAAGGCTTAAACGAATATAAAAGCAGGTGTCCTCGCAGTTGGATTTAACCGTAAGCCTTGCCTTCATTTTGCCCTTTACAAAGGTATCTTTGGTAAATTCGGGGGTGTAGAGAGTTATAATATCCTTTCTTGCGTCCTGCTTTTCCTGCCAAGCATTGCCGCCGAGGTTGGTCGACAATCCGCCTGTAAAGGTTGCGGGGCTTGAGGGGTCGTATTTAAAGGTCACCTCGCCATCACCAAGAACGATTTTTTTGAATTTGCTTGCGGTGCTGAATTCATCACAACACCATTTGTTGTCAAACAACTTGTAATAGGTCACCTTGCCCAATTCAAAGGGTGGCTTTGTCTCTTTGTTTCGGACTGAATTCAGCCAAGCAATCGAAAAGCCTTCGAACCCCTTGTGTATGTTGCCGTTTTCGAAATTTATCGGCTGACTTTCGCCGTTGCATCCGTGGTCGAACGGGTGAACGGCAAGCGCGGACTTTGATTTTGTTTGCTCGTCAAGCGTGTTCCACATATCGAAAACACCGCCGAGATAAACGTCGTAAAAGCCGGTTGTAAGCAAAATCGGAACGTTGGCGTGCTTGATGGCGTTGTGCGCCTCGCCACCGCCAAAGCGTGTTTCCCAAAAAGTATCGTTTTTGCTCGGGTGCTTAAGTATCTCGTCGAAATCCGCCGCGGATTCGCCGAAAACCTTATTTGAGAAATCAGACAAGGGAAGCATATTGTAGCTATCGACTGTGTAGCTCTTGCTCGGCATTGACTTTTTCTTGTACATATTAACGTACCAATTGCCGTGAAGCCCGATCTTGTAAAATCCGTTGCGGTAATTGCAGTTGTATCTTTCGCAGTCCTGAACCTGAAAAACCGCGCCCTTGATATCATCGGCAAACGGCGCAGTTACAAAATGCACCGACGAGGTATAGCTGCTGCCCCATAAATATAATTCGCCGTTGTAAAAGGGTTGTTTCCTTATCCATTCCTGCAGATGCAATCCGTCTTCGCGTTCATAAATATAGGGAATACAGTCGCCCGTGCTCTTTCCTCTGCCGCGGCAGTGCTGTGAAACGACTGCATATCCGTTGTCGATCCAAGCCTTTACTTCGTGCAGACGCCAATCGCAGATCTGCTCCTCGGTTAATGACTCTTCGGAATCGACGTAAGGCGAGCGCATTATGACTGTGGGGAATTTACCGCATTCCGATGGCAGACAGACGACTGTGAATAGCTCGGCGCCGTTGATTTCCAAATAGCTAAAGCTTGCCTTTTTCATTATCTCACATCCAAATAATGATATTATACAATTCCCAATGCCATTTCAACCAGCAATGCAACGATAACCACCAATGCCGAAATTATAAAGCCGTGAAGCATAGGCTTGATACCTGATTTCTTCATATCTTTAAACGAGGTGTTAAGACCTATTGCGGCAAGAGCGGAAACCATTAAAAATTTGCTAACCGATTTTGTAGCGGATACGACCTCGGTAGGGATGGTAATAACGCTTGCGATTATCGACATCGCCAAGAAGCCGAGAATGAACCAAGGAAAGATTTTTGTGAATTTAAAATTCGTTTTAATAGCCTTTCCGTCTTCGCCGCATTGAATCGCTTCTCTTTTTTTAAGGTTCATTTGGATCAATGCAAAGGTTAAAACAGTCGGAATGATCGAAAGGGTTCGGGTGAGCTTTACCATAGTGGCAAAATCGCCCGCCTCCTCTGAAAAAGCATAACCCGTTGCTACAACCGAAGAGGTATCGTTGACCGCAGTACCTGCCCAAATGCCAAATGCCTCGGCACTCATACCGATAGCAGTGCCCATGATCGGGAAAAGGACTATCATTGCCATATCGAAAAGGAAGGTGGCGGACATCGCATAAGCAACGTCGCTGTCCTCTGCGTCGATAGTAGGTGCAATTGCGGCGATCGCAGAGCCGCCGCAAATGCCCGTGCCTGCCGAGATGAGGTTCGAAAGCTTCCAATTAAGCCCCAATGCTTTGCCTATGAAATAACCGCCGCCGAAGCAGGTTGCAAGCGTGAATATCATAACCACAAGTGACATCTTGCCAACGTAGAGAATGGTGTTGATATTAAGCGAAAGTCCAAGCAAAACAATTGCGAATTTAAGTACCTTTTTCGAGGTGAACTTTACGCCAGCCGCCAAACAGCTGTTTTTGCCTATAAAATAATTTACAAGCATACCAATAAACATAGCAATAACTGCACCGCCTATTAAATGAATAGGCAATAGATTCTCTATAAAAATTGCAATAGCGGCGATAACAACCGACACTGCAATACCCGATAAAAATTTCAATGCTTTCATAATAATACCCTTAATATATTTTTAAAGCATTATAACACAATAATACTAAAAAGCAAGCGCTTTTGTATAATCTATATTTCCAAATAAAATAGCGAGGTGAAT
>JAFYON010000082.1 GCA_017560145.1 Clostridia bacterium | reverse complement strand
TGATTGCTCCAATGGATATTGAGCCACCGCCCCAATACTATCCCCAATCTCACAAAGAATCTCATACCATACCCCCAAATCCAAAATAAAATTGCAGAGAGGGCAAATATAATAATAGCCATATTCGCCCTCCTGTCGTTATAACGTGATCAAAATTGTAAAAAAATCATAGAGAAAACCGCCTCGCTCTCACACAAGGCATATTCGCCCTCCTGTCGTTACTCCTCTACGGGTTCGTTAGGTTCGGGTTCGGGTTCGGGGTCGGGGTCTTCTTTTTCTATATAAGTGTACTTGCAAGGGTACGTGTCAACTGCTTCCTCGTATTCGTGTCCCGTTTCCACTTGTATAATGATTTTTCCCTCATCGCTATATGTGCGTATGAGGTTAGGGAACTCCGTCCCCTGTTCGTCTACGTATGGATATTGTGTTTTTATCATATTTGTTTCTCCTTTATTAAATTCCGAAATCTTGTCTTATTTGCTTTTCGAGCGGACGGCAAGGATTCTTACATTTGCCTCGCCTTGCACATTCAAGGCAATACACGTCGCTCTTGCTTGCGACGCGGCGCAAAAGTCCCTTGCTTATCGCGGTTTTTATGTATCGTTTGTAATACAAATAGCCGCCGTCCGCGTCTTTCAGCCAACCGATATAGGAAAGCAAACTCTGCGCTTGGCTCAGGCATACGTGTTTTGTTTTGCGTATTTTCTTTATGCGCTTATTGAGCCGTTTGAATATCGCTTTGCGTAATTTCATCCGGCTTTCGCAAAATCGGTAGCCGAGGAAATCTATCGGCTCGTCCTTCGCTTGCTTTACCGCGGGTATACGTTTGAGGTCGAGCCCCAACGTTTTGAGCAAGCGTTTCGTCGCATATGCCGCCGCTTTCAGTTGGCGTTTGTTGTTGCCCATAAATAGCATATCGTCCACATATCTTATGTAAAACGGCACGCCGAATTTTTCTTTTATCGCGTGATCCGCGTCTTGCAGATACCAATTTGAAAACCATTGAGAATAGTAAGAACCGATTGGCAGACACGTTTCAGACTTTATCACAAATTCGCATAGCTTCAAAAACCGCGCATCTTTGATTTTGCTTTCTATAAAAGCGCACATATTCTCGCTTGACACGCTCGGATAAAACTTCCGTATGTCGAGCTTGATATAATATTTGTATCGCTTATATTTCCGCTTTATCGCTCTTTCACCGTATCTTATCCCGCGCCCGTTCACGTTCCCCACGCAATACTCATACATACTTTTCTTTATAAACGGCTTTAACGTTTCGACCATTATGTAATCGAGTACCCTGTTCGGAAAGAATGGGCTTATAGTCAATACCCTCTCTTTCCCACGCTCCATTATCGTTTTGTTGTGCGTCGGCGCAAGATAGTATTCGCCGCTTGTCAGCATATCGAGCATTTCTTCTGCAAAGAGGTCGATGCTTTCAAGCACGTGCAAAACGTTTTTTCGCTTTCTTTTCCCCTTTGCCGCAAGAATTATTATCTCTTTTATTCGCTCGATGTCGAGCAGTTGTTCGTATAAATTTCCTATTCTTTTCATTTGTGCTAACGCTTCAAGGGCTTTCGCTTTCGCTACTAACCCCTGCCTTTCCACGTTTGTTTTCTTCCTTTCGGAACGGAATAAGACGGCTCGATTTATCTTATCTGCATAGCAGGGGATAAACAATCAACAAACATATTTCTCGTTAGTATAGACGACCGCAGTTCGAGTTCGACCAATCGTTGTTGGCGTTACAGTTCCAAAGACCGTAATTCGCATTGGCGTTACCGACATTGGAGTTCACGGGCTGTCCGTTCTTACACCGTTACCTATATTTATTTTTTAGGTATCAATTTTATTTCCCGCTCAGGCGGGGCTGTTACCCGCCTTACGCGGGTAAAGGTCTGTAGCACAGACGACCGCAGTACGAGGACGACCAATCGCCGACGGCGCCACAGTACCAAAGACCGCAATACGCACGGGCGACACCGACACCGGAGTCCACGGGATGACTGCCGGAAGAATAATAATATCCGTCGCAGTAATATGTGTTCCAACTTGAATTGTTTGTTACCGCCGAAGGATAGTTGAAGAACTCGTTGTTGCTGTCGTAACCGAGCTTCATTATTTCCCGCGAACCTGTCGTCGGCTGCGCGTAAGAAACCGCCGAATACCCCGTCGTGCTTGTTGTCGGGCTGCCGACGTATTTGCTCGGATCGGTCGCAACCACCCATTGGTTGCTGTATGCCGCTACGCCGTCTACCCAAATGTATTTGTCGAGGTCGTATATGCCGAGGCAATTTGTTATCGTTGTGCCTGTGTTGAAATTCACTTTCTTTCCTATCGCAAGCGCAAGGTCAACAAAGAGCTTCTGGAATTGCCAATCGTACTGCTGATACCCCGTTCCGTTTGCTCTTGCCGCCGTTCTCCAATTGTTGATGCTTGCGTTTGTACTGCTCGATGATACGCTGTTCATTTTGCTCGTGTTGTTCGAACAGTATTTGCCGATAAGCACATAGGGAAGCACGTTCCCGTTCGGATCGACGAATACCGAATACGGGTGCGAATCCGCGCCGAGAGGCAAATCCGACATCGTTATCGCCGTTATCTGTCCGTCGCTTGTCGTATCTATCTTTCTGTATATCGTCGGTATCTTTATAAACACGTTGCCGTCGAGCGTAACTTCCTCGAACGTCGTCGGGAAATTCGGATCGAGCTCATACGTCTGACTCGTCGGATCGGAATTGCCAAGCCCCGTAATAACCGCTCTTTGCGCGGGCACGTGTTCGCCGTCCCAATATATCGCGGTTATTTTAATTCCCGCGTCCGTTACCGTATACGTGTCGCCGCTTTGTATCGTCGTCCCGTTTACCGTAAAAATATAGGGGATATATCCCGAAATCGTGGGCGTTCCCGTTATCGTTACCACCGTGCCTACTCTTATATCGTCGCCGCTTACGTATGTGCTTGTGCCGTCGCTTACCGCCACCGTGCAATCGAGTTCAGTTATCGAAACGGAAACGATCACCTTATTTGCGGTCGCAAGACAATAGTATTCCGTGTTTGCATCTGCGGTCGTAACCACCGTCGTACACGCCTTATCGCTGTACCAAGTGAGTCCGTAACCTTCGCTGTTGTATTCCGGCAAAGTCTGTCCTTGCGTGAAATTGTTGCCGTAACCCTTTATATATGCGGCTTGCGCGGTAAAGTTCGTTGCCGTGCGATATGCGTTTATATTTTGATAAGGAACAAAGATGTTGTAGTTCGTTGATGCGTTCCAACAAGTTGTTGCTTGAAGCGTGGGCGGTGTGGAAGAAGTGAAATAGAAATCGCAATGATCGCTGTAAACAAAAGCACTGTCTTGTATCGTGCTTACTGTTGTCGGAAACCTGTATGTGATATACCTCATCGTTCGAGCAGGATCACCGGCGCCGAACGCTCTTTGTGGTATAGTATTGAACGTTGAATTACGCAGATCAAATACAAAGGGACTTGACGAGGGGTTAGACCTCTGCGCTCCGATTCCGGAAAACGCATAAGCTCCTAACGAGGTTATATTTCCTGTTATGTAAAAATCGTTGACATGCAAAAGTTCGTAGCAAGCATTAGTGTTGATTGAACCGTTTATATTCAAGTGCAATTTTGTTATATTAGGCGTTTGCTGAAATACATAATTGCCGAGCGACGTGCAGTTATCCATTTCTACACTCGTCAACTGATTGCAATACTGGAACGCATAATTGCCTATACTTGTGTATCTGCCCTTTACGCTTGCCAATCTTGAATTATCGAAAGCATAAGTGCCTACCGAGCAGTTACTCGTTGTTTCAAGGTCAAAATTCTGTCCGCTGTTTACCCCCGCCGAACGGAAAGCGTACTGACCTATCGAAGTAAACGTTTTCGGCAAAGTGAATACGCAATAAGGGCAATTGCTAAAAGCATAATCTCCGATCGTTACCGCGCCCGTCAGGTCAGCCGTGCGAAGCGCGCTTATGTTTTGAAACAAATACGATCTTATCGTCGTTTTGCCTGTCGGCATTGTAAACGTCGTTATCGTCCCGTCCACCAATCCGTCGAGGTCGTTGGGAATTGGTGTCCCCGCAAACGTTCCTGTTTCACCGAGTATCGTAACGCCTTGCTTGATGTTTTCGGGAGATATGTTCGCGTCCACCACTTGCGCCGTTGCATAATTTGTTACGTCCGTCTGTTGCATTGTGGTAATGTTTATATTTCCCGTAGGTTCTATGCCCGTCGATATATTATCAACCTTTGCCGCATAGCCGTCGAGGGTTATATCGCCTACTGTTACGCCCTTTGCTTCTATTGCGGTTTTGAGGTTGGCTTTTGCGCCTTGTAGTCTTGTAATTTCACTTGCAATACTCATTTACCGCACCCCCTCATATCGCCGCCAAAAGCGACTCAACGTTGCCGACAATATCGTATACGCACTTTGCCGAAGGATATTGTGCATCGGTACTCTGCGCCGATAATGTTGTTACCTTGTTAGCAGTTGTTTCAAACGCCACCCATCCGCTTACGTTTGAGCCGTCGTTCCAATAAGTGTATTCCCAACGGTAAGGACTAACGTTCCCGCTTGTCAATACCAAGTGTATCACTTTGCCCGAAGTGCCTGTGCCGTCCATTACCTCG
>JAFYON010000081.1 GCA_017560145.1 Clostridia bacterium | reverse complement strand
GTTGCCAACTGCGCCGAGTATGTGATTTCCACCGCGCCCGTTGCGTCCGTTATCGTTATGCCGTGCGGAAGTACCTGAACCGTTGCCCCGCTTGAAGGCACGGTAAGAGGGTACTCGTCAATCGGATCAATGCTAAAGAGTATCGTTATCGTGTCATCGGGCATAATAATTGTGGGGATAGTCGTTTTGGGTGTTCCGTTGACGGTTATGGAATCGATCTCTGCGCCATTAACCGTTACTGTAAGCGGATAACCCATTTTCTTTGCGAGAAGTTGAGTATATATTGCTTTGTTTCCTCTGCCGATTACTCTTGTTTTAACGATCATTGAACAACCACCGCCGTGATGGTCGCGCTTACCGCGCCTGTCGGTGCGCTTATAGTCAGTACGCCCTCTGCCCACGTCGATGTTGCGTTTTCTACCTCTACCGTTTCGGGAAGAGCATATCCACTCGCAGCCGTGTACGTAATTTCAAGCACCGAGTTTACCCACAGTTTAGAAGGCACGTCGGCAACGGTTTCTCCGTCCACTTTAACCGTATAAGTTGCGTGTTCAGCCGTTATCGAAACGTCATACTCTATTTTGCTTGCCGTTGCTGTAACTGTGGTGTCGGCGGTTACACCGCTTAATACTTTCGTGAGTCCTTCGCCCGTTACAGTTCCGTTGGAAGCTGATACCGAGATACTGCCATATCCGCTTTCATAAGCGAAAGTCAGTTCTTTTTCCTCGCCGTAAGTGATGGTTGCGGGGTTTGTGCCTGTTACGCCCGTGAGCGAGTATGTAACATCGTACTCATCGGCTACGCCCTCTATATCTACCGATACCGTACCGTTGGCTTTGGTTATGGTGAGTACGCCCCCCTCCCACGTGTACGTTGCACCCTCTACCGCTACCGTTGTCGGCAAAGAATAGTGAGTGTCGGCTGCGTATGTGATAACGAGTTTATCGCCCACTTTGAGCGTACTCGGAACTGCCTCGACCGCCGAACCGTTGAGGACGATGCTCGACGCGGTTACGTTAGCCGCTGTGATCGTAAGAGCGTTTGTGATGACCGAAGGCGCTGACGTATCGATCTGCTCGACCTCTACGTACCCCTCGCCGTTTACCCATATGCTCTTTTTGTAAAATGAAGGACTTACCACAGGTGAATACGACGTCGCTATTTCCTCTGCGGCGCCGGACTTCACCGTGTATACGCTTGAATTGTCTACGTCAAACGTAACGTGTATGTTGTCCTCCGTGAAATTCTTGACGAAGAATCTGCGTCCGTATCCGTCGAACTCAAATTCTTCCCACGCTCCCGATAGGGTTTTCCCTACTGCCTGTTGAACCATTTTCTTTCTCTCCTTTTATATAAAATTAAAAGCGAGGCATCTCTGCCCCGCTTGGCTTTTGCAGTACCCCTTCGTACTGCTCTATTGTGGCAACCGCACGTACTGCCCGTGCATAATGAACTTTCGTCGCCAAATCCCCCGCTTTCGCGGGAGTAATAGGAGGTCAAATGTAGTGTATCTCCGTTAGTCTGTCATATGAATACTCAAACAGCATAAACCGCTTGTGCGCCCCAACGTAACCCATTTTCTCGCTCCAACCGTCTATCCTGTTCTTTGTGGATAATCTCCTTACCACGATACCACTCTCGTCCCCGTCCTTGAACTCCTTGTGCAAGTGTCCGCAATGGATCTCCCTTACCTTCGCATAGGCGAACTCCATAGGGAACTCTATCGTGAACGCGCACCTGATGTCCTTCGGGTTCTTTAATTCCTCACAATGCCCGTAACCTATGAATACTTCGTGCCACTTGATACACTTTCTTGGGCGTATCTCATCGTCAAACTCGCATTGTCCCTCAAACGCCGCTTTAAGCACCTGAACGAAAAACCACTCAATAGTTTCCGAGTGATTGCCCGAAGAAAAGTGTACGCACGTATTCCCGTTGGCTATACAACACTTCAAGAGCGAAAAATAAAAGTCCCTCGCGTCCGTGTACGCCTTTTTCATATCCACTTTGTCTATGATCGTGCCTTTTTCCGTTCTCGGATAGGACAGCGCCGCATTGTGAAACAAGTCCTGCCCCACAATGACCTCTATCCTCTCCCATTTCTTCGACTCAATAAGCGATAGTATATCCCTTAACGTTTCTTTGTAGTATTCTCCGTCCGATATTCCGAAATGCAAATCAAAAAGGGGTATCTCAAGTAATCTCCCCGTTACCTCTCCGGCTCTCGGAGTTATCCACCCTACCTTCGGAAACTGCGCTATTGCACTTATAAGCTCCGCAGCATCCGGCTCGTTCACCCTCTGCTTGATCCACGCCTGTACTACCTTGCCCTCGCTGTTCACCTGAACCGTAGAAGCATTGGGCGTGAAATTGTATTCAAGATTGGCGCTTTCAAGTAAACCCTCGTCATACGCCATCTTCTCTCTCCATAACCGGAGCTTCCTCTTGAACGTGTCAAGCGACATAGCACTCTGTGGGCATATCTCCCTGAACCGCCTGTATATCTCTCGCGGTGTATGCCCCTCTATCTTCATATCTACACACAACCGCTTTGTTCTCTCGTCTATTAACATCCTCTATCCTTTCATTTGTGATAGACGGTTCAAACCATTTAGGAAACGCACCCGTCAAGCGTTTTTAATCACAGAAAGGAGGCACATAGAACCTGAACGGTATTATGGGTATCTCCCCCACTCTACCGATGTTTTACGGGGGTGTCAGGTCTTGGCATAATCCGTCCGAGTGTACGTTCACGCTCGCTGACATCTCCCCCCGCTATCCCTACTATACCATATCACTTTAAGTCAACAAAGTATTATTTCCACACAATCGTGCGAATTTATCTGCATCATATCTCCTCCTCTATGATGCAGTTACTTTTATATTATGTGCAAATAAAAAAGAAGCCCCTTGCTTCCCTACATCTATATATAGGTTACACCTACCCTACATATTAGTTAAACATATATATATAGTGTTCTACCCCTATGCTGTGTTACCCCTATCCTGTTGAACATCTTATTGTAATTCTAACATCTCATACTCTTACCCCTATTGTAGTTTAGTCTTATTCTAAATTCTACCTACTATATTTTGCACTTTATATTTAGGAACAACTATATTGTAAATTTAACCTACCATATGTTTCATCTTAAATTAGGAATAACCTTATGTTAAATTGTGCATATAGGGAAATAGAGATATTTTATAGGTTTTACCCTTATAAAATACCCCTATATATGAATATCTGTTGACATAATTATATGTTAAGTAAACGAAATTACAATGTATATTGTAGTTTGCATTATATAGCCGGATATTGTGTAAATATGATATATCAATAACAATCCGTATATGAAAAGTAAACTACAATATACAATTCAGTTAAACATAAAATAAATCTAAACTACAATATACAATTTTCAATGGTAAATAGAAACTATAATGTAAAACAAAATGATATGCAGTATGATATGCTATCATCTTATATCATAGTAACACATTATATATAGTTTATGGGGTTGTGTGGTAAAATAGATTGGACACAATTAAATTGAGCTCAATTTAATTTTACACAATACATTATTGATTACGTCCGAGATCATCGTCAATAATACACTGTTCTACTGCTCGGCGGATAAATGCGTTTAATGATTCTTTGCGATCGGTTGCGTGATCGTTCCAACGTTGGCGCGTTCCTTTGGGGACAAGAACGGAAATCCGGTCATATGTTTGCTTGCTGAAATCATTATTATACTTTGACTTGTTAAACGGCATATATAAAGCTCCTTTATTAAATGGGATAAAATTCCTTTTTAATTATATCACGCGCGGACGGTATGCGTAAATTGTCAATCTTGCACAAAAATTTAATGAAACTTTGGCGAATTTGTCAATTGAAACCATGCGCATGGTGTGATACAATTAAGACAACGAAAGCCGGAACGGCAAAAATCACGGAGGAAAAACACAATGTTATTTATGGCAGATAGGGCAATCACAATTAAAGAATCGGACGAGAACGCCTGCACGATAGCGGACTTGGAAAAACTCGATGAAATGTTGAACGCGCACAAAATCAATCACTTTTTCAGCATCCCGATGGGCGACGAAAACGGCATTGCAATCGACCAAAACGACGCAGCGATCCTCTATTATGAGGAAGAAAACGAAATGACGGTTGATTTAATATATGCGCTTTGGGCGAAAACGTGCAGAGGCGCGGACGATAAGAAAATAGCAAAATGCCTTGAAAGAATCGCGGACAGATTCGCATAAAAAACAAAATCCCGAAGGGGAGCGGGTAAACTCCCCAACAATCACAAAAAAACGGAGGAAACGAAAATGACAATCACCAAAAACACAAATTATAATTCATACGAAATCGCCTTTGACGCAAAGCCGGACGAGGCGACACGGGAGATCCTGAAAGCGAGTGGCTATAGATGGCACAAGGCGCGCGCGATATGGTACGGGTATAAAGATATATCCGAAAAGCTGAACGGCGAAAGCAAAGCCGAAAACGCGCCGAAAAACGCGCTGCCTTCCTTATGGGAACGCACGCGCACGGAAGCGATCCCCGAACACTCGCGCACGTTGGACGCGGTAACGGTTGCGGCGGAGCTCCGCGCCGAATTAAAAAGACGCTTTCCTGAAGTTAAATTTTCGATACGTTCGCGGAGTTATTCCGGCGGGCAATCGGTAGACTGCTATATTACGAAAAGCCCATACGGGCAAAACATAGTAAAAGGCGATCCGAGCGCATACGATTGGAGATACAGAGAGGATCGCGCGGAGGACTCGCCCGCGCTCGCTGCCGTGCGTAAATTCTGCGTGGCGCTTGCTGATAGTTATAATTACGACAACAGCGACGCAATGACGGACTACTTCGACGTCAATTTTTACGGCGGTTATTTTCAAAACGCCTATGACATTGAATTTATAAAACCGTCGCCGGAGATCCTCGCTGATATAGCGGACTTTGAAAAGCGACTTGAAGAGGACGAAAAGCGCAAAGCCGAACAAGCCGAGCGCGAGCGCCTCGAATATGAAAAGGCGATGGAAGAGGAAAGAAAACGCGCCGAACAGATCGAGCGTGAAAACGCCGAGAAGGAAAAAGCAATAACAGAACGCGCGAAAGTATTTGATCTTCCCGTTCCCGCTGCATTTACGAATCTATCCGGCGGGATCGGCAAAGAGGCAAACCGCGCCGAGCTTGACGAATCAATGACCGAACAAAAACACGATGCAATTATAACGCGCATAGTCAGACTTGCAACGGATGATGACTTGACGTTTTTTGAAAATAACCTCTTGAGGGATTGGGATTTCCTCGCGGGCTTCGGCGGCACCAACACGGACGATCCGAGAGTCAACGACGATAATTACAACAAACTGAACACCGAGCAACGCGCAACCGTCAAATTTTATATGGATAACTGCGTCGCGGTTTATGTTGGCGACAAAATAAAATACATAGTCGATCCGGAGGGCTTCGGATATGCGCGTTATGTTTATATCCTGACCGAGCAAACCGAAACGATGACCGCCGACGAGTACCACGAACGCAACAACGCCGAACAAAAAACGCCGTTTTACTTCCCCGCGCCGATCGACGAACAGATCACCAACATAAAAGCGGGCGACAAAATAACGATATTTCAAACGTCATCTATGCTTATAGGCGTAAGCGATACACGCGCGGAGGTTGTCGAGGTTAAGCCGGAAAAAACCGCCTACAAAGGCAACGCGGCGCGGTTATATATCAAGCTCCCCAACAAGCGCGGACTTTATGAAAAATATATATCTACGTCGGAAATAACAATCATATATCGCGGATGGCTTTCCGCCGTTCCCGACGATATAAAATACGGCAAAACAGACAATCAAAATTTATTTATCAGGCGCGACGCGGGGATGCATTACAAAGAATATTTGAAGGACGTTTTGAAATACTACGGCGAAAACGAAATACTCGTTGACACGTTCCAAAGATAAAAACAAGCTGCGCTAACGGCTATACGGGCAGAAGGGAAAACACGATGAACAGAATCAAAAAATTTTTGCGCCGGATATTCCGAAAGCATACGCGCGGATACGTCAAGGGATCGAAAGAGCGCGAAACGTTCAAAAGCGTTTTTAACACGATAGAATTTTACACAAACTTTTAATCAGGGAGGACAAACAAAATGAAGCCGGAAAGAATTATCAAACTTATAACAGACGCGACAAACAATTTATCAAAAGACGAGAAAAACACACTTGAAAAAATCCGCTTGAATCCTTCGCCGGAATTGCTGACGGTTTACGATCTTATCGAAAAGCTCCGAGCAGAAGCGGAAGCGGAGCTCCGAACAGAAAAAGCAAAAAGCGCCGGAGCCGCCGAAAAGCTGAAAACGGCAAACAAAATTATAAATGAATTTGCACAAACACGAGAACAGAAAAAAGCATATAAACTCGACGATAAAATTATAATCCCGTCCGTTTTTAATGCGGTTAGATTATACGAAGGGATCGCCGGAATGGAGATTGACGAAACGCCAAAACTCAATGCGCCGTTTTTCAATGCGCCGAATTATACCGAGATATTCCGAAAGAATATAGACGCAGCGCAAAACGAGTATAAACTGCCGAGCATCTCGGAGCTTCGCGGATATATAAAACTCTGCAAAGCCGAAAAGAAAAAAGATAAATACGGCGCGTATTATATGGAGTACGGCGGAATCGCCTTCGACGCGCAGCGCCTTCTTGACGTGCTTATACTCTTAACAGACGAAAAGCGCGGAATATATCCAACGGCAAAAAATGGGACGTATCAAATATATATCGTTTCCGATCTCGGAGATGCTATAGTATGCCTGATGAGAAAGAAAACGGCTGCCGCGTAAGCGGTAGCCGGATGAACAGAACGGAGGAAGAACAGATGACGTTTTACGAAATAATCACAAACGGAAAGCAAATTGAAATTGATGACGATCCGGCATACCCGACAGAGTATGAATCAAGTATATTTTGGGCGAACAATGGCGAGATATGGGCAAAATCAAAATCGCTCGGCACGTTCCCACACTCGCAGCTAACGCCGGAGGAATTTAACAAACACATTGACAATATGATCCGCGAGGGATTCAGGATCACAATAACAGAAAACAAACAGAAACGAACAAAACCGCTTTTCAAGGCGTAAAGGGAGGGAATAAAAATGGTAGAACAGAAAATCAAAATCAATCTTAAAGCAATAACGCGAGAATGTGGATTGACGTTTGACACGCCGGAAGAGGCGCTCGATCGTTTACAAGACAATATTGAATGGATGCTGAAACGTCTAAAACTCTATGAGGAATCCGCGCACACAAGATTCCCAATGGCATATGTGAAACTTGTTGATGCTTTATCTATCGTACAAGCTATCGAAACGGAGGATTGAACAATGGAACAGAAAAACGAATACATAGTCAAAATGACTATCGAGGAATTATCCGAAACGTCAAACGCGATTGAAATCCGGCTCGGAGAACTTCTGAAGGATTTACTCGGCGCTGACGGTTATCCAAAACTCAAAGAATATATCGAGTACAAAATCAAACACTTGCAAACGGCAATGGACAAAATCAACGAAGCAACGTGGGAATACTTATGGGAGGGACAAAATGAAACGCAAGGAACAACCGATTGACACACTCTTCACGGCAGCTTGCTGCGGAGATATACCGACACTCAAAAACTATTTTGAACACGGAGGAGTAACAAACAGACGTTATAACCGATTCCGCAAAGATCACTCGCTTATAGCGGGCGCTCTACGGAACAACGAGGCACCGACGGTTTTCTACCTGATAAAGCAAGGCGAAACGGTAGAGCCGGACGAAGTGCCGGAGCTGAACAGATTTTTTGACACACACGAAATTATATACGATGCCGAATTAAAAACTATGATCGGCGCGGGATTGGAGATTTGAAATGATTATATTGTTTATTATATGGACGCTCACGGGCGAAATTGAAAAAGCAAAACAAAACGGACTTGTAAAATAAGGGAAGGACACAATGATAAACACATACAAAGTAATAAAGATAACATATCCGGCGAAACGGACTTACACAACAGACGAGTATAAGGCGGCGAGGGAAAGCGCGGAGATCCGATACTTCGTCGGGATCGAGGAAGCGCGGAAATTCTGCGGGAACATAAATCTGCGCCGAGAACGCTGCCCCAACGGAACAAAAAGACTTGTCGGAACAGACAAGAACATTGAATTTATAATCATAAAGGAGGAAACGAAATGACGGAACGGAAATTGAAAATCGCGCTTGAAAGAGCATATGCAATAGACAATTATCCGGCGATCGAACACCTTGAACAACAAATCAAAAACAGGAGGATCAAAAATGATAACAGACGTTTTCGGCTTCGCGCTGAATCTAACGGCAATGATACTCACAGTAGCAAAAAACGGGTATAACATTTGGTCGTGCTTTTTCGCACTATGGCTCGGCATATTTACGGTTATGATCTTTATCGACGTAGCAAAATACAAAAAGAAAAGGAGTAAAAGAAAATGAAAACAGAAAACGAAAGAAAACAAAAGGCAATCGAAATCCTGAAATCAATGGACATTTACCGTCCGTATATAAGAGGATATGAACAGAAAAACAAAGTATGTTTCTTTGAACAGTTCGGCGGGTATTGGGTAGATCAAGAGCCGGAAGTCGAAGCAAAGATGCGCGAAATCGAAAAGGAACATAACTGCACCGTCTATGCAATCACACACGAATTTACCGAGATGGGCGAAATGTGGAGTTTCCTTTTGGTGCCGCAATACGAAGAGGATTGGGAATATCTCGTTGAACACGGCAGAACAATGACAAGCGCCTATGCTTATGTATGGAACAAAGACTTTGAAGAGTTCTCGGAGTTCGGAAACATTGGGGTACAATGTTTCGGCGGCGGCTTGCAGCGCGTGGCATAAGAGGTAAACAGAAATGACGCACACAGAATTTGAAAAAGCGAGGGAACGTTATCTGCGCTCCCTCGTTGCCCTGAACAAATCGGAAAGCACGATAGAAAAGTATACGATAGTATTGAACAGAATCGGCGCTGATCTCGACGAGATAACGCCGGAAGCACTCGACGAATGGAGGGACAAACAACAGAACAAAGCGAACACAACCGCGCACTACCTGACTATTTTTCACACGTTCCTGAAATGGTGCAATAAAAAGAACATAATATCCGAAGTCTTTGAAATCGAAAAGCCAAAGCCGGAACAGATTGAATATAATCTGCTCAACAAAGAGGACATAGACAAGATCATTTCCGGCACGTCAACCAAAATTCACAAAGAAAACTATTGCAGAAACAGAGCCATTGTGCTATTATTGTTACAGACGGGTATGAGAAACGGCGAAATCCGCGCCTTGAAAGTAAACGATCTCGACTTCGGCAAAGGCGAAATCACGATCCGACACGGCAAAGGCGACAAGCTCCGCATCGTTCCCTTCCCGCAGCTATCGCGGGACGCGGTAAAGGCATACTTGAAAGAACGTCCGAAACTTCCGAGCGAGGCACCGTTATTCGTGAACAGAACAGAACAGAGCTTCGGCGGGAGATCCGGCGAGGAATGGCACGGCTTTACCAAACAAGGACTAAACGCGCTTGTCAGCCGTTATGTGTATAACCTGACGGGCAAGGAGATCCATTGTCATACGCTCCGGCATAGCGCGGCGGCATATTGGGACGAAAACAACGTACCGATCCGACGCATACAACAAGCGTTAGGACACAAAAGCATAAGAACAACCGAGAGCGTATACTTATACATACTGAACAAATCACAAGCGGCGCAGGACATAAACACCGCGCTCGATAACAGAAAGGATTAAGCAAATGAAACTTGAATTAAGGGCAATAAACAATCACGGCGAAATGTTTTTTGCAAAAGGCACTTTCATAAACAGAAACGGAAAGATGTTCTTCCGCACGGAGCCGCTTGGGATCGAATATCCTGCACATTGGGCAAAAAAAGAAGAAGAACTAACCGAAAGCGAAAAAGATCGGATCGTTTCCCGTTTTAATTACATAGGCAAAGAACGTCTCGCAATGAATAAAATGATACATCCTGAAAACGAAAGGGAGTATATTCCGCTGAACTATGAACAGATAGTTAAACTTATTGACGAAAGAGAGGATATATAAAATGAAAACCATTTACAGAGTACACGTTGACAGCCATATAGAAACGCGCGACGAAAGCGTAAAAGAAGCCGAGAACGTTCTCCTCGAAGATAACGCCGGAAAAGATTATCTTTACGAATCCGCAATCGAAGCGAAAGCTAAATTTGACGCGGAAAAAGCCAACCTTGCGGCTCCGATCCGGCGCGAATGGTCTGTCCCGTTCACCGTTTGGGAAGGATGCTTTTTTGAAGAGATCGAATATGACGACGACTACGACGACGATCTCTCAATCGAGGAAAACTACAAAAGCGTATGCCCCGTAAGAAGCGGAAACTATATTGACGTGTTTGTAAAGCAATAAAACAGCACGTTTGGAACTCGCATATAACCTGATCGGCACATACGCGCCGGACGATGAACTCATTACTTGTTTTAGATAACAGAAAGGATCAAAAAATGTACTACATATACTCAAAACGAACAGACAACGGCAGAACAGACTTCCTCCGCGCCAAAGATACGTGGCAAGACGCGATAGACTTCGTAACGCTTATGTATAATCAGGACAAAAACAGTTGCGAAAGAGGTTGCTATTATTACTACATAGTAGAAAGATAAATATATAATAACAAAAGCGTTCCGAGATGGAACGCTTTTTTTGTTTGCCTCGCTTGAACAGAGCGCGCACACGCCACGAACAGACGAAAGCCGTATCATTTGACATTTCAAACAGAACTCTTAACAGAGAGCCGCAAATCGCGTCATACGGCTCTTGCTTTGACAATGCCCACGTCAAATCTCTGCGTAGTTGAAGGACGCTGCGCCGTTAGAATAACCTGATTACCTATTTGAGCGAACTCTAAATCATAGATGGTGAACATATCGTCGTTCTGTGGTGATACGAAAACGAGATCGGCGGCGGTAAGTCCGGCGAAAGTCCAAGTAACAGAGTATGTGTTGCCCGATACGAACTGCCAATCGGAAACGGCAACCGTCTTTGTGGTCGATTCGGCGGCGTAATTTGAGGACACAAGCAAAAGCCAATAGTTTTGCCAACCTGATGTAACTTCGGGTTCAACGCCCGTACTTGTCTGCTTTGCCATATAAGCGCCGTTGACCGTTGACACGATATTCAAACTTTGATATGTTGTGTTTTGATTCCAAGCGCCCATAGGAACAGGCGCGGCGATTCCGAGTGTTGAAACAGTTGACATAAATTAAACTCCTTTGTAAATTATAGTTTACACTTAATTGAAATTTTGTTTTTCATAAACGATTGCGGAAGCCATATTATTTCCGATAACACCTACCCAAACAATATCGCCAACCGCAACCGTTGATGTTCTTGACGAATACGGCAGATCAATTACCGTAGTATCACCAACAAGGCGAACAGAACAAGTCGAGCCGTTGGGAGCAGATACCACCTTTGCCTTTTTCAGCCGGAAACAATCGGCGGTAGACTTATCTATAACGTCAAGGCATATCTGCTCTATTGCGTTTTTAATGATTTTTGCATCGTTGATTATGTTCATATTATCACCTCGCTTTAATCCATAATGACTATGCGGAAATACCAATCGTCTGCGTTTGGAGTTATAACGCCTGTTTCACCAAACAAAGCAAAACCTGTATAAGTAGAATTTATATTATCCACACCAGAAATATAGTATGAAGCCAAAGCCCCAATCGTAGTACCCGAAGGTACATTGATAATGTGGTCTAAATCATCAGACATAAGCATAAAATCATATGATGATGATGTAGGTGTTCCATTAAACTTAAACTTAACATTCTGGGAATAACTCATATTATCTTCTACTTTAACATGAATTGTACCACCATATCCACCGAAGCAAGCGAAGAAAGCGTTATACTGCGCTTGTGTTACGGTTGTGTCTTGTGTTACCGTTATTGTACGCGCCCAAGCATATTGCCACATACTATTCGTAGAAGAATAAGTAACGGCAAAGTCAGCCATTCCGTAATCTAATCCGTATGAAATTCTATCGTATGTAAGCCGATAATCTCCGTCATAATTGTAAAAGTATATATAAGTAGAAGTTGTGTTATTATATGAAATATTGATAGGTATTGTAAAATCGTCTAAATCCAAAGAAGAATGAGCTTTGCCGTAATATACACCCGCTTTGATAACGTAGGAAACAGAACTTGTAGCAGTAGCGGTAATTGCTATGTTGCCCGTTGCGGACGTTATATAGCATTGCAATGAAGAACTGCTTACCGTGAACGAACCCGCCGAACTACCGCCCATAGACGCGCTATAATTTCCGCTTTGCCACTCATAGTTGCTATCAGCCGTCATTGTAACCAATACGCCTTGACCGTGTTTAATATGATACGGACTTGTAGCAGTTACACCGCCTATGCTGACGCTTGTGAGCGTTGCGTTTGATAACGTTGTTGTCAACGAATAATAAGCAATACCACCGATAGACATCGTTATATTTGTGTATACGTTGCTGACATACAAAATCGCCCATTCGTCATCTTGCTTGTCATAACGTGCCGTAGCACCGCCGACATCTGTTGCCGTAGCGCCGATAGATTGACCGTTCACTATCATTGTATCGGGCAAATAATAGCCGTAGTTTGACGTAATGTTATAACTTGTATAAGTGCCTTCGTTGATAGTGTCTGCGCCTTGTATCGTGGCGTTGGAAGCGGTTTTCGTTACCGTGTAAGTAACGGGAACTGCCGACGCAACCGCGCCTATTCCTATATCCCCGCTGACCGAAGCCACACTTATAACGTATCTGTCGTTTGTGCTATCGTAAGTGTAAGAGGAACTTGCCTCAACGCCGCCCATCGTCATACTGAACGTGCCACCGTCAAACGTGTAACTTGAAGAAGGCGTTATCGTTGCGGAATAGGACGTACCCAAATACGCATAAGTCGCGTTGTTGTTGGAAGAACAATGCGAGTATATTCCCGTTATCGTAGGAACGAGCCAAGACGATGCGGAACTCTTTGCGCTTGTGATATATCCGCTTGCCGATACAGTAGCCGTAACCGAGTGTGTGCCGCCCGTTATTCCGAGCGACGCAAGATTTGTTGTTGTGCCTATGCTGACCGCATTTCCTACCGCCACGTTGTCTATGTATACCTGATACGTTGTTGCCGCCGCTTCTGCCGTAACCGTCAATGTGTTCACCGAGATTGAAATTGTCGGTGCCGCGAGTTGCGGTGTCGAAACAGTATAAACAACAGCATTGCTCGTTTCGCTCGGAGTGTATTCCGAAGATGCGTCAGCACCCGCAATAGCCGTTATTGTATAACTACCGTCCGGCAAAGACAAAGCCGACAAATCGTAAGGCAAACTCGTCTGTTGCGGGAAAAGTATTTGATCGAGATATGAACCGTTTGAATAAAGCATAATCATAGCGGCGTGTGTGTCTATGTTGCTTATCGTAAGCGTTGAACCGCTTATCAACAAAACAGGCGTTTGAAGCTGTGTCTTTGTAACCGTTCCCGTTGTGATCGCGGGCAAGTCCATAACCGAAGTTGCGTTTATAGTCATTGAACCCGTATCGCCAAGCGGTAAGGTAAACGATTGTATAATGTGTTGCTCTGTCGGAGATCCTGCCTTGTCTGTTCTCTTGACCGAAACAAGACGGTTTTCCATTAAGTGAAACATCTGTTGCGAAGTTATTGAAACGGTCTTTGAAAGCACCGCACTCCGCTTTAATCTGTATTTAGCCAAAGCAATACATTGTTCGTTGTTCCAATAGTTTGCTTGCGTATCACGATAGGTTTTCTTTCCTATTGCGAATACGTTTGTATCGGATTTCAAGTCGTAGTTTGTTGCTCTGCCGAATACTTCCGAGCCGGATATTGCCGTTCCCGCTATTATTATATCGTTGTATACGTCCGTATCTTTATAGGTTTCATTCAGCGCCGAAAGCGTACTGTTTTCGGGCGAAAATTCCCACAAGATAGGTTTGAACGAGTCGTCTATATCGTCTTGCGACGGCTCAATTCTCAAAGCGCCCGTTTGGTCGTAGCCGATAACGCCCGCCACGATTGAGTTCAGTTCCAATATAACGTCGGCAAAAGAACCGTTGGCTTTGCTCGTTATCGTGTATGGCACTTGCGTCATAGCCGCCGTTGTGCCGTCCGAAAGCGTGTATGTTTTTCCGTTGTAATACGAAGTAAACACGGGCGTGGTCGAGTCTATCATAGCCGTAACGTCAGACGTTGCCGAAAAGTCATATTTCGACAATTCCAATATCGTTTGAATTGCCGAGAATATGTTTGTGTTGTTCCCTTTCGGCACTTGATATGTTCCCTCTAACTTGCCAAACAATTCGCCGTTAAGATAACCCCATTTGTCAACAAGGTTATAGGTTATAGTCTTTGTGTTCTCGTTCAATCTCTTTGTGGGATTCTTTACATAGAAAACACCCTGCGGCAAGTAGTATTCCGAGCCGTCATCGAGGATAACGCCCATAAGCAAACGGAGCTGTTGACCGAACCACACGTTGTTGATATTAAAGTTGAAAGCATCGTCAAGATCGGCAAGCGTTATCGTCGCGGTTCTTCTCTGCCCGTTCTGCATATTGACGTTCAGGTTTCCCGTTTCGATAAACGCCCTTGTGTCATACTTACGCATATAACCGCGCTTGCGAAGATTGCCGAGAGAGAACGCAACAGTTCCGTCCGGCTGAAGAAAATCCAATCTCACAAGTTTCTTATAGTTGCCGCGCTTGATTACTTTTATGTATTCCGAAAAGAGATTGTTTGCCGTCTGCGCTTGTTCCGAGCTTGCATAGACTACGCCCTTATACATATAAGCCATAGGGACGGCGTAACCGTCTGGCGTAGTCATTTCAAGCGCGTTACCGTTCATCGCAAAAGTGCTTCCCTCATAATCATCGGGGTACACGGCTTTGAGTTCGCCCGTCGCCAAATCAACATATAATCTTACACTTTCAACCTGATTATTCAAGCGTTCCACCCCTCATCTGTCGGAAGTTGTATTATAACCGCGTCGCTTGCGTCGCCTATTTCCTCAAACGGTATTGAGATTGTAACCTCTTGTAACCTTGATTTTGTGTTCACGGTTTGGGTTATAGCGCCGCTTATGCCTATTTTATATATATCGCCTTTCATATCTTTCAAGAAAAGCGTATGCTCTGTAATGGAAAGATTATACAGTTTGTTCATCAGCGCCGTGTTGTCGGAATAAACACCGTTCTCAAAGTTTGATATAAGCGCCGTGAGCGTTCCCGTTTTGCCCATTCTCGACGATTGCTGACGCACTCTGTAAGGAGTGAAAGTCGCAAGGAAGTTCGGGTTGTTGTTATTCGATATTCCCGATACGTTCAGTTTGTTATTAAATCTGTACGCATTGAGAACGTGGTAAACGCCGTTTTCATCTTCGGTTGTTTCAAGCAGATAATACCCTCTTGTCCTTTGGCAAACGCCCTCGCTTATCACGGGAACGGAATAAACCGAGTCCGAATAGAACATCTCATAATAGTATTGTGTCTGCGCTCTCGTTGAATAGTCGCGCATAGCCGTAATGCTCGTCGGTATATTAACGAGTTTTACAAGCTGATTGCCGTCGCCTCTGTAAATCGCGTGTGAAAACGTACCTGCCGTGTCGGAATACGTGCCTATGTTCAGCGTTTCTTCCGAGAAACTTGACAGGAAATACGTGTTGCCGTTCCAAGTCGGAGTAAGGTTGGGTTGCACATTGATCTGCGACGAAGCCACGATAAATATGCAGTTTTGCATACCGCGCAAAAGAACCGAACTGATTGCCGATTGCGTATAACTCAAATTGATTTCAGCGCCGGAAATATATTCCATTCCGCTATCAGCATAGAAATACGCGATTGCTTTTGTCGGCGTAAGGTACACGTCTATCACGCCCGCGCTGTCGGGTACGGTGATTTCCTCTCTTACCCCTGCGTTCAAAAACGCAATTTTCTTTACGCCGTTGTCTTCGACACCCCAAATCTCTATATCGTTTGACAATACCACTTTGGAATAGTTTGTTTCCCCTATTCCGTTTGTGTATGCCCTCCAACCGAAAGTCCAACCCGAAGGAATATCCATTGCGCTTCCGTCTACCGTAGTCCACTCAACCGTGCCACCCAAAATAAGAGATAAATACCCATAAGCGAAACTGCTTCCGCTTGCCGACGTTGCCGGAATATTCGTTGCTTGCCCCCAAGAAACATACGCGCAACCGTCCCCGCATTGAGCCGTTATTTCGCCTTGCGTTGTGCTTTCCGTGTATTCAACGGAGAAAGTCTGCCAACCCGTGTTGACAACAACCCCGTTTTGTGTAGACACGGTGCATTTTATCGCATAATTGCCGCCGTTGAGCAAGCCGTCGTATGTGTAGGATAACACGCCCGTATTGATCTCGCCTGTATCGTCTATAATGTTAAAATCATCGCCTATTGCGGCAAACTGCCAACGCACCCAATCGAGCGCGTCGTTCTGCGTTTGCGTATAAGTAGCCGTGAAAGTTTTGGAAACCGTATCAACGGGGTTTGTGAACGATGCCAAAGACAAACTCGGCAACGATCTTGTTATAAACACGCTTTCGGCGTATTGCTCTACCGATTCCGTGTTATTGTTCCAATACTGCGTTATTTTCAGTTTGTATTCGTTGCCGTCCGTAAGTCCCCAAGTACTCCACGTTACCGCCGAACCGCCGATTGAAGCGGGATATTCAAAATACACAACGTTTCCCTTTTCGTCTTTGCCGTTAAATCCGTTGGGGTATTCCGTTGTTATCGTTGATACCGCGCCCGTAGTATGAACGAGCGTCGAGGTAGCGTCGTTGGTATAAACATCGATCTTGACCGAAGTCATAGGCGAGTTGCCGTTCACTTGCCACGAAACATATACGTTTGAAGCGGCGGCAACAACGCCCGCACCCGCCCCTGCGAAAGAAGAAGGAACGATATTTGTCGGTTGATTAAGCATTTCAATCTCCTTTAATTTTGCAGTTGCGGCATTGCTTCAAACAATTCGGCAACCGTGTAGTTTTCCGCGACTTCGCGGGATATTGTCATTCCGTTTATGTATATATTGTTGCTGTTGGAATTATCGGTTATCAATGAACTGCCCTTGACCGTTTCGGCAGAGGCGGTTGACTTGCCCGATCCGAACAAAAGATTTTC
>JAFYON010000080.1 GCA_017560145.1 Clostridia bacterium | reverse complement strand
GTTTTTCTTAATTATACCATAGGAGGGTTCTTTTTTCACTGTCCGTTTTTAACGGTTCGGTTCAAAGCTCGGTCGGTTGTTTTTATATATTTATTCTACAGATTCAAATCCAAATGATCCATGATTCGCTTCCTGCGACTCAAAATATTCTTCCAAGCCACTTACTCTAAATGCAGGAACGTAAGTGCGAGCAAATCTGCCATCCTCTATTTTCTTATAAAAGGCATAGAAAGGATAGTATTCATTTGTAAATCCTTCGTACGTAGCCTTTTGTACGTATTCAATGCCGACATGATCGTAATCAGTGAAATCAACCGTTTCCTGTTCTTGCATACATAACGGACAGGAGTGTCCGCCGAAAACGTATCCTTTTTCGAGCATTACTTCGGCTTCTTCAAGAGAAATCGTATTGAAACTATCTCCTTCGTTAAACGTATTGTTTTTAGATTTATAATCGATCCACGAAAGCGTAATTATCCCCGAATCGGTATTAGTGCACACATATAACTCCAAAAAGGCATTGGTATACATTATCGGTCTTCCGTAATAAAAATACGGATAACTTTGAGAAGAATCGTAATAGATTATCTTGTATCCATTATACGTGTCGATAACATCGATATCATCATATTTAAAGCCAAAATACTTTTGACATTGCGGTAACCATTCAAGCGCTACCGAATAGACCTCCTCATACGATACATCTTCAGGCAAAATGATGGTTTTACCTTCAAGATAAAGCGAATACTCTGCAATGCCGCCTAATGCATATTTATGGTAATCGTATTCCCAAGCGCTTTCCAAAATCAACGGAAGATCTCCCTGCGGAATCGAACCTGTTTTAATGTCGTTCACACTTTCAAAGCCAAACACTTGATATTTATTTGTTCCACCATCCTCTCTTGTGCCAAAAATATCCGCAATCTGTTGTGCTGTAAAATCAGCATCGTTTTCATCAATGTACGGGGGATTCCAAGACGATTCATTATTCGATTCATTATTCGATTCATTATTCGATTCGTTATTCGAATTTTCGTTGGGCTCGGATTCTTCATTCAAAGATGAATTATCATTCGGAATTGAGGTGTTTTGGTTTGAAGTTTCGTCAGAACAATCCGACGAGTCGGATATTTCGGTTGAAGCGTTGTTAAATTTATCATCGCTATGTGCCGACGTGTTTTGAGAAAGTGTTTCCGAAAAGTCAGGAGGAATAATCGGTGTTTCCGGCGGTTGCGAGCCGATTACCGCAAACAACGAAACGCATACGACAAGCGAAACAAGAGCCGCTGCAATAATCATAGGTCGAAACGAGCGTCTTCTTTTAATCGGCATACCGACGTTTTTTAATTCATCAATATAGATATCAGAAATATCAGACATGGCTTTTGTTATTTTTCTCATTTATAAACTCCTTTCTTAATAAGTGACTTCTTTAATCTTTTTTTCATTCTCGATAAACGCATTTTTACGCTTGTTTCGGGAAGAGAAAGAATTTTTGAAATCTCAGATAATGATGTAGCTTCGTAATATCGCAAAAGAAAAATTTTGCGATTTTCACTTTCTTCATCTCTAAGAAATTCATTAATTATCTCTGCTAACTCGTTTTCCTCAAAATTATCATTTGACGGAATACAGTTTTCGATTTCCTCGAACACAAGATCCGTTTCCTTGCGAATATCTGCAGAAAGATATTTGTATCGATCCAACGCGATATTACGCGTTATAACCGACAAATAGGCAAATAACGAGCGCGGTTCCTTTGGCGGTACCGTATTCCAAAGCTTAAAAAGAGCATCATTAAAGCACTCTTCTGCATCCTGCTCATTACGAAGGATGTTGCGAGCAACTCTAATGCACTGTTTTTTATATCGCTTTTCGATTTCTGAAATTACCGATTCCGAGCGGTCAAATAATAAACTAATCATTTCGTTATCATTCACAGCAATCCCTCCTTTGCCTTTCACTTATAAAGACGATTTATTACGAAAAAAGTAACGCCGAATTTAAAAAAACCTCAATTAAGAGGTTTTTCTAACAAATTTAATGTTTCAAAGGTGATTTCGGCAATGAGATCGCTTGCATGCCTTAAGCAATATTCCAAATCGTCAACCTTTTCCATCAAAGATTTGAAAATAGCAACGCCAAATTCACTCAGCTTTTCATAACCTTCCGACAAACCACCTGATATTACAACCGTATTAAGTCCAAGCTCATTTGCCGCTTTGGCAACGACGCTAACGAGCTTACCGTATGCAGTTTGCGAATCTGTATTACCTTCGCCGGTTATCATAAGATTTGCATTTTTTAATGCCTCTTGAAATTTAGCCGAGTTTACAAGCAACGAGGCTCCGCTTACATATTCACCATTAAGCACCGAAAGAACGGCGGCACCAACACCACCTGCGGCGCCTGCACCGGAAAGAAATGGATCGATATTAAGCTTTTTCGCGAAATGCTCTGCCGATTTATCGAGATAAGCAACATCGTCCTCGCTTGCGCCTTTTTGTCGGGCAAATACATTTGCCGCTCCGCTTTCGCCGCAAAGCGGATTTTTAACGTCACATGCAGCAACAAATTCAACACCGCTGATATCCACAAAACCGTTTCTATCAACGTATTGCACCTTTGCCAAAGAATTGGCTACGGGATTTAGCTCGAACCCTGCAGAATCAAGAAATCTCATTCCCAGCGCATACAAAAGACCCATTCCGCAATCGTTTGTAGCCGAACCACCAAGACCTAACACAATTTTCTTTGCACCGAGCATCAAAGCCTCTTTTATAAGCTCACCGGTACCCTTTGAAGAAGAATGCATTATATTTCTTTTTCCCTTAGGTACAAGCATCAAGCCCGAAGCAGAAGCCATTTCTATATATGCAGTTTTTGTTTCGGACAAATATACAAAAGAAGCCTTGCCTTTATCTCCGAGCGGATAGGTAACCTCCCTTTCGATTACTTCTCCTCCGTAAATATTCCTCATACAATCGCAAAACCCCTCACCGCCATCGGACGAGGGGAATTGCATCACTTCAATATTTTCCGAATATCTTTTAATACCCTCCGACATAGCGTTGCAAACCTCTTTCGAGGTAAGACAGCCTTTGTATGAATCGGGGGCAAGAAGAACCTTCATTTAAGCCCAGAACATTCCTTTGGGAGCAGGTTCCTTCATAATGCACTGTTTGAGGAAAGCAACAGCCTTTTCGAGACCTTCTTCAGAGGTCATAAGCGAATCTTCGTGTTCGATAGAAAGAATATCATCATAACCGACAAGACGAAGATTGCTTATCATATCGCGCCAATACTGCATATCGTTACCGTATCCAACCGCACGGAAAATCCAAGAACGGTTAATTTCATCACCGTAATGTTTGGTATCGAGAACGCCGTTAACGGCAGTATTAAGCTGATCGATCTTTGTATCCTTGGCGTGGAAATGATAAATGGCATTACCAAGCTTGCGGATAGCGGCAACGGGGTCGATTCCTTGCCAAATAAGGTGTGAGGGATCAAAATTTGCACCGATTATATCACCGGCTGCTGCACGCAAGCGAAGCAATGTTTCGGGATTATATACGCAAAAGCCAGGATGCATTTCGAAGCAAATCTTTTCGATGCCATGCTCAGCACAGAATTTCGCTTCCTCTTTCCAATAAGGAATAAGGACGTCATTCCACTGATATTCGAGAACAGCAAGATAATCCTCGGGCCAAGGGCAGGTGACCCAGTTGGGATATTTGGAATTTTCGCAGTCGCCGGGGCAACCGGAAAAACCGATAATTTTCTTAATGCCTAATTTTTCGGCAAGCAACACTGCATTGCGCCAATCCTTGCGGTATTTTTCGGCAATCGCTTTATCGGGATGGACGGGGTTACCGTGGCATCCGAATGCGTTAATCTTAAGTCCGTACTTTTCAAAGGTCGCCTTAAATTCAGCAAGCTTTTCATCGTCGGCAAGAAGAACCTCGGAATCGCAATGAGCTTTTCCGGGATATCCGCCCGCGCCTACTTCAAGCTCTTCAATACCTAAGGATTTGAGATAAGAAAGAGCCTCGTCCAACGGTCTGTCGCCAAAAAGGACGGTGATTACTCCTAATTTCATAGGTTTTACCTCTTATTTATTAAAGTAATAGGGTTCGCCAGTCTTAGCGGAGGTATAAATACCTTCAAGAATGCAGCTTACCGCATATGCCTGTTCGGGTGTTACGAAGGGTTCGGTATCGTTACGGATCGCTTCAATCCAAAGTCTTGCTTCGCGATCTGCGGGCTTTTCATCTCCGGAGCCATCATAGAAATCAACACCGCCTGCGCCGAGACCGGGCTTGAGAACGTAAGGCTTGCCGTTACGGATGCCGTTAATACGAACGCCATCAAGCATATCTACGCCGCCATCTGTTCCGCAAAGAGTTGTAATAGCCTCGCGAGGATCAAGCATATTAAGCGCCCAGCTCGATTCAAGAATAATTGTAGCACCGTTTTCCATTACGATAAAGCCAAAGGCAGAATCTTCAACGGTAAGTTCACCGGGCTTCCAATCGCCCCAAGCGTTACCGGTGGGGAACTTTTCGCCGAGCTTATGATAGGTTGTACCAACACAGTACTTGGGTTTGTAATTGTCCATGCACCACATTGTAAGGTCAAGCGCGTGAGTGCCGATATCGATAAGCGGACCGCCGCCTTGTTCATATTCATTCATAAATACGCCCCAAGTAGGAACGGCTCTTCTTCTGATAGCGGTAGCCTTTGCGTAATAAATTTCGCCGAAGGTACCTTGTTCCGCTTCAGTCTTTACGTAAAGAGAGTCGGGACGGTGTCGGTTCTGGTATCCAATAGTAAGCTTTTTGCCGGTTCTCTTTGCAGCATCAACCATCTTCTTTGCTTCGGCAGCATTGATTGCCATAGGCTTTTCACACATAACGTGCTTACCTGCCTCGAGAGCATCAACGGTAATGAAGCTGTGCGAGCGGTTAGGAGTAAGAACGTGAACTACGTCAACGGTTTTATCTTCAAGCAATTCGCGATAATCAGTGCAAACCTTTGCATCAGGAGTGCCGTATTTTTTAGCGGCCTCCTCAGCTCTTTCACGAACGATATCGCAGAACCAAACCATTTCAACGTCAG
>JAFYON010000079.1 GCA_017560145.1 Clostridia bacterium | reverse complement strand
GCGCCACGTAATGGGCACCTTCACCATCGAAGGATAATTCCGAATAACAGGATAAAAAAGGACTTGCTTTGCGCAAGTCCTTTTTCTGTTACAGCCTTAAAGCAAACCTTTCCATATCGACTCTGCCGTCGGGAAGAAAGGTTATTCCCTCTTGCTCGAGAAGGCGTCTTTGCTCGTTTTCGCCGCCAAAGGCAAAGGCGCTCGTTAATCCTCCGTCCTTCATCACAACGCGATGGCAGGGTATATCGCCCGGGCGGGGATTCACGTGCAAAGCATAGCCCACAACGCGTGAAAGACGCGGATTGCCCACGCGACAGGCAATATATCCATAGGAAGCGACCCTACCCTTTGGAATCAGACAAACTTCATTATATATACATTCAAAAGTATTCAAAAAACCACCTCGCAAATATTATATCCCATATCCGCTAAAATTTCAACTTTTTGCAATTTTTAGCACCTTTTCACAAATACCGCTAAAATTGTTAACAAAATACTGCAATATTTTTTGGCAATTGCTATTGACAAGATGAAAAATCGGGGTATAATAAAGTCAAGGTTAGCACACAAGCGACGTGAGTGCTAAAAAACAACAAAAAGGAGCAAGCGCGAAAATGGAACTGAGCGAACGCAAAAAAGCGATACTTAAGTCTGTCGTAGACGCATATATCGCAACCGGCGATCCCGTCGGCTCGAAATATCTTACCGCAAACGCTGATTTCAACGTTTCGAGCGCAACGCTCCGTAACGAAATGAACGCGCTTGAAAGCATGGGCTATCTCGAGCAGCCGCACACCTCGGCAGGCAGAGTTCCCACCGCAAAGGGCTACCGCACCTACGTTGAAAACCTTATGGGCAGATATTATCTGGCCATGGAAGAGGTAGAGGTGCTCGACGAGCTTATCGAAAACAAGCTTCACGAAATGACCTCTCTTATGGAGGAAGCAAGCCACGCTATCGGCGAGCTTACAAACTACACCTCATTCGCCTTTATCGGCGGAAGCGGAAGCGAGGCCGACAGATACGAGGTTCTTCTTATCGGCGAGCACGATTTTCTGCTTATTATGATCTGCAAGGACGGCTCGGTCCGTTCAAGACAGGTAAAAACACAGGAAACCGTCAATGCGGCGGTGGTCGAAGCCGCAAAGAACGCGCTTAACAAATGCTTCACCAACATCACGCCCGAGCAGGTCAACCTTAACACCGTGCTTGAGTTTGAAAGCGCACTGGGCGAGCATAAGGCGTTTGCCTCGATGCTTTTGAGAGTGGTGAACGAAATGTTCAACTCCTTCGATAGTGAAAAGGTTCACATCGACGGCGTTACAAAGCTTCTCTCCTACCCCGAATTCTTCAACGTTGCAAAGGTACAAAGCGTTCTTTCGATGATAGAAGAAAGAAAGCGCTTCTCCGAGCTGATGAAGAAGGCGGTCCCCGGACAAACGAGCATCATCTTCGGCGAAGAGGCTCAGGATATCGCACCCCCCGGCACGGGATTTGTATTCCACCCGATCACCGTTGAGGGCAAGGTCGTCGGTGCGATCGGCGTTATCGGTCCGAAGCGTATGGACTACAAAAAGGTCATTGCCTCGCTTGATTACTTTGCAGAGGGCTTGACCGGACAGATAGACAGATCAACAAACAAAAACCTCTTGATTGGAGAAACAAACGATGCAGAATGAAGTAATAAACGAAGAAGCGGTCGAAACCGAAGCAACGGCAGAAGCCGCAGAAGTAAAAGAAGAAACCAAAAAAGAAAAGAAATGCAAAAAATCGGACAAGGCAGAAAAGGAAATAACCGAGCTTAAAGCAAAGCTCGCCGAAGCGGACGATAAATTCCTTCGCCTTGCCGCAGAATACGATAATTACCGCAAGCGCACCGCAAAGGAAAAGAGCGAGGCTTATACCGACGCTTACTGCGATGCGGTAAAGACGATCCTTCCGCTTGCCGACTCGCTCGACAAAGCACTCGAATTCACGCCCGATGACGAAGGAATCAAAGCACTCTCGAAGCTGTTTTCCGACATTCTTTCCAAAATCGGCGTAAGCGAGATCGAATCCGACGGAAAGGAATTCAACCCCAATCTCCACAATGCGATAATGCACGAGGACGACGAGACCATGGGCGAAAACCTTGTAAGCCAGACCTTCCAAAAGGGTTATACCTTAGGCGAAAAGGTCATCCGCCACGCAATGGTCAAGGTAGTCAACTAAAATTTGTTAACAATTACACTATATAAAAAGGATGGTATTTAATTATGGCTAAAATTATCGGTATCGACCTCGGTACAACCAACTCCTGCGTAGCAGTTTACGAAGCAGGCGAACCCACTGTTATTCCCAACGCAGAAGGCGGCAGAACCACCCCCTCTGTTGTTGCATTCTCGAAGACCGGCGAAAGAATGGTCGGTCAGGTAGCAAAAAGACAGGCAATCACCAACCCCGACCGCACCATTATCTCGATCAAGCGTGAAATGGGTACCAACTTCAAGGTAGGTATTGACGGTAAGGATTATACTCCTCAGGAAATCAGCGCAATGGTACTTCAGAAGCTTAAGAGCGATGCTGAAGCATATCTCGGAACCAAGGTTGACAAGGCTGTCATCACCGTTCCCGCATATTTCTCCGACTCTCAGCGTCAGGCAACCAAGGACGCAGGCAAAATCGCAGGTCTTGAGGTTCTTCGTATAATCAACGAGCCCACCGCGGCAGCGCTTGCATACGGTCTTGACAAGGACGTTGACCAAAAGGTTATGATCTATGACCTTGGCGGCGGTACCTTCGACGTTTCGATCCTCGACATCAGCGAAGACGGTGTTTTCGAGGTTCTCGCATCCGCAGGTGACGCAAGACTCGGCGGCGACGACTTCGACCAGAAGATCATGAACTGGATCGCAGAAACCTTCAAGGCAGAATCCGGCATTGATCTTCGCGGCGACAAGATGGCGATGCAGAGATTGAAGGAAGCGGCTGAAAAAGCAAAGATCGAGCTTTCCTCGATGATGAGCACCAACATCAACCTTCCCTTTATCACCGCAGATGCAACCGGTCCCAAGCACTTCGATGCAACCCTTACCCGCGCTAAGTTTGACGAACTCACCCGCGACCTCGTTGACAGAACCATGGGTCCCGTTAAGCAGGCTCTTTCCGACGCAGGCATTTCGGCTTCTCAGGTCGACAAGGTTCTTCTCGTCGGCGGTTCGACCAGAATCCCTGCAGTTGCAGAAGCGGTTAAGAACTTCACCGGCAAGGAACCCTTCAAGGGCATCAACCCCGACGAATGCGTTGCAGTAGGCGCGGCTATTCAGGGCGGCGTTCTCGGCGGCGACCTCAAGGGCGAAATCGTTCTTCTCGACGTTACTCCCCTTTCGCTCGGTATTGAAACTCTCGGCGGTGTATTCACCAAGATTATTGACAGAAACAGCACTATTCCGATAAAGAAGAGCCAGATCTTCTCGACCGCATCCGACGGTCAGCCCTCTGTTGAAATCCACGTTCTTCAGGGCGAAAGAGAAATGGCAGCAAACAACACCACTCTCGGCAGATTCAGTCTTGACGGAATCGCTCCCGCTCCCAGAGGTGTTCCTCAGATCGAGGTTACCTTTGATATCGACGCTAACGGTATCGTAAACGTTACCGCTACCGACAAGGGCACCGGCAAGGAACAGCACGTTACCATTCAGTCCTCCACCAATATGAGCAAGGACGCTATCGACGCGGCTATCCGCGATGCCGAAATGCACGCTGAAGAGGACAAAAAGCGCAAGGAAGCGGTTGAAACCAAGAATATGGCAGAAAGCCTTATCTTCCAGTGCGAAAAGACCATGACCGATGCAGGCGACAAGCTTACCGACGCAGATAAAGCTCCCGTAAACGATGCTATCGCAACCCTTAAGGCAAGCGCCGCTACCGAAGATATCGAAAAGATCAAGGCGGATATCGACGCATTGCAGAAGGCGATTTACGAGGTTAGCGCAAAGCTTTATCAGCAGGCAAACCCCAACGGTGATCAGGGCGCAGGCTTCGATCCCAACGCAGGCGGATTCGACCCCAACGCTAACAACGGCGGCAACGATTATTACGATGCCGACTTCACCGATAAGAGCAGCAACTAATATTCCGATTTTGCGAAGAGAGAGACAAACCGTCTCTCTTTTCGTGGGTATATCACGAGGTTAACATATGGCAGATAAAAGAGATTGCTACGAAATACTCGGCATAAGCAAATCCGCCACAGAAGACGAAATAAAAAAGGCATACCGCAAAAAGGCAAAGCAGTATCACCCCGATGCCAACCCCGGCGACAAGGAAGCCGAGGAAAAGTTTAAAGAAGCCAACGAGGCATATTCGATACTCTCCGATCCCGACAAAAAGGCGAAATACGATGCATACGGATATGCAGGCGTTGATCCCTCGGCAGGCGGAGGCGGATTCGGCGGCGGATTCTCGGGCGGATTCGATATGGGCGATATTTTCGATATGTTCGGCGGTATGTTCGGTGGCGGAAGCACGCGCAGAAACCCCAACGCACCTATGCGCGGCGAGGACGTCGGTATTCGTATAACCATCGATTTTGACGAGGCGGTATTCGGCTGTAAAAAGGATATTTCATATTCGCGCATCGAAAGCTGTAAGGAATGCGGCGGCAGCGGCGCGGCAAAGGGAACGTCGGCATCTACCTGCCGTAAATGCGGCGGCAGAGGTACGATAAACGTGCAAAGACGCACCCCCTTTGGAATTATGCAAAGCACCGCGGCTTGCGACGAATGCGGCGGCAAGGGCAAGATCATCCAAACACCCTGCCGAGAATGTCGCGGAAACGGAACTGTCCGCAAGAGCAAAACGCTTGAGGTCAACATCCCCGCAGGCATCGATAACGGTCAAAGCATTGCGCTTAAGGGTCAGGGCGATGCCGGACTTAACGGCGGACCCGCGGGCGACCTTCTTATTCAAGTCAACATCCGCAGACACGAGCTTTTCATCCGCGAGGGATATAATATCCGTTACGAGCTTCCTATTACCTTTGCAGATGCGACGCTCGGCGCGAAAATAACCATTCCCACTCCCGACGGTATGGGCGAGCTTACAATTCCCGAGGGAACCCAAAGCGGCTCGACCTTCTCGGTTCGCGGAAAGGGCGTTCCCAAGCTTAACGGCAAATCGCGCGGCGACCTTTACGTTACGGTCGTTGTCGAAACACCCAAAGGTCTTTCCAAAAAGCAAAAGGAATTGCTAAGCGAGTTCCAGCAAAGCTTACAGGACAAAAATTACGCGAAAAAGAAATCGTTTTTCGACAAATTCAAAAAGTAAATCTAAAAGGTCGGTACGAGCGTACCGACCTTTTTGTTTGTTAAATTTGTTTATTTAAGGAATTATCTGCCCGCCGATAATTTCGTAAGTGCCGAGCACGTGACGTTTTACAAGAATATAATCGTACTTATCTACCGTTCCGTCAAGATTAACGTCTGCTTTTCCGAGCTGAGATAACTTGCCTCTGTAAGTAGCTTGGCAAAGACGCTTAACAAGAATATAGTCAAACGAATCGACTTTTCCGTCCCCGTTAACGTCGCCGTTTCCGTAGGTTGTAAACGCAGTTACCGACAAAACGCCTTCGGCGCCTTCAAAAGCCCTCTTTACAATCGCATTTGCAATCTTGCCGTCAACCGTAACGGTATAGGAAAATCCGCTTTCGGAATCGTTTTTTTCGATTTGTTCAACACCCACACCGAAAAGATATCCCTTTTCTTCGCCGTCAAACTGCGAAACGTCCAATTCTTCTTCAAACGTCAACTCAAAAACCGAAGAAACAAAGGTGTCGCTCAACTTAATTTCATCAACGTTGCTTTCGTTTATCGGGGATTCCGATGCGGTATAGGTGTCAAATTCATCTTCGGGATAAATAATAGCGTTAACATCCGCCTCCAAAACCGTTTTCTGCTCGGACAGGAGCTTGATCGCATCCTTCAAAGGAATCTTGCCGTCTGTCTTCACACAGTAAAGATAAAGGTCACCCATCTTTTCCTGCCAAGCCTTTAATTCCTCATCGGTTTCGCACGGAAAGAGCGCTTCCAGCTTAACTATACGAATGCCCAAAAACTCCGTTCCCTCGGCGTTGGTATAATCATCGGGGTCATAAAATACGTTTGTACTCAAAACCACCTCATCCTTTAAGCAAGGGACCCCGTCGACAATTACCGCCTCCCAATCATCTGCGGCACTGGCAAACAGAGTGAAGCAGGATGCCAAAATGCAAATAACCAAAACAAAACATAATTTTCTCATAATACACGCCCCTTTCTTGTTTTATTTATCATTATCATAGGAACTATAGCTCTCCCCACATCAATATTATATATATATATATATATGAT
>JAFYON010000008.1 GCA_017560145.1 Clostridia bacterium | reverse complement strand
GTCCCCATACCCGCGCGGCGGGGTTTTGTGAGCGCCGGTACTAACCCCTAAAAATGCAAGCATTTTCAGGGAACCCATATTCGCATCTCACTCACCGCTCGCGGCGCTCTGAGGTATAAAAATCCACGCGCATGTCGCGGATTTTTATTAATTTATTGAATTTTGCGATTTCTAAATTTCTCTCGGGCTCTCTTTCAAAAACTTTTGAACCAAATTAATTCAAAACGCACATTCAAAATGCGAAGTATTTTTATAATCAAATAAACATATTTTTCGGCGACATGTGCGTCGAAAAATATACCTTAGAGTGCCGAGGATTCGGACAACGAGCGAAGCGAGGCGCACGAATCCTATGCGAATGTACGGCACTCACAAAACCCATTGAAATCCTTGCGATTTCAATGGAGAGCGTCAGCGACTAAACGTGCGAATCCTTATCGATAAAGAAGGGCTTGGTTTCGTGACCCGAAAGCACGCGACCGTCGCGGATGACAACGTTTTTATCGGTGATAACGCAATTGAGATATACGTTTTCGCCCGTGATGGTGTCCTGCATTATGATACTGTTCTTGATATGTGTATTCTTGCCGACCTTTACGCCGCGGAAGAGGATGGAGTTTTCAACGGTACCCTCGATAACACAGCCGTCTGCGATGAGCGAGTTACGAACGATAGCACCGGTAACGTAGGATGCAGGTGCGGAATTACGTACCTTTGTGAATACGGGACGGTGCTCTACCGAGAAGATGGAGCGGCGGATTTCGGGATCGAGAAGATCCATACTGCAACGGAAATAATCCGAAAGCGAGCGGATGGTTGCGAAATAGCCGTCGAACTTGAAGGTGCGGATGTTATGATGCTTGCAGTTGCGAACGAGAATATCCTTTGTAAAGCTTGTATATCCTCTTGCGATCGCATCGGTGATAAGCTCCTCGAGATATTTTCTGCCAACGACCATAATGCGGACGCAAACGTCCTCGAAGCCGTTTTTGAGTCCTTCGTATTCGCCGACCTCAACAGCTCTGCCCTCTTCGTCCGAGCGGACGATCATAAGTCTGCGCGAGCTGTCCTGAGAAACGTAGCTGCTCTTGACGCCGAGGGTGATATCGGCGTTGGTTGCAACGTGCTGCTCGATCATTGCGGAAAGATCGATATTGCAAACGGTGTCGCAGTCGGAGAGCACCACTACCTCCTCCTTGCAGCCCGAAATGAAATCGCGGATGCTGATAAGCGCTTCAAGACGGGTGCTGTAAAGATGGTTGCTCGAGTTTGCAAACGCGGTGATATAGGGCGGAAGGATCTTGATACCGCCGTGACGGCGAGCCAAGTCCCAATCCTTACCCGAGCCGATATGGTCCATAAGCGACTGATAGTTATAGTGGGTAACAAGACCGACATGAGTAACGCCCGAATTTACCATATTGGAAAGTGCGAAGTCGATAAGTCTGTAACGGCAGCCGAAGGGTACCGACGCCATGGTACGCTGCTTTGTAAGCTCGTATACGCTTTTTTCGTTAATGCTCGAAAAGATGATTCCTACTGCGTTCATTATACGTTACCCCCTTTCGCCGAAAGCTCGGCAAGCATTTCTTTGCCGCAGATCACTCCGTCGGGCACGCTTACGCCCGCAGGGACGGTAAGACCGCCGCCGAGAAGAGTGATACCCTTTGCCTCTGCGATGCTTTTACCGACGGTCGCCTCCTTGCAGATGACGGTGTCGGAATCGACAACCGAGTAATCGACGGTAGCATCCGATTTAACGGTTACGTTACCGAGAATTACGCTGTCGCGGACGGTTGCGCCCTTTTCGACGACAACGCCTGCCGAAAGGACGGAATTGATAATCGTGCCGTAGATTTCGCAGCCCTCGGTTATAACCGAGTTGCTGATAACGGCGCTCGAGCCGACAAAGTGAGGCGGATGAGCTTCATTACGCGAAAGGATGCGCCAGGATTTATCCTTAAGAGGAAGCGCGGGACGGGAGCCTAAAAGGTCCATATTTGCTTCCCAGAGAGAATCGATGGTTCCGACGTCCTTCCAATAGCCCGAAAATTCAAACGCAAAGAGTCTTTCACCTGCGTTGAGCATTGCGGGGATTATGTTCTTACCGAAGTCCTTTTCGCTGGATTCGTCAGCCTCGTCAGCCTCGAGATAGGAGAAGAGCTTTGCCTTGCTGAACACGTAAACGCCCATAGACGCCTTTGTACTCTTGGGCTCCTTGGGCTTTTCGGCAAATTCGGTAATGCGGAGATTTTCGTCGGTGGTCATAATACCGAAGCGGGAAGCCTCGGCAAGGGGAACGTCGAAGACCGCGATGGTGCAGTCCGCGTTGTTCTTTTTATGTGCCTCGATCATTTCGGCATAGTCCATTTTATATATATGGTCGCCCGAAAGGATAACGACGTATTCGGGATCGAACTTGTCGATAAATTGCATATTTTGATATATTGCATTCGCGGTGCCCTTGTACCAATCGGCACGCTTTTGTGCCTGATAGGGAGGAAGGGTCGTTACACCGCCGAAGGTTCTGTCAAGGTCCCAGGGCTGACCGTTGCCGATATATCCGTTAAGGGCAAGCGGTTGGTATTGGGTAAGCACACCGACTGTGTCGATACCCGAATTGATACAGTTGGAGAGCGGAAAATCGATAATGCGATACTTGCCGCCGAAGGGAACGGCAGGCTTTGCGATACGTTCGGTGAGCAAATAAAGTCGGCTTCCCTGTCCGCCGGCAAGCAGCATTGCGACCGTTTCTTTCTTAGTCATCATTACTTATATCTCCTTTAAAATTATTTTCGATCGGGAATTTCCTCTTCGCTTTCGATGGCATAGATCGTATCGAACGCGTTGCCGTCCTTAACGTAGGGCAGTAGATCCATTACGAATGCATAGATAAGCAAAAGAGTTACGGCAGAAAGCATTACCGCCGCAAAAATGCGAACGAACGCTTGATAATGCCTTTCTGCAAAGCTTTTCTTATTCACGGCATAATACCCCCTTATAATTTTTCACCCTGTATTGTACCACCAAAAAATCCCAAAATCAATAGAATCGACCGAAAAAGTGCGATTTCTACAATTAAATATATATATAATCAATAAAATCGGAATTTTTAGTTACTTTTTTTGAAAAAGGTATTTACAAAAGCTTTTCGGTGTGATATATTAGTGTGGAATGCGGACTTGCACGGTTTACGGATACACGGGTAATTAACCCGACTTCACCAGCCGTTTGCCGAGTTTGTTCCGTGAAAATATTTTTTTGAAAGGTGAAACACCATGATCACAAAGGAAAACAAGCAAAACATCATCAAGACCTTCGCAGTTCACGAAGGCGACACCGGTTCCCCCGAGGTTCAGATCGCTATTCTCTCCAAGAGAATCGCAGAGCTCACCGAGCACCTTAAGAAGAACCCCAAGGACAACCACAGCCGCAGAGGTATGCAGCAGATGATCGGTAAGAGAAGAAAGTTCCTCAACTACCTTCTCAAGAACGATATCGAACGCTACCGTTCTATTATCGAACGTTGCGGTATCCGTAAATAATTTGAACTTTTTCGTTCAAATATTTACTCAAGGGCGTTAGCTTAACGCTTAACAAGTTTTTGTGATCAACACCTCGGTTGTCGTTTATGATTTCCGAGGTGTTCTTCCGCAAAGACGAAGCAAAACAAGTTAATCAAGCAACAAAATAACAAAGAAAAGGATTTGGGCGGTTTAGCAGTTAACAGTGTACCGAAGAGCTTTTTTCGATATGCCGTTAAGTGTTAAACTTCCCCGAATTCCTTTCGAAAACAAAAAAGAAAGGAAAACAAGAAAATGTTTAACAACTTCAAAACGTTCAGCTATGAGCTTGCAGGCAGACCTTTGGTTATCGAAACCGGTAAGCTTGCTCAGCTCGCAGGCGGCTCCTGCTTGGTTCGCTACGGCGAAACCGCGGTTCTCGCAAACGCAACCATGTCTGCCGCTCCCAGAGACGGCATCGACTTCCTTCCCCTCTCGGTTGATTACGAGGAAAGACTTTACGCTGCAGGTAAGATCCCCGGCAGCTGGAACAGACGTGAAGGCAGACCTACCGAGCACGCTATCCTCGCATCGCGCGTTATCGACAGACCTATCCGTCCCCTCTTCCCCAAGGATCTCCGTAACGACGTTGTAATTTCGCTTACCGTTATGTCGGTAGATCCCGATTGCTCGCCCGAAATTTCGGCGATGATCGGTGCATCCATCGCACTTTCTATTTCCAACATTCCTTGGAACGGCCCTATCGCAGGCGTTTTCGTTGGTCTTGTTGACGGCAAGATCGTTATCAACCCCACCGCAGAGCAGAGAGCAAAGAGCGATCTTGAGCTTACCGTTGCAGGTAGCAAGAACAAGGTCGTTATGATCGAAGCAGGCGCAAACGAGGTTGACGACGACACCATGTTTGAAGCTATTATGAAGGCTCACGAGGCTATCAAGCCCGTTTGCGACTTCATTACCGAAATCCAGAACGAGATCGGCAAGGACAAGTTTGAATATCCCTCTTGCGATATCGACCACGATATGTTCGACAAGATTTTCGCTTTTGTTGAAAAAGATGTTATGTTCGCTCTTGATACCGATGACAAGAATGTCCGCGATGAGCGCATGAACCCCATTCAGGATGCTGTTATGGAAAAATTCGG
>JAFYON010000078.1 GCA_017560145.1 Clostridia bacterium | reverse complement strand
GGCGTGCTTCGGATGGCTTATAAAGCCCGAAAACATCCAAAACATATTAAAGGGCAAATATGATGATTATGAAAGCAAGCGAATTTGCCTGGATCCCGAATGCTATGAAAGCTCGATGCCCGACGATGACGATGACGAAATTATAAAAGCCGCACTTGCCCACGCCTTCGACGGTATGTTTTAAAAATGCATTTCGTTTTTTGTGAGCGCACAAGCCAACGAAAAAAGAAGGCACAATTAAATTGCACCTTCTTGTTATGACTGTATATTATTTAATTCTAAAAGTTTTTGGGAGGGAGTTCGAGGGAGGGCTTTTTTCAAAAAGTCCTTCCTCGTAAAACCTCGTAAAATCTTATTATTCAGACTTTATCTCCACTATCACGTATTCCGCTTTTTCCGCGGTTTTTATCGGGTATTTCCAGCCCGCAAAGCCCGAGGTGACGATAAATTGCGTGTCACCGTCGATAAATCCGTGTCCGTAAACCTCGTCGTTCATATTAAATAGCTCTTGTATCTGTCCGACGGGCCAGATCTGTCCCGCGTGGGTGTGTCCCGAAAGAACGAGGTCGGTTTTCGATGCCGCGATATTTTCGTAATCGCGCGGCTGGTGGTCAAGCGTAAGGATGAATTTTTCGCAGTTTGCTTCGTTTAAAAGCTCGTCGATAGGCATTCTGTTCCGTTCGCTTGCATCGTTCCGTCCGACAAGCAGAATATCGTTTCCGATTTCGACAATATCGTCGGTAAGTATGGTTATATTACTGTTTTTTATCGTCGAGGTAAGCAGATCCTCCGAAAATTCGCTTTCAAACCCTGCAAAGCCAAAGGGCTTGTCGTGGTTGCCGTGCACGTAAAAGGTTCCGAATTCGGACTTTATCGAGCCGAATTCCGAAAACATAAATTTCATTTCCTCGGTCGTGGTGTTGTTGTCCACAATGTCGCCGCAAAGCAGAACCATATCGGGCGAAAGCGATTCGATCTCGTCGCAGATTCGCGCAAGAGCTTCGTCGTCGACCGAAACGCCGTAATGCACGTCGGCAATAAGGATAACGCGGTAACCCTCTGCGCGGATATCCTTTTCGGTGGTGATTTTATATTCGGTCGCAACGACGTTGTGAAGGTTGATATAGCCGTAAAGCGAAAATGCAAGCGTAAAGGCAAGCGCCAAAGCACCGCTTTTGTAAAGGAACTGCCAAATTTTCGCCCTTGAAGCGGCGCCGTTTTTGATCCTTTTCAGAATAAAATTTACAAAACGGCAGATCAGCGAAAAGAAGATAACGTGCAGCACGAAAACCGCGGGAAAACCGAAAATGTCGGTCGAGGTCAAGCCGATCGCAACAGCCGAGACCGCCGAAACCGATAAAGAAATTTGCTTTTTGAGGTCAGGAAAAAAATAACCGATCGCGCGTTTGATAAAGAAAAAGAAATAAAGGGCAATCGGTATGGCTACAAAAACGCCGACGGTGCGAATTGCTCCCCACATAAAAAAGTCCTCCGAAATTTCGTATCACGGAATAAATTATATCCGAAAAAGCGTGTCAAAGCAACCGAAAAGCCCAAAAATTTCGCTTAAATTTACACATTGTTTATAATTTTTTGGAAATAACTATTTACTTTAGTAAATAAAATATGTATAATTACTGTGAATACCGATGCCAAGGCGTCTGCCGCGGCGAAATAACTATATATTTTGTTGAAAAATAGAGTATAGAACTTATCAGCCGGACAGAATTGCGTTGCCTCGGGATAAAATATATTTTAGGAGGCAAATATGAACCTGTTTTTAGCTATTGGTTTAATAGCCGGTGCTGCCGTCCTGTTCTTTATCGTGGGATTTATGGTCCGCAAAACGATCGCAGAAAAGAAGATCGGAAGTGCGGAGATCGAATCCAAGCGCATAATTGAGGATGCAAAAAAAGCTGCTGAAACAGCAAAAAAGGAAAAGCTTGTAGAAGCTAAGGAGGAAGCGCTTCGTATCAAGAACGAAACCGAGCGCGAACTCAAGGAGAGAAGAAACGACCTTCAGCGCATGGAAAGACGTGCAATGCAGAAGGAAGAAAATCTCGACAAGAAATATGAAAACCTCGAAAAGAAGGAAGAGGTTTTGAACACCAAGATTCGTGAAAACGAAGCACTTGCCGCAAAAGCGGAATCGATCGTTGCCGAGCAGGAGGAGCTCCTCCAGAAGATCTCGGGAATGACCTCCGAGGAAGCACGCGCTATTCTTATGGAGCGTGTTGAAAGCGAAGCAAGACACGAAATGGCAATGAAGCTCCTCGCGGTCGAGCAGGAATGCAAGGACAAGGCAGAGGACGAAGCCAAGAACATTATCGCACTCGCAATCCAGCGTTGTGCAGCCGACAGCGTTGCCGAAGCCACCGTTTCGGTAGTTGACCTTCCCAACGACGAAATGAAGGGAAGAATCATCGGCCGTGAGGGTAGAAATATCCGCGCGATCGAAACGCTCACCGGTGTTGACCTTATTATCGACGATACTCCCGAGGCTATCGCGATCTCCACGTTTGATCCGGTACGCCGCGAGGTTGCAAGAATGACTCTTGAAAAGCTTATTTCCGACGGTAGAATCCATCCCTCGCGCATTGAGGAAACCGTTGAAAAGAGCCGCAAAGAGGTTGAAGCCGTTATCAAGAAGGAAGGCGAACAGGCCACCTACGAAACCGGCGTTCACAGCATCAATCCCGAGCTTGTTAAATTGCTCGGCAGACTTAAATACCGTACAAGCTACGGTCAGAACGTTCTTAAGCACTCGATCGAGGTTTCCCATATCGCAGGTATGATCGCGTCCGAGCTTGGCGTTGACGTTGCTCAGGCTAAGCGCGCAGGTCTTCTCCACGATATCGGTAAGGCTATGACCCACGAAATCGACGGCTCGCACGTTCAGATCGGCGTTGACCTTGCACGCAAGTACAAGGAAAGCCGCGAAATCGTTCACGCTATCGAAGCGCACCACGGCGACGTTGAGCCCAACACGCTCGTTGCTATGATCGTTCAGGCGGCAGACGCAGTTTCTGCTGCACGTCCCGGCGCAAGACGTGAAAATCTTGAAACCTACATCAAGCGTCTCCAGAAGCTCGAAGAGATCGCAACGTCCTTCACCGGCGTTGAAAAGTCCTTTGCTATCCAGGCAGGCCGTGAGGTCCGCATTATGGTCAAGCCCGATGAGGTCAACGACGACGAAATGGTATTTATCGCCCGCGATATCGCTCGCAAGATCGAAGAGGAGCTTGAATATCCGGGACAGATTAAGATTAACGTAATCCGCGAAATGCGTCAAGTCGACTACGCGAAATAATCAAAACCGTCCATAACGGCGCAGACCGCTTGCGCTTTGCACAAACAGAACCGCTCGCAGTAGGTTTCTACAGCTTCGGGTTCTGTTTGCACAATCTGCATCCGCTCTGAACGGTTTTAGGTAATTGTTTGGATAATTGTTTGGATAATTGTTTAGATAATTGTTTAGGATTAATTAATGCAGTTAAATCCATACCGCTGTAGGGGCGATTCAAGAATCGCCCGCTATGCAGCGTTTGTAACAAACGTAACCTCAAATTAGAAAAAGGTGCAATCTATGCTCAGAATCCTTGCCGTTGGCGACGTTTTCGGAACGCCCGGACTGAATTTTGTGAGAAAGAATCTTCGCAGGATCAAAAATCTCGAGCAGGCAGACCTTGTTATCGTCAATGCCGAAAACGTGCATGACGGAAGCGGTCTTGACCGAAACGATGCAAGCGATCTGTTCAACAGCGGTGCCGACGTGCTTACGGGCGGCAACCACAGCTTCCGCCGTTATGCGGCGTTTGAGCTTTATGAGGATGAGGAAACCGTGCTTCGGCCGCTTAACTTTCCTCCGAATTCACCCGGAAACGGCTATTGCATCGTGCCGGTGAAAAACGGACTTCGCGCATTGATCATCTCGGTCTGCGGTCAGGTTTTTATGGATCCCGTCGATTCTCCCTTTTACACCGTTGAGCGTTTGCTTGATTCGTTAAAGGGCAAATATGATTTCGCAATATGCGATTTCCACGGCGAGGCTACGAGCGAAAAGCAGGCGTTTATGCATTACTTCGACGGAAGGATACAGTGCGTTTTCGGCACTCACACCCACGTTCAGACCGCCGACGAGCGTTTAACGTCACGCGGCAGCGGATATATAAGCGATATCGGTATGTGCGGAAGCGAGGATTCGGTTATCGGCGTAAGCTATGAAACGGCGCTTTCGAGATTTACAAGCAATATCCGAATGAAGGGCATCCCCGCAAGCGAAAATATAAATCTTTGCGGTGCACTTTTCGAAATCGATGAAAAAACGCTTTATTGCACAAGCGTAAAGAGAATAAAGTATAACGAAGGTAATTTAAAATGAATCTTACAGCACTTTTTGCCGGCGAAACCACGGCAAACGACACTCAGGCAGGCAGCGGCTCCTTGCTTACAATGCTTCTTCCCCTTGCATTGCTCGCGCTTGTTTTCTATTTCTTCATCTACCGTCCCCAGAAGAAGCAGGAAAAGGAAACCGCAAATATGCGTTCCTCTATCGAGCTTGGCGACGTTATCGTTACCACCGGCGGTATTATCGGTATGGTAGTTAAGGTTAAGGACGATATGATCCTTATCGAAACCAGCGGCGACAGAACCAAGATCCAGATCCAGAAATGGGCTGTTCACTCGGTGATCGAAAAGGCAAACGAGCCCGAGGTTAAGGAAGTTAAATCGGTTAAGTCGGACAGCGGCATTAAAATGAAGTCGAAGGAAGACAAGTCCGAAAAGAAGGAAAAGAAATCGTTTTTCGGCAAGAAAAAGGATAAAGAAGAAAAATAATTAAACTCAAGGGGCTGAAAATCAGCCCTTTGTGTATTTAAACCTTTGTGTATCATAAAAATAAAATGAAGGAACGCGACCGATACAACGCTTCTTTTCGCAATGTGTTTCGCGGAGAGAAGTAAGCAAGCTTGTTGTATCGCGCATCGCGGTAATAAAAGAAAATGAAGAAGAGTTTGAAAAGAAAATATGCCAAGCTTTTGATCAAGCAGGGCGTTAATATTCAAAAGGGTCAGCAGCTTAACATCAGCGCCGACGTCGAAGCGGCGGAATTCGTGGCGCTTCTCGTCGAGGAGGCTTACCGCGCAGGCGCAGGCTACGTTCGCGTTGACTGGTCGATGACTCAGCTTGCAAAGCTTGCTTACCGTCATTGCTCGATGAAGACTCTTTGCGACGTGCCCGATTGGCAGGTTGAAAGAGCAAAGCACGATTCCGAAATTCTCCCTGCAAGAATCGCGCTTTTGTGTCAGGACCCCGATGCGCTTGCTTCGGCAAATCCCGAAAAGATCGCCCGTGCAAGCATCGCCGCATCGAAGAAGCTCAAGCCCTACCGCGAGGCGATGGAAAACAAGCATCAATGGCTCGTTTGTGCGATCCCCGGCAAGGCGTGGGCAAAAAAGATGTTCCCCAACGACCGCGCAAGCGTTGCTGTCGAAAAGCTTTGGGAGGCTATCCTTTCCACCGTTAACTGCTATGATGATAACGATTGCATCGCAGAATGGGATAAAAAGAACGAAACCTTCAAGGCAAAGAGCGAATGGCTCACCGAAAAGCAGTTTGATTATCTCCACTATAAATCCAAAAACGGCACCGATTTCAAATGCGAGCTTATGAAGGAAAGCGTTTGGTGCGGCGGCGGTGAAAACACGCTTGACGGAGTTTTCTTCAACCCGAATATGCCCACCGAGGAAATCTTCACCACCCCCAAAAAGGGCAAGTGCAGCGGCCGCTTGGTTTCGACGATGCCGCTTTCGGTAAGAGGCACTCTTATCGACAACTTCTATATCGATTTTGAAGACGGCAAGGCGGTTAATTGGCACGCCGAAAAGGGCAACGAGGCTCTCGGCAAGCTTATCACCACCGATGAAGGCGCTGCAATGCTCGGCGAATTGGCGCTCGTGCCCAAGGATTCCGCTATCGCGGAAAGCGGCTTGCTTTATTACAACACGCTTTTCGATGAAAACGCTTCCTGCCACGTTGCGATAGGTATGGGATATTCCAGTTGCGTAAAGGGCTTTGAAAATATGAGCCTCGACGAATTGCACGAGCTTGGCGTTAACGATTCGATGATCCACGTCGATTTTATGATCGGCTCGGACGATATGTGCATCACCGGCTATAAGGACGGCGTTGCGACCCCCATCTTCATAGATGGCAAATGGGCTGAATAGTAGGCAAATTAAAGGAGATTTTCGATATGAAACCTGTAGCGATCCAGCTTTTCTCGCTTCGTGGCGAAATGCAACAGGATGTTACCGCAACACTTAAGGGCGTAAAGGCGCTTGGATACGACGGCGTTGAATTTGCAGGTCTTTGGGGCAAATCTCCCGAGGAGATGAAGGCTCTGATCGACGAGATCGGGCTTGTCCCCGTTTCGGCGCATATTCCGATCGGCGACCTTCGTAACGACGCTTCGGGCGTTATCGATTGCTTCAAGCGCGTCGGCTGCAAGCATATCGTTGTTCCGTGGCTTGACGAGATCGACCGTCCCGGAAGCGAAAATTGGGAAAGAACAAAGGCGGATTTGGAGCGTATCGGCAAAATTGCCGCCGAAAACCAAATGTCGCTTTCCTATCACAACCACGGCTTTGACTTCGAGCCGCTCGAAAACGGAAAGCTTGGGTTCGACGATCTTTTCGAAAGCATCTCGCCCGATTTGTTAAAGATGCAGCAGGACGTTTGCTGGGTGCATTCCTCGGGCTACAGCCCCGAAAAGTATCTCGACAAATATAAAAACCGTTGTCCGCTGCTTCATTTAAAGGATTACAGTCGCGAAAACGGTGAATTCGGCTTCCGTCCCGTCGGACACGGCGTTGTTGATTTTGCTTCTGTTTTCGAAGCTGCCGAAAAGTGCGGCGTTGAATGGTATATTGTCGAGCAGGATAGGCCGACTGTCGGAAAAACTCCGTTTGAATGTGCCGAAATGAGCATAAAATATATAAAGACTTTGAACAAATAAAGAGGAATTGAAAATGAGTGAATGTACGCATGATTGCTCGACCTGCAGTGCAAACTGCTCGAGCAGAGATAAGGGCTCGGCGCCCGAAAGCATGATCGAAAAGCTTCGCGAGGGAAGCAAGATCGGCAAGGTTATTGCGGTAGTAAGCGGCAAGGGCGGTGTTGGTAAATCGCTCGTCACCTCGCTTCTTGCGATCAACGCGCAAAGAGAGGGCAAAAAGGTCTGCATCCTCGATGCCGATATCACCGGACCCTCGATCCCCAAGATCTTCGGCGTCGGCAGCGGTGTTATGAGCGACGGCGAATCGATGATCCCCCCCGAAAGCAAGACCGGCATCAAGATTATGTCGCTTAACCTTCTTCTCCCCAACGAAACCGATCCCGTTGCTTGGCGCGGACCTGTTATCGCAGGCTGTGTAAAGCAGTTCTGGACCGACGTTAACTGGGGCGAAAATGACGTTATGTTTATCGATATGCCTCCCGGAACCGGCGACGTTCCCCTTACCGTTTTCCAGTCGCTTCCCGTTGACGGTATGATTATCGTAACCAGCCCTCAGGACCTCGTTTCTATGATCGTCGGCAAGGCGGTAAGATTGGCAGAGCTTATGAACAAGCCCATACTCGGTCTTGTGGAAAACTACTCCTATTTTGAATGTCCCGATTGCAGCAAGAAGCATTATATCTATGGCGAAAGCAAGGTTGACGAGGTTGCTGCTGCGCACGGCATCGAGCGCGTTTCCAAGCTCCCCATCGACCCGAAGCTTGCCGCTCTCTGCGATGCGGGCTGTCTTGAGGATTACGAAGGAAATCTTCTTGGCGAACAAGATATATAATTGACATTTATTACGAGAGAGGAGCTTTTTGCAAAAAGCCCCTCTCTCGAACTCTCTCCCCAAAAACTCTCAAAATAATTATTTAAGGGCGGTAATTGCACCGTTCTTTTTTGTCGCTTCGCTTTCTTTCAAGCATTTAATGCCGCAACAACCACGCGGAAAGGAGTCTGCTGATACACACATCCTCTATCGCGGGGACTAAAAATTTTGGCCAAGCTTTTTTAAAAGCTTGGGATACTTGAAAAAATATGCATAATGTGATACAATAACAAACAACGCTAAAAAAAGGAGGCGGCAAAAAAATGGTAACGATATTGGCAGAAAAGCCCGACGTCGGCAACAAGATTGCCGCCGCTTTGGACAAAATTTATCTGTCAAACGGCGAAACGGTTGAGTTTTCCAAGCTTAAAGCCAATGAAAAGGCGGTAAAATCCCAACAAAACCGCGACGGATATTTAAAGATCAATTATAAGGGGCACGAATGCTACGTCACCTGGGGCTACGGCCACCTTTGCACGTTGAAGCAGGCTTATGATTACGATCCGAGCTATAAGCTTTGGTCAAAGCTTCCGATGCCCTTCGTGCCGAATAATTACGAAATCAAGCTCCGCACAAGCTCGAATTCCTCGTGGGATTCAAAGGTAGAGCGTCAGTTCAACATAGTCAAGGGGCTTTTCGAGAAGAGCGACCTTATTATAAACGCGACCGACTTTGACCGCGAGGGCGAGGTTATTTTCGCCTATATTTACGAGCTCGCAAATTGTAATAAGCCCGTAAAGCGCGCCTGCTTTACCTCGCAAACGAAGGAGGGTATTATCGAGGGCTTTACGAAAAATATCAAGCTCGGCGACGATATGAAGCTGACCGAGCAGGCGGGAAGAATGCGCTCTATTGCCGATTGGGTCGTCGGCGCAAACCTTACCGCCGCAATGTCCCTAAAGAACCCCGGCGCAGGCGTTATGAGCGTCGGCAGAGTGCAGACCCCCACGCTTGCAATGCTTGTCAACCGCGAGCTTGCGATAATGAATTTCGTCAAGGCGCCCTATTGGGCGATTGAGGCGGAATTTACCACCGCAAGCGGTGAAAGCTTCAAGGCAAAGCACCAAAAGGAAAAGATCACCGAAAAGCCCGAAGCGGAAGCGCTTTTCGAAAGGATCAACGGACACAAGGGCGTTGTTTCGGACGTCAAGAAGAAAAAGGTCAAAAAGGAGCCGCCGCTGCTTTATTCGCTTTCGGCGTTGCAGATGGATGCAAACTCGAAATTCGGCTATACCCTCGACCAGACACTCGATATTGTCCAAAAGCTTTACGACGACGGATTTACAACCTATCCCCGTACCAATTCGCAATATCTTACCGAGGATATGGAGCCGGTCGTCAACCGCGTTCTCGATTCGCTTTCCCGCGTGCCGATCTACAGCGATCTTATCGTCGGCAGAGAACGGAAATTCAATAAAAAGCATTATTTCGACAACAAAAAGGTCGAATCGCACTTTGCAATAATCCCGACCGGCAACATCCCAAAGGGCTTGCCGTTGGAGCAAAAACGCATCTTCGACATCTTCTGTCGCTCGGTTATATAAATGCTTTTCGGCGATGCGACCTTAGAGCAGACCAAGGTCGAAATCGCCGTTAACGGAGAATTCTTCAAGGCAAGCGGCTCGATAATCGCAGAGCCCGGCTGGATGGTCGTCGGCGATGCGTCCAAGACCGAAATTTTGCCCGATTTAAAGGTCGGCGACGAATTATCGGGCGATTACAAGCTTTGCGATAAAATGAGCGAGCCGCCCAAGCGCTATACCGACAAAACCATTCTTGCCGCAATGCTTTCGGCAGGCAAGGATCTCGACGATGCCGAGCTGAAAAAGCTTATGTCCGACCCCAAAACCGGCGGTATCGGTACCGAGGCAACGCGCGCCGCAATAATCCAAACGCTTATTGACCGTGAATATATCGTGCGCGAGAAAAAAATACTCCGCGCAACGCAAAAGGGCATTGACCTTATCGAAAAATTACCGCTCGATCAGCTTAAATCCGCCGAGCTTACCGCCGTTTGGGAGCGCAGACTTGGGGATATCGCACGCGGCACCGAAAACGCCGACCTGTTCAAGCGCGATTTCGAAAACGCACTGCGCGAATGGGTCAAGATCATCAACGCCCGTGTCGCAAGGACAAATCAAAGCTATGCGAATATGCTCGAGGGCGTGCGCTGTCCGCTTTGCAAATCAACGGTGCATTCAACCGACGACGGCTTTGTGTGCGCAAAGCATAAGGACGGCTGTAAATTTGCCATCTCCACCATCTGTGGCAAAAAAATAAGCGAGCAACAGATCCGCAAGCTCCTCACCGAGGGCTCGACCGCGCTCATCAAGGGCTTTAAGAAAAAGGACGGAACCAAGTTCAACGCCAAGCTCAAAATCGAAAACGGCAAAATGGCGTTTGAGTATGAGTAGTCGCTTCGCTCCCGACACAAAATGCAAGCATTTTGGTCGTTTTTTGTGATGTTCGTTGCTTACGCCCTAAAAATGCAAGCATTTTCAGGGAACCCATACTCGCGCCAACCTTGTGCGCGCCTTCGGCTTGTCCAAGGTTGCGAACATCCAAGGTATAAAAATCGAGGCACATGTCCCCGATTTTTATGGAAATTTAATTGTAAAAACACGGCGTGTTTTGAAATGACGTTTAAATTACACACTGTAGGGGCGATTCACGAATCGCCCGACGGTAACAAATACGGAAAACGGAACATTAGGTCACAAACGAAGCGTTTAAAAACGGCTCCTTTGTGTAAAGGGAGCTGTCACCGAAGGTGACTGAGGGATTGTCCTTTTAACATACACACATACGGGCGTATCAAACGATCAATCAAAAAAGGGGCTTCAACCGAAGCCCCTTTTGTTATGCCGTTTTATCGTTTGTCAAAGCTCGGATTATAAGCGTAAAAGTTCTTGTAATCCAAATTATCCTGCACCACGCGAAGTGCATCGCCGAGTTTACCGATTCAAACGGATGGACGAAAGTGGTTGATTTGCAATGAGATTCGTGATATAATTATTTATATAAAAAGCAAGGAGGCACAAGCATGAGCGAAAGAGAACTTTTAATTAACGAACGAGATTTTTGTGATTATCAATATAGAGAGTTGTTAGAAAACGCCCTGCCTCTAGATATAATTGAGGAAATATCATTGAACAAATACAAGAAGCTTTTGCATCTTCAAGATTTGGAATATGATAACCTTGCTGACTCAAACAATAAAATAAGGCAATTATCAAACACTAAATTTTTTAAAAAAACAAGAATAAAAAAATTGCAAAAAAAAGCAGGGTACAGCCTTTGCCTTATACGAGAATATGGGCTGCAGCTTGTTGAATTGGAAAAGACCAGAACTCTCGCAACGATTATTTTGAGAGAGGCAGGAAAAAGAAAAAACAAGAAAACCAGTTTGATTTATCCTACACATATGTAACTATGTTTTGAAAATCATGTATTTGAAAAAATTAATTGTAATGGAGAAATGATATGCAGATATTCTTTATCGTGGTTTTTGTCTTGTCCTCACAATTGGTTCATTCCGTTGCTTCAGACCAAAAATTAGGATACAATCCTTATCCTTTTGGCACAACTATTTTTTGCTTGTTACAACACCCTATTTTACTTACGATGAGCGTTTATTATCTCGGTTGGTTGTGGGGAATAGTATTGTTCCTTTGCCATCTGTTTGGTATTATACATATGACCATCTCTTGGGTGCTTGATATGCCCGTATTTTTCATCAAAACCGAAGGCGCGATGTTCAAATATATGAAATTGAAAATTTCTTTTTTGCCCGTAATATTAGTAACAATTCTTGTTTTTACAATAGTTTCTTTTTTTGCTACTAATTTCAAATCTCTTCTTTTCTTGTTGCAAAATAACACAACTTATATTATCGTAGCTGTTTTGATAACAATTATTTTAAGTGTGGTTCGATTGATAGTAGCGAATAAAATGAATAATGTTGAATAAACGTTTTCTTAACTTCAAAAGGGTACTTTTTGAAAAAGTACCCTTTTGTTATGCCATTACCTCTTATCAAAGCTCGGATTATAGGCGTAAAAGTTCTTGTAGTCGAGATTATCCTGAACGATGCGCAACGCATCACCGAAGCGTTGGAAGTGGACGATTTCGCGTTCGCGAAGGAAGCGGATGGGGTCTGCGACGTCGCGGTCGTCGGTAAAGCGAAGAATATTGTCATAGGTCTTCCGCGCCTTTTGCTCTGCGGCGAGGTCCTCGGAAAGGTCGGCGATTGGGTCGCCCGTCGATTGGAAGGTATTTGCGCTCCACGGCACGCCGCTTGCCGCAACGGGATAAAGCCCTGCCGTGTGGTCGACGAAATAGGGTGCGAAGCCCTGATCGATTATCTCCTGCTCGGTCAAGCCCTTTGTAAGCTGATGCACGATCGCGCAGATCATTTCCATATGCGCAAGCTCCTCCGTACCTATATCGGTCAGTATGCCGATCGCCTCGTTATAGGGCATGGTATAGCGTTGGGAAAGATAGCGCATCGCGGCGCCCAATTCACCGTCGGGGCCGCCGTATTGTGTTATAATAAGCTTTGCAAGCTTGGGGTTGGGGTTTTTTATATTAACGGGATATTGCAGCTTCTTTTCATAGCTCCACATTTGTCAATCCTCCTTATTCTGCCAGGGCCAAGCGCCTTTTACCCAGCTCCAGTCCTTGTTGCCTGCGGCGTTTGCCGTAAGCGGACCGTAAAGCCCTTCGTAGAGCGCAACCGCTTCGTTCATTTCCTTGATCGCCTTGGCGTGGCGTTCAAGCGCTTGGGCGTTGTTCGGATGGCAATCGAGATAAAGCGCGCATTCGTGAGCGACAAAGGCATACATCTGGATCCTCTTCATAAGAGCGTCTTTTCGGTTGTCGGTCATTTGGCAATACCTCGCTTTCCGCCGTAGAAGGGCAGATCGAGTTCCTCGAAGAGCGTGCCGCGCTCGAGCGCCTTTTCGTCGCCGTAGAGCTTTTCAAAGCGTTGATAGGGAACATACATCATCGCAAGCGATACCTTTGCGGGGAAGCTTGCCTCGGGAATGGGTTCGGGGGTTATGGGGGCTTGATCCATACAGAAAAGCCCAAAGTCGTTCGGTTTCATAAAAACATCCTTTCTTGTAGGGAGCGGAGCAAATATCTCCGTTGCCCTTATCCTAAGTATATGATAAAAGGGGAAAAAGAGGTAACCGCTTGCGAGAGTAAACAAAATGTTAACTTTGTCATTTTCCTATTTACAAACCGATTTGAATAAATTATAATACAAGCGTTATAAATTCTTAAAAGGGGAGGAATATCGTGAGAACCAAAACTAAAATGGTATCAATAGTCGCCGCCGTTTCGGTCGTAATGGCGATCATAAGAACGGTTATAATTCAATACGATATGGAAAAGAACGATATCGGCGCGAAAACCTATTATCTCCCCGACAACGCCGAGGTCACCGTTTTCACGGTTGCGGTGTTCGTGTTCATTGCGCTTTTCGCTTTTTGCGCCGTCTCTTTCGGACGCGGACAGCGCATCGTCCTTAACCGTGCGTACGGCGCGGCGCCCGCAGGCTCGTTAACGCTTGCCTTTTCGCTTATCGGCGCGGCATCGGTCTACGTTGCCGAAATCGCGCGCAAGGGAAGTGATGCGATCACTCTTATCGGCATTCTTATCCTTGTCACAACGCTTCTTTCCGCCGCGAAGTTTATCGTTTCGGGCATCCGTTACGACAAAACGCTTAAAAACACCTACCACGCGCTTGCGGCTATCGCGCCTATTGCGCTTTGCATATTCCGTCTGCTTGGCGACTTTATCCGTTCCTCTGCCGCACCGCTTGCATCGTCGGGCGCTTATCACATCGTCGGACTTTGCACAACGCTTCTGTTCTTCCTTACCGAGGGTAAATCCTACGTTGTAAAGACCTCGGGCGCACTTTATTTCCTTTTCGGTCATCTTTCGGTGTTCTTCCTTTTGATCTATTCGGTGCCGAATCTGTTTATGAACTGCTTCGGATTGTTCGAATTCGATTATTACGCCGCTTATTCGGTGGTGGATATCGGCATCGCCGTTTACGTCCTCACTCGTCTTTCGTCGGCTCGCTTTAAAAAGGACGTTCCCGAGCTTGAAAATCAGCCGGATGATTGCCCGTGTGTTGAAGCGCAAGATGAATAAGAAAATAATAACGAGCCGTTTTTTAAAACGGCTCGTTTTTCGTTCAGTTGGATCGGGATAAAAGGGTTTCGAGATCGGCAAGTATATCGCGCTTGTTTTCAAGTCCCAACGAAAGACGGAACAAGTTTTTCGTGATGCCGATGCGCTCGCGCATTTCCTTCGGCAGAGAGGCATGCGTCTGGGTGAGAGGGTAGGTTATAAGCGTGCGGAATCCGCCAAGGCTTTCGGCAAATTTAATTATCCGTCCGCCTCTTTTAAGCGATTCGATCAGAGAACCGTCGTTTACCGTAAAGGAAACAACGCCGCCGAATCCGCTTGCCTGAGCGCAACAGACCGAATGGCCGGGGTGCTCCTTCAGTCCGGGATAGATAACTCGCCCGATTTTTGGGTGAGCCTTTAAAAATTCCGCCGCGGCAAGCGCGTTTTCCTGATGCCGCTCCATCCGAAGCGGAAGGGTTCGCAAGCCGCGCAGAACAAGCCAGCAATCAAAGGGCGAAAGCGCGTTGCCGAGCGTGTTCGATATCGCGTTCAGCCGCTCTGCGAGCTCTTCGTTCGAGGTAACGACCGCGCCTGCGATGGTGTCGTGGTGCCCCGAAAGATATTTTGTTGCCGAGTGGATAACGATATCCGCGCCGAGCGAGAGGGGATTTTGAAATATCGGCGTCAGAAAGGTGTTGTCAACGGCAAATATAACATTCTTTTCGCGGCAAAGCGAGGCAAGACGCTTAAGGTCGGCGACCTTCATCATCGGGTTTGTCGGCGTTTCGGCAAGAAGCATTCTTGCGCCGCAAAGCCGTTTTTCAATTTCTTTTGTGCTTTGAAGATCGCAGAACTCAAATTCAATACCGTACTGCGAAAATATGTTGACGGCAATGCGATACGTGCCGCCGTAAAGATCGTCGGAGAGCAAGACTCTGTCGCCCGATTTTAAAAGCGAAAGAACGGCGTTTATTGCCGCAAGTCCCGACGAAAATGCAAAAGCGCTCTGCCCGTTTTCAAGCTCGGCAAGGCAATTTTGAAGCGCGTCGCGAGTGGGGTTCGAGGTGCGCGAATAGGAATATTCCGCCCCTCCGCCAAAGGTCGAGGTCTGGTAGATCGGGGGCGATATCGGATCGAAGCATCCGTAATCTCCGCCTCCCGTGACCGATAGTGTGTCTTTTTCAAACATAATTCATCACCTTGCACAGTATATGTCCGAAACAGAGCAACGGTTATTATAGATTTTTTATATTTTTTCTAACAAAGTAAAGCGGTTTTTCTTGACATAGCACACAATTAATGATATTATTATCGTGTATGACTATAGTATAACTATAGGTATCGAAATTTTATCGGAGGTGAGTGCACTGGGACGAGTTATATTTGTAACCGGCTTTAAAGGCGGGGTGGGAAAGACCACCGTTTCGGCGAATATCGCCGCCACTCTTTACGCCCTCGGCAACCGTGTGCTCGTTATCGACGGAGATTTCGGTATGCGATGTATGGACATGGTTCTCGGTGTCGAAAACGAAACGCTTTTCGATTGCAGCGACGTGCTTGCAAACCGGTGCTCGCCTGCGGCGGCCATCTGCCACGTCGGCGGATGGGTCGGACTTTCGTTTATCCCCGCACCGATGAATCTTTCGGACGAAAAGATAAAAAAATCGGCTTATGCCGAGCTTATCCGTGAGGTCAGAGAGGAATTCGATTACGTTATCATCGATTCCTGTGCCGAAATGACCGATTATTATATGGCGTTCGCTTCTACCGCGGACGAGGCGATAATAGTCACTCTGCATCAATCGACCTCGGTGCGCGCCGCAGAAAAAACGGCGGCACGGCTTTCGGCAATGGGCATTTCCGAGCTTTCGCTCGTGGTGAACGGTTACCGTCAAAGCTTTGCGGAAAGCAAAAAGCTTCCCGACATTCTTGACATAATCAACCGCTCGTCGGTCAAGCTTTTGGGAGTCGTTCCGTATTGCGAGCGGCTTTCGGCATCGCAGGAGGCGGCAGAGCTTTCGTTTATGGGCGAGCCGAGCAAGAAGGCGACAAAATGGGAAGCGGCGTTTTATAACATCGCTTCGAGAATCAAGGGTGACCGCATAAAGCTTTTAAGCGGATGCGAATCGCCTAAAAAGCGCGGCGCTTATAAGGGAATCGTGCTGCGTACAAAAAACAGGGAGGAAGAACAATGAACATAGCAATTATTGCCAACGATAAGAAGAAAGAGCTTATTACCGAATTTTGCATAGCATATTGCGGAATACTTTCCCGTCACAGCATCTGCTCGACTGCTATCACAGGCAAATATATTTCCGAAGCAACCGGTCTTCAGATCGAAAAAATGCTTTCGGGCTCGCACGGGGGAATCGAACAGATCGCTTCCAAGATCGCTTACGACGAGGTAGATATCCTTATCCTCCTTCGCGACACCAACAATGACACAGAATACACCGAAACCGAAATGAACCTTGTTAAGCTTTGTGACAAATATACCGTTCCGGTTGCGACCAACGTTGCAACTGCGGAGGTTCTTATCCTTGCGCTTGACCGAGGCGACCTCGATTGGCGTGCAAATATACGTAACGGAGCAAAAGCATTTTAATTATGAACAGAATTCAAAAACCCAAGGGAACGCTTGATATTCTTCCTTCGGATATCGGCGTTTGGCAATATATCGAAAACGCGGTTCGCGAAACCGCAAGCATCTACGGATTTTCCGAAATAAGAATGCCGACGTTCGAGGCGACCGAGCTTTTCTGTCGCGGTGTCGGCGATACCACCGACGTTGTCGGTAAGGAAATGTATACCTTCATCGATAAGGACGGAAGCAGTCTTTCGCTTCGTCCCGAAGGAACCGCGGGCGTTGCGCGCTCGGTTATCGAAAACGGTCTTTACGCCGGCGCAATGCCGCTTAAGCTGTTTTACCTTTCCAACTTCTTCCGCCGCGAAAAGCCCCAAGCCGGCAGAAGCCGCGAATTCTGGCAGTTCGGCACCGAGCTTTACGGCAGCTCCTCGCCCGAGGCGGATGCGCAGGTAATTTTGCTTGCGAACGGTCTGTTCAAAAAGCTTGGACTTACAAAGGTAACGCTTCGCATCAACTCCATCGGCTGTCCCGAATGCCGCCCCTCTTACAGAGCGGCGCTTCTTAACTACTTCTCGCAGTATGAATCCGAGCTTTGCGACACCTGCCGCGAAAGATTGCAAAAAAATCCCCTTCGCGTGCTCGACTGCAAGAGCCCCGTTTGCTCGGGTATTGCAAAGAACGCTCCCAAAACGCTCGAGCATCTTTGCGACGGCTGCAACACTCACTTCGAAAAATTAAAGAGTCTGCTCGACGCTTGCGGCGTTGAATATATCGTCGACCCCTCGATCGTTCGCGGACTCGATTATTATACAGGCACCGTATTTGAATTTACGGTCGATTCCATCGGCGCGCAAAGCACGGTTTGCGGCGGCGGCAGATACGACGGACTTTTGGCGTCGATCGGCGGTCCCGAATTGCCGGCTGTCGGATTCGGTATGGGTATAACCCGTCTTATCCAGGCGCTTAAGGATGAATCTCTTATCCCGAATCTTGAAACCGGATGCGATATCTATATCGCTCCGCTCGGAGAAGGCGCATCCAAATCGGCGTTCGTGCTTGCACAAAGCCTTCGCGAAAGCGGCGTTTCCGCCGAAACCGACGTTTGCGGCAGAAGCCTGAAGGCGCAAATGAAATATGCCGATAAGGCAGGCGCAAGATTCGTTCTTGTCGTCGGCGATAACGAAATCGCCGAGGGCGTTGCCGAATTGCGCGATATGCGCGTCGGCGACCGTCTTAAGGTTGGCTTAAGCGTACAGAGTATAATAGACGTTATAAACGCCTGATAAATTATTTCTTTAATAAAGAGGCATTGATATGGCAGAATTACTTGGTAATGAACGCCGCACGCATTATTGCGGCGATTTAAGAGAATCCAATATCGGCGAACAGGTTTGCGTTATGGGCTGGGTAAAGAAGGCTCGCGACCTCGGCAGCCTTATCTTTATCGATCTCCGCGACAGAAGCGGTATCGTTCAGCTTGCATTTGACGAAAATACCGAAAAGGCGATTTTCGAAAAGGCGCTTACCTTAAAGAGCGAATTCGTTGTTTCGGCGACCGGTGTCGTACGCGAGCGCTCGAGCAAAAACCCCGATATCCCCACCGGCAATATCGAAATTTTCGTTTCCAACGTGCGCGTTCTCGGCGAAAGCGAAACTCCCCCCTTTGATATCACAGACGATTGCAAGACCAACGAGGAATTGCGCGTTACCCATAGATATCTTGACCTTCGCCGTCCCGTGCTTCAGAACAATATTATGTTCCGCGCAAAGGTTACAAAATCGGTTCGCGATTATCTTTGCGACAACGGCTTTATTGAAATCGAAACTCCCATCCTTATAAAGTCCACCCCCGAAGGAGCGCGTGACTATCTCGTTCCCTCCCGCGTGCACAAGGGAAGCTTCTATGCGCTTCCTCAGTCGCCCCAGCTTTATAAGCAGCTTTCGATGGTTGCCGGCTTTGATAAATATTTCCAGATCGCGCGTTGCTTCCGTGACGAGGACCTCCGCGCAGACCGTCAGCCCGAATTTACTCAGATCGATATGGAAATGTCGTTCGTTGATACCGACGACGTTCTTAATATGGTAGAAGGCCTTATCAGCCACATCTTTAAGGATTGTATGGACGTGGAAATTCCCACTCCGCTTCCCAGATACACTTACCGTGAATGTATGGAGCGCTTTGGCTCGGACAAGCCCGACCTTCGCTTCGGTATGGAAATAATCAACCTTACCGATGCACTCAAGGGCTGCGGCTTCCCCGTGTTCGCATCGGCGATCGAAAACGGCGGCAGCGTGCGTGCGCTCAACCTTAAGGGCTATGGCGACAAGCTTTCCCGTAAGGATATCGACAAGCTCGGCGAATATGCAAAGGGCTGCGGCGCAAAGGGATTGGCTTGGGTAAAGCGTGCCGATACCGACAGCGGCTCGTTCTTGAAGCATATGACCGAGGAAGAGCTTAACGCTATTTACGCAGCTGCAAATTGCGAAAAGGGCGATATTTTGCTCATTCTTGCCGACAGTGACAACAACCGTCTGCTTTCTCAGCTCGGTCAGCTCCGTGTTGAAGCGGCAAACCGTCTTAATATCGAAAGAAGCGGCTATAACTTCCTTTGGGTTATCGAAATGCCCTTCTTCGAATTCGATTACGAATCGGGCGAATGGGTCGCAATGCACCACCCGTTCACAAGCCCCATGGACGAATGCGTTCAGTATCTTGATACCGACAAGGGCAAGGTCCGTGCAAAGGCGTACGACCTCGTTCTTAACGGCATCGAGCTTTCCAGCGGCTCTATCCGTATTACCGAGCCTGCACTTCAGGCAAAGATATTCGATCTTTTGGGACTCTCGAAGGAAGAGGCGCAGATCAAGTTCGGCTACCTCCTCGAGGCATTCCGTTACGGCGCACCTCCTCACGGCGGTATGGGTATCGGTCTTGACCGCTTGGTAATGCAGATGCTCGGCGCGACTAGCCTTCGCGACGTTGTTGCATATCCCAAGATGCAAAACGCAAAGGAGCTTATGACCGACTGTCCCGCAGAGGTACCTGCTCAGGCGATCGCAGAGCTTGGTATTGCCATCGTTAAAGAAGAAAAGTAATTCGTTTTTAAATATGTAAGAAAGGCAGATATACCGCAAAAGCCGTTGGCGTGATTCACGCGCGGTGGAAAACGCGGTGTATCGACAAGAAAAAATGATAGAGATTACCGACGTACGAAAAAGCTACGGCAATAAGCACGCAGTAAAGGGCATCTCGTTCGAGGTCAAAGAGGGTGAAATTCTCGGCTTCCTCGGCCCGAACGGTGCAGGTAAAAGCACCACTCTTAATATAATCACCGGTTATCTTTCCGCCGACAGCGGCTCTGTAAAGATAGACGGCACCGATATTCTCCAAAACCCCATCAAGGCAAAGAAGGACATCGGCTTTTTGCCCGAAATTCCTCCCCTTTATCTTGAAATGACGGTTCTTGAATATCTTAACTTCGTTTACGATCTCAAGGGCTGCAAGCTCCCCCGTAAGCAGCATTTGAAGGAAATTTGCGAGGTTGTAAAGATCTGGGACGTTGCAAACCGCCTTACCAAGAACCTCTCCAAGGGCTATCGCCAAAGAGTAGGTATCGCGCAGGCGCTTATCGGCAACCCGAAGGTGCTTATTTTCGACGAGCCCACCATTGGTCTTGACCCCCGTCAGATCATTGAGATCCGTAACCTTATCCGTATGCTCGGTAAGGAGCATACCATAATCCTTTCCACCCACATCCTCCCCGAGGTTCAGGCGGTTTGTGACAGGATCGTCGTTATCAACAAGGGCGAGATCGTTGCGAACGAAAAGACCGAGGATCTTATTAACGCGGTTGACGGCTCGAGAAAGCTCGTTGCAAAGATCGTCGGCCCTCAGGAAGAGGTATTAAAGGCTATCCGCTCGCTCGGCGGCGTTAAAACAGCCGACGTTTTGGGCAAGCGCGATACAGACAGCATAAGCTATCTTATCGAATCGCAGGATCGCGTTGATATAAGAAAACCGCTTTTCGCTCTCCTCTCCGGCAGAAATTGGCCTCTTGTCGGTCTTGAAGGTATGGAATTGAGCCTTGAAGACATCTTTATGCGCCTTGTCGGTAAGGAAAAGGAAAAGGAAGAAAGAAAAGCCAGAAAGGGTGTGAGATAAATGTTTGCGATCTATACAAGAGAACTTAAATCTTATTTTTACACTCCTATCGGATATATCTTCTGCGGTATGTTCCTCGTAGTATCGGGACTTATCTTCTCCACGACCACGCTTTACGCAAAAACCACGGGCAACATCGGCGACTATTTCATTTATCTTATGGCGATGTTTGCTATCCTCCTTCCGCTTCTTACAATGAAGCTCTTTGCAGAGGACAGAAGAACCCGTACCGATCAAATTTTGCTTACCAGCCCCGTTTCGGTATTCGGTATCGTAATGGGTAAATATCTTGCGGCAATCACCGTTTTCGGTGCAACCTTTGTTGTAAACAGCTTCAATTTCGTGTTGCTCTTCAAATACGGCTCGCCCAACCTCGCATCGATTATGGTAAACATCCTTGGCGTCTTCCTTCTCGGCGCGGCGTTTATCGCAATCGGCGTGCTTCTCTCGTCGCTCACCGAAAACCAGCTTATCGCCGCTATCTCGGCAATGGGCGTTAACGCTGCAATGCTTCTTATCAGCCTTCTCGCCGGAAATATCGAATCGACCTTCTGGCGCACCATTCTTAAATGGTTCTCGGTAATCGACCGTTTCATTCCCTTTACAAACCAAACGCTCGACGTTTCTGCGATAGTTTATTACTTCTCGCTTGCGGCAGTAGCGATATTCCTCACCACGCGCGTTATCGAAAAGCGCCGTTGGGCATAAGAAAGGCGGTATAAAGCAATGAGTCAGAAAAACAAAAATGCCGCTGTAAGAGATAACAGACGTTATAAATACGGCGGTATCTCGATCCTCTTCACAGTTGTTTTTATCGCGTTTATCCTTGTTGTAAACGTTTTCCTTTCCTCGCTTTCGCTTTCGGGCAGCCTTACGGTCGACCTCACCAAGGAGGACTTCACCTCTATCGGCGATGAAACCCTTCGTCTTCTCGACGAGCTTGGCAAGGACCTTGATATCACGGTAACCTTTATGTCCCCCCGTGACCGCTTTTACGACACCCCCGGCGAAGAGTACAACGGCTTGAAGCTCGAGGTTGTCATCCGCGACCTTGCCGAAGCATATCAGAAGATCTATGACGGCAGCGGAGAACGCGGAACCGTAAGAATCGAATATAAGGAATTGGATACCGATCCCGAATTCGAAAAGAAGATACTCGAGGAAACCGCAACCCCTCTTACCGCGAACAGCGTTATCGTCGAGGGTGAATATCACAAGCGCGTGCTCGACCTTTCTTCCTTCCTTATGGTCAACGAAAACGGCGAATATTATGCGTTCAACGGCGAATACCGCCTTACCACCGCAATTCTTCAAAGCTCTATCAAGGAGCAGCAGGTCGTTACCTTTACCTACGGTAACGGTGAGCCTATTACCGAAAACGGCGAGATCTCAACCTCCTCTCCGCTTCTCGGCCTTATTTATGAATTTTCCTCTGCGGGCTTCAGCATCGAAACAGTAAACCTCGATATGGAGGAGATCGACCCCAATACCGAGATCCTCATTACCTATGACCCCGTCAACGACCTTTCCTTGACCGAGGTAGATAAGATTTCGGAATTCCTCAAGGCTCGCAACGCTTATATGGTGTTCGTTGATTCTCAAACCACCGAGCACAAGAACCTTCAGTCGATGCTTTCCGACAACTGGGGTATCGATTACAATCCCCTTTACCGTATCACCGACGATACTCACTCGCTTGAAAAGTCGGCAAGCACCATCAATGCAAAGTTTGCCGCAATTTCCGCGGATGCACAGAACAGCAGCGCAGCTTACCAGATCAGAAAGACCGTAAGCAGCGTTGAGGGCAGCTTCACCGTTGCATTCCCCGAAAGCGTTGAATTGGTCGTTCGTAACAACAATACTCAGGACGGCTTCACCGTTGAAACCGTGCTTTCCACCTATGATACCGCAAAAGCAACCAAAAAGGGCAACGACGGTACCGAAATCGAGGGCACCAAGGGCGAAATGCCTCTTATGCTCCTCTCCACCAAGTATGGCTACGGCGTAAATAACGCTACCGAATATTCCTACGTAATGCTTGTCGGCAGTACCGAGTTTGCAAACACCGCAAACATTTTGCAGTCGACCTACGGCAACAGACGTATCGTTCTTTCGGCGGCGCGCGTATTCAGCGCAAACCGTATCGTGCCCGATATCGATTACAAGGAGTTCCAGGAAACCGCGCTTGAGATCGAAAACGGCACCGCAAAGACCCTTACCTATCTTATCTGCACCATCTTCCCCGGCGCGATAATCATTATGGGTATCGTGGTATTCTTCAGAAGAAGACACTTATAATCAATGTTATGGCTACGCGCGGTTTATTCCGCGCGTAACTTCGGTAAGAACCGAATTTATACAATTAAGGATGTTTTAAATGAAAAAACAAATTATTACAATAACAAGCTTTGCGCTTGTTGCGTTGATATTGTTTACAACCTATTTCGTCTTCTTCCGTGACGACGGCATCGAAGAGGTGGGCGACCCTTTTTACACCCTTACCGACGAGGTAAAGGCGGCGGTTGTCGGAATCGAGGGCGACGTTACCGTTACCCTTAACGGCTATGACGGCGACGACGACGGTTGGGAAATGATCTATCTTTTCACCGAGGCTATCGCCGAGGAAAACGGCAATATATCGGTCGAAACCGCATCGGGCGATGAAAAGGTTGTCGTAAGCGCCAACGGAGGCACCAAGGAGATCGCTTATAAGGATTTCTTTGTAACCCTTTACGACGGAACCCGTTACGGCTTTGACGGCGAGGCTTTGGTAGTTAACGCAATGCTTTCGCTTTTCGGCAAGACCGAGCTTTCGGTTTCGGTTCGCCCCTTCGACGGCTATGACGCAGACGGCGATAACGTTACCGCTTCGGGCGCACCCTTTATTTTCCCTGCGATAAACAGAAGCCAGATATCCTTCCTTACCGTCTCCAACAGCCACGGTAAATATTCGGTATATCAGGACGCGGGCGAGTTCTATTTCGGTTCCTCACGCGCGGTCGACTATGATGACGAAATGTTTTCTCAGGTTACCACCGATTGCCGTTATCCCGTTACGGTCGGCAAGATGGATATGCCCGAGGGCAAGGATTGGAGCAGCTACGGTCTCGATCCCAAGGAGCCCGCAAACGGCTATTACACCATAATGACCGAAACCGATAAAACCAACAGATATTACCTTCATACCGTTTATATCGGCAATCTCGCTTCCTCGGGCAGCTATTATTACGCCCGTTACGTCGGCGGACTTTTCGAGCCGACCGAATCGGATGAGGAAAGCGATACGCTTATTCACAATTTGAGCAAGGATACCATTTATTTCCTTTCCGTAGATACCGTTGAAGGCTCGCTCGGTCTTCCCGAAACTGACCTTATGAAGCCGATGCTCGTTAACCCCATTTCCAACAGCGAGCAGATTCTTGCTATCGATAACATCAGAATCGACCTTTTCGGCGATGACGTCAGCGCTATCGCAAAGCGCCTTGCCGATTTTAACCCTGCAAGCAACCTTGCGGCGGTCGATTCCTCGGCAATCTCCACGGTCATCAACGATAAGGTGAATGCGACCGATTATGCAAGCTATGAAAACAACTGGAAAAAGCATATCGACGTGTTCGGCGCATTTACAAGCTCTGACGGTAAGAACACCTATATCGAGGCGGCTCTTGCAAAGCAGAGCAGCAACGGGGAATACAAGCTCGTTTTCGGTCTTCTCCGTGACGAAGCCAACGGCGCATACCTGCCCGACAAGGTAACCTTTACCAAATCCTATGACGGCAACAACTGGCACGAGATCGAAAACGGCACCGTTTCGATAAGCCACTCCGACGGAAGCCTTAAGAAATATGAATTCACCTTTACCGACGCAAGCGTTGTAAAGTATATCCGTATCGGCTTTGACGTTCCTCAGCTTCAGAACAGCTATGTCGTTTTCGACGAGATCAGAGTTTACGTTGACGGCAGCGATGCACAGCCCTCCACCGCAGTAGGCGGCACCTGGAAGCTTATCGCTCCGAACGAATATATCCCCGAGGGCAGAAACTATAACTTCCTCGATATGTCGAACTTCAACACCTTTGTCCAGACCATGGCTGCGCTTACCGGCGACCGCGTTGTTGCCTGCGGCTTCTCGAAGGACGGCGATGCTTCGACTATCGACAAGGAAATTCTTGCAAAATACGGTCTCGATAACCCCGACAAGCACTTTTCCTTTGAATATCAGGAGATCGTTACCGATCTTTACGTTTCCAAGCCTAATGAAGAAGGCAAATATTACCTCTATTCCACCTTCACGGGTGAGGTAGAGGGCGAAACCGTCAATGCAACTCCCGACGTTATCGTAGAGGTTTCCTTGGCAAACGCACCCTTCCTTTCGTGGGGTATGGTTGAATATCTCGACCATTCGCTTCTTTCGATTTACATTGTAGATATTTCCAAGATGGAGATCACCGTCGACGGCAAGACCCATTCCTTCGACCTTTCGCTTGACAAAGAGGGCTCGCTCGGCGCAGTTAAGTATCTTGGCAAGAATTACGACGTCAAGAGCTTCAAATATCTCTATCAGTCGATCATTTCCATCTATCTCCACGATGAATATATCCCCAATGAAAACGAAACCTCGGAGGAATATCTCAGAGTTAAGGTATATACCGAAACCTATTCTCCCGAAATCGTCTTCTATCGCGTATCATCCTCGAAGTGCTACTTCACCATCGACGGTCAGGGCGGCTATTACTGTCTTGTCGAGGACGTAAAGGACGCACGCGACAAATTGGCTAAATATATTAACGGCGAGATAATCACAAAATGAAAAAATGCCTATTGATCTGTCTGTTGGCGCTGTCGCTGCTTTGCGGCTGCGCCGACGGCAACGTAACCGACGGCGACCGATTGACCGAGCTTAAAAGCGCGATCGATTCCGTAAACGGCGAAAGCCTTGTTTCGGGCGGATATCTTATCGAGATAACCGTCAGCGGCGTTACCGTTTATTATGCCAAGGGAAATATTTCGTTCGACCGAGCCGAGTGCAAAGCGTTTAACGATTTTTCCCAAACCTATTTGGGACAATCCTTGGCGGCTCAAAATTATTTTGCGGAAGGCAAGCTGATCTCGGTTGAAAAGAGCGGCGTTACCACCTTCGACCGCACAAGCGAGCAGATATTGGGAAAATTCCCCTATGCAAAGCTTATCGAATTGCCGGATGACGTTGCAAGCGTTACCGAAAAAAGCAGCTCTGTCGGCAAAACGGTCGAGCTTGTCCGCAAGGATACGAAGGCTATTTGCAGTAACGTGATCGGTGATGACGTTTACAGTCTTGTAAGCGTTATCAAAAAGCCGCAGGTCGATAAGACCCGTTACGGCGACACGAAATGCATTTACACCCTTAACGACGGCAAAATAGTAAGCTGCAGATATGAATTTACCGTAACGCTTTTCGATACACCCGCATACGTTCCGGGCTATAGCGTGCCCGAATCGGATTACACCGTCGATCTTAATATCGTCGCAAAGGTAAATTATACCGATTTCGGCGATAAAGTAACGGTTGCGGAGTACGTCGAAGGCGAAACCTCGGAAAATTAACAATTTGGCTATTGACAAAACCGAATCTTTGCAGTATATTGTTTTCAAAGCAAGAGCTCTGCTTGAAATTTAAAAATTAAATCAAGTTACGGGGTGCTGTGTGCATAAGCATACGGCTGAGAATATACCCGAGGAACCTGATGCGGATAATGCCGCCGTAGGGAGAGTGCACGATACGTGCATTGACTTTAAGGTACATTGTCCCGAAATTTAACGATTTTGGGACTTTGATATTTTTAGGCGCTTTTTCGTAAGGTTCCAAGAAAGGATAATTTTATGAAAAACACCAAAAGCAGAAAAACCATTTATTGCCTTTGCGAAGCGGCTTTGATGATCGCATTGGCTGTCGTGTTCAGTATTCTTCGCTTTCCGCCCTTCCGTATCGACCTTTGGGCAAACGGCGGAAGTATAGATTTCGTTATGGTTCCCATAATAATATTGGGCTGGCGTCGCGGCGCTATGTGGGCGATCCCCGCAGGCCTTGTTTTGGGACTTCTTGAATGCCTTATCGGTGGCGGTATCGGTTGGGGCTTGCCTTCGGTATTGCTCGATTACGTTCTTGCTTACGGAATGGTCGGTATGGCGGGATTTTTCCGCAACAAAAAATGGGGCATCTTTGCGGGAACCGCGGTTGCCTCGGTTGCTCGCTTCGTTATCCACTTTATTTCGGGCGTTACAATCTGGAAGCTTGCAATAGGCGATAACGTAGACCTTTTCGGAATGAGCTTCGGCGGAGACACGGCTTATCTTTATTCATTGATATATAACGGCAGTTATATGCTCGGCAATATGATAATTGCGCTTCTCGTTGCGCTTTTGCTCACAAAGCCCTTGCAAAAATTGCCGGAATAAATAACTTTTGAGGTGATTTAATTGTACGGCTATTTGCAATATCTTCTCTTTATGCTTCCTGCAATGGTTCTCGCATTCGGCGCGCAGATGCTTGTTAAAACAAGGTTCAACAGGTTTTCTCAGATCGCGTCCGAAAAGGGTCTTACGGGTGCAGAGGCGGCAAACCTCGTTCTTCGCGCAGGCGGTGTCAACAACGTTGCCGTCGGCAGAGTTTCGGGACATCTTACCGACCACTATGACCCCAAGGAAAACAAGATATCGCTTTCCGATTCGGTTTACGGAAGCAAAAGCATAGCCGCAATCGGCGTTGCCGCTCACGAGGCGGGACACGCGCTTCAGTATGCGTATAACTATTCTCCCATCCGCTTCCGTATGGCAATGGTGGGAATTACCCGTATCGGCTCGATGCTCGGCCCGATCCTTATCGTGGCAGGCTGTGTTATGACCTATACCGCTTCTGCGGCAGGTCACGAGCTTGGCTTGTTTATCTATGCGCTCGGTCTTGTGCTCTTTTCCGCCGTTGCAGTATTCCAGCTTGCAACGCTCCCTGTAGAGATCGATGCATCCTCGCGTGCGTTGGTCGCGCTCGAGCGTGTAGGCGCACTCAACGAAGATGAGCTTAAGGGCGCAAAGAAGGTGCTTTCTGCCGCGGCTATGACCTATATCGCCGCACTCGTCACCTCGATAATGCAGATACTTTATTACGTTTCGCGCTTCAGACCGAGAGATTAACACAATCTGTTGGGCAAGGTAAAAAGGCCTGCATACAATATATTGAAATTAGCGAAAAATCCTTAAAAATGCGCAAAAACACTTGATTTTTCGAAATTTATATGCTATAATTGGTCGTTAAATTACGGGTGGTCCTCTGCGGCTGCGCATGAACGCCTTAGAAAAAATGGAGGTAAAAGCTTTGGATATTTTGAAAGCATTTACAAACGAGCAGCTTAAAACCGAAATCCCTGAATTCAACGTTGGTGATACCGTTAAGGTTTCGCAGAGAATCGTTGAGGGAACAAGAGTCAGAACTCAGATCTTTGAAGGCACCGTTATCGCAAGAAAGAACGGCGGTATTTCCGAAACCTTCACTGTAAGAAGAGTATCCTACGGTGTTGGTACCGAAAAGACCTTCCCCATCCACTCCCCGAACGTACAGGCAGTTGAAGTAGTTCGCTACGGTAAAGTTCGCCGCGCTAAGCTCTACTACTTGCGTGATAGAGTTGGTAAGAACGCTAAGGTCAAGGAAAAAATCTAAAACGGCTCTTTGGTGTCTGCGTTTCTTCGCAGACACTTTTGCTTTTTACACCTTTTTAAGGTCAGGATAGATTGATTATGAACGATTTTGAAAACAAAAATCAAAATTTGTCGGACGTAAGCTCCGAGTGTGACGATCGCACCGAGGAAACTATCGAGCAGATCACCCCGAAGTATTCCGCTTCGGCGGTCGAAACGGGCGCAGCGGTTACCGAGGAATCGGATATCACAACGGGTATCGAGGAAGCGGATATCAAGATCAAAAACCGCAAAAAGCGCGGCGCGCTGCACGCGGGTTACGATTATCTCGAGGTATTTTGCTTTGCGCTCGCCACGATGATGGTGCTATTCCTCTTCGTTTTCCGTCTTGTTACGGTCGACGGCGATTCGATGCGAACCACCCTTTCCGACGGCGACAGACTTATAATCTCAAACCTTTTCTATACCCCCGAAACAGGCGACATCGTCGTTATCAACCCCGAAAACCACGGTGATGCCGACGAGCCGATAATCAAGCGCGTTATTGCCACCGAGGGTCAAAAGGTGTTTATCGACTATGAAAACTGGGAGGTTTTCGTCGACGGTATCAAGCTTGACGAGCCTTATATTGTCGATATGATGGAGATCGAAAAGCAAAGGTTCGGCAATGACAAGGCAATGAACGGCACGAACGTGCCCAAATATAAAGAAGAATTTACGGTTGGCGAGGACAAGGTATTTGTTATGGGCGACAACCGCAACAACTCAAAGGACAGCCGAAGCGACGATTACGGCGAAATGGGCGTTAACCGCATACTCGGTAAGGTCGTTTTCCGAATCGCGCCCGATTTCGGCTTTGTAGATTAAAAGGAGAAGGCAATGGCAGATATAGTTTGGTATCCCGGTCATATGGCAAAAGCGAAGCGCCTTATCAAGGAAGCGCTTCCCAATATTGATATGGTTATCGAGCTTCTGGACGCGCGTGCTCCCATCTCGAGCACCAATCCCGATTTCAAAAACCTTTTCTGCGGAAAGCCCACTCTTACTCTGCTTACCAAATGCTCGCTTGCCGATCCGGTTGAAACCCAAAAATTTCAAATGAGATTGCGCTCGACGGGACGCGAGGTTATTGCGATCGACTGCAAAACCGGCAACGGCGTTAAAAATATTAATGCCGGAATAAGAACGCTTATGGCGGAAAAGCTTGCGCGCGATGCGGCAAGGGGAATAAAACGCCCCATCCGTGCGATGGTCGCAGGCATCACCAATGTCGGCAAATCGACACTTATCAATACCCTAAGCGGCACCAAAAAGGCGGTCGCTCAGGACAGACCGGGTGTTACAAGACACAATTCGCGCATTTCGATCCCCTCGTTGGGACTTGAATTGACCGACACCCCCGGTATTCTCTGGCACAAGTTCGACGATCAGCTCGTCGGTATAAAGCTTGCCTGCCTCGGATCGATAAAGGACGATATTCTCGATACTCTCGAGCTTTCTTGCAGACTTATCGGTCTTATCCGCGAAAATTATGCCGAATGTCTTGTTGAACGGTTTAAGATCGAGCTTTCTGATGAGGATACAGATTTTGAGGTGTTTGAAAAAATAGCGCGCAAGCGCGGATTTATCCGCTCGGGCGGTGTTATCGACGAGGACCGCGCGTCGAGCGTTATTTTGGATGAATTCCGTGCAGGTAAGATCGGCAGAATAACTTTGGACAGGGCGTGATATAATGTCGCTCGAATGGGCATACGAAATATCTTTTCGGGTCAACGGTGAAACAGTCGTTTGCGGTTGCGACGAGGCGGGAAGAGGTCCTCTTGCAGGCCCCGTTGTTGCGGCGGCGGTAATTTTGCCCGACGGTCTTTATATTGAAGGACTTGACGATTCGAAAAAGCTTACCGATAAAAAACGCGAAAAGCTTTATAATATCATCCGCGAAAGCTGTGTCGACTGTGCGGTCGGACACGCCGAGGTCTTCGAGATCGAAAAGCATAATATCCTTAACGCATCAATGCTTGCAATGAACCGCGCGGTGGAAAAATTAAGGATCAAGCCCGAGCTTGTGCTTGCGGACGGCAATATCGTGCGCGGATTTACGTCTCGCGCCGTTCCCGTTATCAAGGGCGATGCGCTTTGCCCCTCTATCGCGGCGGCAAGCGTGCTTGCAAAGGTTACGAGAGATAAATTGCTCGATGAGCTCGAAAGGGAATTCCCCGGCTACGGACTCGGCAAGCATAAGGGATATGCGACCAAGGCGCACAGAGAAGCGATATTGTCGTTGGGCGTCAGCCCCGCGCACAGAATGAGCTTTCTTACAAAGCTGCTCGGTGACAAAAAATGAGAATGACCGCAAAGCAGGTCGGCAATTACGGCGAAGCGGTTGCCGAAAAATATCTTAAAAAACGCTTCTGGCGTATAGTTTCGCGCAATTATAACGTCCGCGGCGGCGAGATAGATATTATCGCCTATCGCTTTGGCGTTCTGGCATTTGTCGAGGTAAAAACAAGGTCGAACGACCTTTACGGCAAGCCGAGCGACGCGGTCGACGGCGAAAAGCTTGCAAAGATCCGCCGTGCGGCAAGGCATTTTTGCGAAGCCTACGGAGTTGGCTCTGCGATTCGGTTACCGAATCGGCTTGGCGGCGATACAAGAACGAAAATCTACAAAAAAAGAATCGACGTTATCGAAATTTACTTGTCCAAGGACAAGAAAACCGAAAAAATAAACCACATCAAGGACTGGGAAAAACAGCTATGAATTACATCAGCACCCGTACTGTTGACGGCGAAAAGAGAAGCGCCGCATACGTTATCAAAAAAGGACTTGCCGAGGACGGCGGCCTTTATATTCCCGAAAATATCCCCACGCTCGACGAGGTTACCATTACCGCGCTTTGCGGTATGAGCTATACCGAAAGAGCGGCTTATATCCTTTCGCTTTTCCTTACCGATTACAGCGACGAGGAGCTTAAGGAAGCCGCAGAGCAGGCATACAGCACCGAAAAATTCGGCGGTCCTGCCGCACCCATCGCGCGCGTTGGCGAGGGCTATTTCCTTGAGCTTTGGCACGGCCCGACAAGCGCTTTTAAGGATATGGCGCTTCAGATCATGCCTCGTCTTCTTTCGCTTTCGCTTGGAAAGACCAACGAAACCAAGAATGCGTTCATCCTTGTTGCAACAAGCGGCGACACAGGCAAGGCGGCTCTTGAGGGCTATTGCGATATCGACCGTGTCGGCATTCAGGTCTTCTATCCCGTAAACGGCGTTTCGAATATTCAAAAGAAGCAAATGGCTTCGCAGAAGGGCAACAACGTAAAGGTCGTTGCTATCAACGGTAATTTCGACGATGCACAAAGCGGCGTAAAGGCTATTTTTGCAAACGAGGAAGCAAAGAATATGCTTTCCGAGCGCGGATTGTTCTTCTCGAGCGCAAACTCGATCAATTGGGGCAGATTGGCACCGCAGATCGTTTATTATATTTCCGCATATTGCGACCTTGTAAAGGAAGGCGAGCTTAAGTTCGGCGACCTTCTTGACGTTACCGTTCCCACTGGCAACTTCGGTAACATTCTTGCGGCATATATCGCAAAGAAAATGGGACTCCCCTTGGGCAAGCTCGTTTGCGCATCGAACAAAAACGATATCCTTGCCGACTTTATAAACACGGG
>JAFYON010000077.1 GCA_017560145.1 Clostridia bacterium | reverse complement strand
TGCCTCTCGTATCAACAAAAGAAATGTTTGAAAAAGCTTATAAGGGCGGTTATGCTATCGGTGCTTTCAATGTTAACAACATGGAAATCATCCAGGGTATTACCGAAGCTGCTAAAGAAGAAAACGCTCCCCTTATTCTTCAGGTTTCTTCCGGCGCAAGAAAATACGCTAACCACACCTACCTCGTAAAGCTCGTTGAAGCTGCAATCCAGGAAACCGGTCTTCCCATCGCACTTCACCTTGACCACGGCGATACCTTCGAACTTTGTAAGTCCTGCATCGACGGCGGCTTCACCTCCGTTATGATCGACGGTTCTCACCACTCCTTCGAAGACAACATCGCTCTTACCAAGCAGGTTGTTGAATATGCACACGCTCACGGCGTTACCGTTGAAGGCGAACTTGGCCGTCTCGCAGGTATCGAAGATGCAGTAAACGTTTCCGAAAAGGACGCTTCCTACACCGATCCCGATCAGGTTCAGGAATTCGTTGAAAAGACCGGCGTTGACTCTTTGGCAATCGCAATCGGTACTTCTCACGGTGCATACAAGTTCAAGCCCGGTCAGAAGCCCCAGCTCCGCTTCGATATTCTCGAAGAGGTTGAAAAGAGACTTCCCGGCTTCCCGATCGTTCTCCACGGCGCTTCTTCCGTAATTCCCGAATACGTTAACATCATCAACGCTAACGGCGGTAGAATGCCCGACGCTATCGGTATTCCCGAAGATATGCTCCGCAAGGCAGCTTCCATGGCAGTATGTAAGATCAACATCGACTCTGACCTTCGTCTTGCAATGACCGCTGCTATCCGCGAACACTTCGCTCAGAGCCCCGAACACTTCGACCCCAGACAGTACCTCAGCCCTGCACGTGCTAACATCAAGTCTCTCGTTAAGCACAAGCTCGTTAACGTTCTCGGCTGCAACAACAAGGCATAATTTTGCTTAATTTTAACCTGCGGAGCATTTCCTCCGCAGGTTATCTTTATAATTCGAAAAAATTTTCGTATTTTTATAAGGATTTTTCGCTTTTCGGTTGTATAATAGGTAGAACACCTATTTAAGAAAGGAAAGTTGCCATGAACGGAAAGAATCGTTGCAGGATATTAAAGGATATCCGCAAAAAGATCGCAGAAGAAAATAATATCGAATATATCACCACCGAATGTAAATACCAAGGCGACTGCCCCGGTACCTGCCCGAAATGTGAATCGGAGGTCAGATACTTGGAGCGCGAGCTTGAACGTAAAAGAGGTCTTGGCAAAAGGGTTGCGATCGCAGGCATCGCAGTCGGCGTGACCGCGACGGCAACGGGCTGTACGAGTGACATTTTTTCGCTTTTTAATGGCGATACGCTTCAGGGTGCTATGGAAGCCGAATATTCGCAAAACGAAAACAGTATTAAAAACGAAAGCGGCGTTTCCGATGTATCTATGCAAGGCGATATTGTAATGGTAGACGGCGAAATGCCCGATACAATGGGAGAGGAACCCGAAATATCGGAAGAAGAAACGGCGGAAGCAGGCATTTTGCCGCCGCCCGAATCCTTGCCGGAAATAACGAACCCATATCCCGACATAATGGGTGATTATGCAGTTTTTTACCTTCCCATAGAGGATGCGGTAAATATGACCGAAGCCGAAATAACGAAGGAGCTTGCGAACTGGTCGCGTAAATATATCGATTACGAATGGCGCAAAAATATTACCTACCGTTATGCAAACTCGACTCTTTATATGACCGATGACGGCAGATATATCGAGGTGTTCTTTGACGAAGAAGGCTTTTGCAAAAGCGTTGATTTTTTCAAGGAAGAGCTAATGGGCGAGCCGAGTGTTGTAGAACCGCTTATGGGTGATATGCCGTAATGACAATGAATCAAGCACCGTTTATTGCAATATCGCGTCACAGAATACAAACCGACGGGGAAGGGGTAACCACGCTTTGCGGCTTTTACGGATGTCCGTTAAGATGTAAATATTGCATCAACCCCCAATCCTTCCGCGATAATACGAAAAAGCTTCTTCACACGCCCGAATCACTTTATAATGCAGTCAAGCTCGACGATATTTATTTCCAAGCCACAAACGGCGGTGTGACCTTTGGCGGTGGCGAGCCGCTTCTTTATCCCGATTTTCTCAAGGAATTTCGTGCACTTTGCGGTGAAAAATGGCACCTTTGCGCCGAAACGAGCCTTAACGTAAACAGCGAAGCAGTCGAGCTTGCTTCTTCGGTCATCGATCATTTTTACGTCGATATCAAGGATATGAACGGCGAAATTTATGAAAGCTATACGGGTAAAAGCAACGAAAGGGTTATCGAAAACCTTAAATTGCTACTGTCCTTGACCTCTCCCGACCGAATAACCGTTAGAATTCCGCTTATAAAGGATTTCAACACCGAATCCGACCGTCAAAAAAGCGTTGAGACGCTTAAAGAAATGGGATTTACCAAATTCGATCTTTTTAACTATATTATCAAGAGGAAATAATGTATAATTATATTCTGTTCGACCTCGACGGAACGTTGACCGATCCCGGACGCGGCATTACCAATTCGGTTGCCTATGCGCTTAACAAATTCGGTATCGACGTTGCCGATAAAACAGAGCTTTATAAATTTATCGGTCCGCCCTTGACCGATTCGTTCGAGAAATATTATGGCTTTTCGAGCGACGAAGCAATCACCGCCGTTGAATACTACCGCGAATATTTTAAGCCCAAGGGAATTTACGAAAACGAGATATATCAAGGCGTGCCCGAGTTTCTTAAGGCATTGAAGGAAAACGGAAAAACCGTTATCCTTGCCACTAGCAAGCCCGAAATCTTTGCAATTGAAATACTTAAATATTTCGGGATAGATGCTTATTTTGATTTCGTGGCAGGTGCGACGCTCGATAAGACGCGCAACAAAAAAGGCGACGTTATCGCCTATGCGCTCGAAAGTGTGAACGTAACCGACAAATCGCAATGCCTTATGATCGGCGATCGTGACCAAGATATTAACGGCGCAAAGCAAAACGGAATCGATTCGCTCGGCGTGCTTTACGGCTATGGTGATTTCGAAGAGTTATCAAATGCAGGCGCGACCTATATCGCAAAAACTGTTGAGGATATTATTAAGTATGTTTAAAAATAAGAGTGCACTTTTTGAAAAGTGCACTCTTTGCTTTATTCCTGCGAGAATATTCTGTTTTTGCGGTAGGAAACGACAAACAGTAAAGTGAATATCACTAAGCTGGCAATTATCACCCCGAATGAAAACCAAAGCCCTTGCGTGTTGCCGCTGTAAATTGAACCGATAACCTCTTTCACCTGCTGTGTATACCAATATTTCGTCACAACGGTTGCAGAAGGGTACAGCATTCCGATAAGCGGCACAAATCCGTTTAATATCGAAAAGAGGTTAATGAACATCACCGCGTTTGTTCGGCTGTTTTTTCGCAGTGATATCGAGCAGGCAAGCATAACTGTAAGAAGACAGCCGAGCATGGTCGAAAGGAAGAAATACATCAAACCGATTCCGTCCATACCGCCGACAACGCCCATAAGCAACGTCGTTGCGCCCGATATGCTGAGCATAAACAAAGCGATTGCGATTATGTATTCCAAGGGTCTGACCGATGCTAAAGTTAATGCGCGCAAGGCTCCGCCGTTTTTATCTTCTCTTACAAGATTGTTTACGGTAAGCATAGGCGACGAGCCGACAAACATCGGTGTGAGAGTTGATACCATAATGAACTTTTCGCTTTCATCGCCCGAAAGCGAAAACATCATTGCCATTAACGGATAAATTACAGATTGAAAAACAACCGACCGCAAAGCGTTTTTATCGGCAAACTGCTTCTTGTAAACCGCTTTTATCCTTCTAAGCTTCATTAACGTCGACGACTCCCTTCGCTATTTTCAAAAACACGTCTTCAAGGGTCGGCTCGGAAGAATGGAGCGATTCGATGCTGCCGCTTTTT
>JAFYON010000076.1 GCA_017560145.1 Clostridia bacterium | reverse complement strand
GCCCTGCATATTGTGCGAGCCGTCGAAGACGACTATCGGATCCTTATCAAGCAGCTCGAAGCGTGCACGCCATCTTGCGTTCTTCAAGCCCTCGCGCAGTGCAGCTTCGGAAATATCAAAGCCTTCTTCGTTAAGGACGCGCACCGTTTCGATAACGGTTATCGCATTTTCGGGCTGATAGCTTCCGCAAAGCGAAAGCTTTATATCCTTTAATTCGCCGTAGTCGAAGGTGGTGCCCTCGACAGACATGGATTTGATATCTATCTCACCGATGCTTGTGCGCACCAGCCTGCTTTGACATTCGTGCGCCTTTTCGCTTATCACGGCGAACGCGGTATCGTCCTTGCCACCGTATATAACGGGACGGGAGCGCTTTATTATGCCCGCCTTTTCCTTTGCGATCTCGCCGACCGTATTGCCGAGCACCGAAACGTGGTCGATCGCAACACCGGTGATTACCGAGGCAACGGGCGATTCGATAACGTTGGTCGAATCAAGTCTGCCGCCCATACCGACCTCAAGAACGACTATGTCGCACGCGTGCTTCTTATAATAAAGGAAGGCAAGTGCCGTAATTATTTCAAATTCGGTCGGCTTGTCCGCCATACCGTCTGCAATAGGCTTGATTGTTTCGACGAGCTCCGCAAGCTCTTCGTCGGCGATAGGCTCGCCGTTGATGCACATACGCTCGTTAAAGCGCACGATATACGGAGAGGTATAAAGTCCGACCTTGTAGCCTGCGGCGCGAAGCACCGATTCGCACATCGAGCAGGTCGAGCCCTTTCCGTTGGTGCCTGCAACGTGAACGAATTTCATTCCCCTTTCGGGGTTGCCGAGCTTCGCCAAAAGCTCCTCGGTGCGCGAAAGTCCGGGACGAGATCCGAGCCATTCGACCGAATGGATATATTCAAGTGCTTCGGAATAGTTCATCTCTTTTCCTCCCGACCGTCGATAAGCTTTGACATTTGTTTGTTTTTAAGTATCACGTAAACGAGATAAGACTCGACGAGTGCAATAACGATCATAACGGGCAAGCGCACGATAAGCGTTTCCCAAAAGGGCAGACTGTAAAGATCGGCAAGTCCGTAGGTTTTGATAAAGAGCGAGCCGACCGTTTGTGCCGCAAGAGAGGTCAACGCTATTGCAACAAAACTCTTCCTTTTTATTATAATACGCGGAATGAGTCCCGCAATAAGTCCGATCGCCGCCGCACCGACGGTAATTATCGGCGTGGGGGCATAGCCCGCGATGAGCGCCGAAATAACGTCGGCACCGATTGCCGCCATAACGCTGTATGCCGGACCGAACATTACTCCGAGAAGCAATATCGGCATCGTATCGAAGGTTATGCGCAGCACGGGCGTGAGCGTAAAATAAGCCTTGCATACTATACCGATAACAATGCTCATTGCAACGGCAAGCGCCGAAAATACAAGCTTTTTCGTTACGTTATTTCTTGATTTTTTCAAAAAAATAAACCTCCTCCCCTGCATACATAGAGCAAGAAAGAAGGTTTTTCGCAAAAAGCGCGATATCCCTGCGATTTGATGCTTTATGAAGCGGGATGCAGGGCCCAGACCGCAAACGCGAAACACGTTTTTCGTCCGATCGACAACTCCCCGTCCGACCGGCACTTCACGAATAAGCCCTTACTCTTCACTGTGGAAGTACATTATAGCACCGCAGATCACCGCTGTCAATGCTTTTTAGCGAACAAACATCCTGAATAACGGTTTTAAAAGCTTGGGAGAACGGAAACAGTAGATCTTCATAAAAGCACCCTCCTTATTTAATGAACAAAACCGCACCTGCGCCAACGATGAGCGTTGCTTCGACAAAAACCAACGCGCCCACCGGCAGCACGAGACAGAGTAAAACGCCCGAGCCGAACGTAAGCGCGGAAAGACCGACGGTCTTTGCAAAACCGCATCGCATCAAAACCACAACCTTTCATTCTTAATATATGCATATTAGCCGCGCGTTGCCCATATATATTATAAAAAACGAAAGGACGCGACGATTTTGCCGATTACCACCAACGAAATATTGATCCCCAGAAAGATCTTCAGCTCGAGGGTAGATAAAGACCTTGAGCTTGATGCGACCATCCCCGAATTCAGCCCCGACGTTTCGAGGATCGTAAAGGTCGACTGCACCCCGTTTACCGAAAGCGTTAATATTCAAGACGGAAAGGCCACGCTTAAGGGCAAGGCGGTTTACGACATTCTTTACGAAACCGATTACAAAAGGAGGCTTCGATGCTGCAACTTCACGCAGGAGTTCAGCCAAACCGTTTCGCTTCCGAAAAGCAACGCCGTCAATCTGCAGGCATTTGCCGAATCAGAATGCGAAAGAATAAGCTGCAAGCTTTTAAGTCCGCGCAGAGTTTCGGTGAAGGTCGGCTTGGCAACAAGCTTTGACATCGAAGGCGAAGCGTCCGTAAAGGCGATTGCCGTGACCGATGACAAATCGACATTCTTCCGCAAAAAGACGATCGGCTTTGACGGAAAAACTATCAAGCACGAAAGCGTTTATAAGTTTTCCGAATCGCTTGCCCTTACCCAAAGCGAAAAGGCTATCGGCGAGATAATCTGCGGAAGGATCGACCTCCGCACCCCTGCATTGACGCTTTCGCCCGGCAGAGCCGAGATCAAAACCGTTGCCACCGTACACGCGCTTTGCGAGGAGGAAAACGCAGAGGGAAAATATTTCACCTCGATCAAAAGCCTTCCGTTAAGCATTGATTGCAGCAACGAGGCGATCGGAGAGCACAAGCAGATCTCGGCAAGACTGATACCGACCGAATGCAGTTTTACTCCCGAGCTTGACCAATACGGCGAATCAAGAGTGATAAAAAGCGATTTTTCGCTCGGGCTCTGTCTTAATATCAACGAGCAGTTTGCCCACACGGTCGCCGACGATATGTTTGAAAAGAGCTTCGACAGTACCCCCGTCCGCGCAACCGTTTCACTTCCCCACGCGCACCCCAAAGCCGAATCCTCGTTCTCGACCGAAGTCAAGCTTCCGCCGATGTCACCCAAGCCCGAAACGCTTCTCGACGCCTCTGCAAGATCGCTCGGCACGGCTTCGCTCGTTACCGACGACGGCGTAAAGGCAAACGGCACCTTTGCGGTAACGCTTCTTTGCGAAACCGCTGAGGGTGTGCAAAGCTTTGATTATCCTCTGCCCTTTGAAAAGGTATTTAACGGAGATATCCCCAAAGACCCCACTTCGGTTACGGCAGAAATCACGCCCGACGAGGTAATTGCGACTCTGCATTCCGACGGAAGCGCAACCGTAAGAATAATCGCCACCGCCAGAATCTGTGTATGCACCGAAAGCGAGGACAGCTTCGTTGCCGAGGTCACCAAGCGCACCGCAAGAGGCGAGGAGAGCGACGAGCCGATGCTCGTTTACTGCTTCCCTACCGAGGACGAGGATCTTTGGAGCATCGCAAAGCTTTACCGCGCCGATCCCGAAAGCATAAAGACCGCAAACCCCGCGCACTTTGACGAAAGCGGAGCTTTGTTCGACCGCTCGAAGCCGATTCTTGTAAAAACGTAACCGATCCGCCTCACGTCACATAATATTAATGTAGAGGTGGAGCAAATGAAGATTGCGGTAATAGGCGGCGACAAGCGAATGTCGGCCGTGGCGAGACTGTTTTGCGAATCGGGCTACGATTGCGAAACTGCGGCGACGGCAAGCCGAAGCAACGACGTTTTTGAAGTAATAAAGGATTCTGCGGTAACGGTTTTGCCGTTGCCTTGTCAAAAGGGCGGAAAACTGAACGCGCCGACGTCGAATAAGGAAATATACGTCGGTGATATATTCACCGCAGGATCGGGAAAAACGCTTTTTGTGGGCGGAATGCTTCCGCCCGATCTGCCGCAGTCGGAGGATATTTCGCTCCGCGAGGACTTTTTGTTAAAAAACGCCGTGCTGACGGCGGAGGGCGCGATCGAGCTCGCCCTGTGCGAAAGTGATTTTTCGCTTTTCGGAGCAAGGGTCGCGATATTCGGCTACGGAAGGATCGGCGCACGGCTTGCGTCGTTGCTCAACGCCTTCGGCGCGGAGGTAACCGTTGTCGCAAGGCGAAGTGAAAGCCGCGCTCTGGCGGAAATCTCAAGACTCTCTGCCGTCGGGTTTGAAAAAGCGGCAGAGGTCTTAAGGAGCTCGGACGTTATCTTCAACACCGTTCCCAAAAGGATATTCGGCAAAGCCGAGCTTTCGAGTTTCAGACAAGATTCGCTTTATATCGAGCTTGCATCGCCGCCCTACGGAATAGCCGAGGAGGATATGGCGCTATGCAATGCAAAAACGGTGCTTGCATCGGGCTTGCCGGGAAAAACGGCTTTTGAATCGGCAGGCAGAATAATTTTCGATACCGTTCTGGCGGTAATGCGCGAAAGGGGGCTTGCCGTTTGAAGTTAGCCTATGCTCTCTGCGGTTCCTTTTGCACACACGGCGCTTCGGTAAGCGCACTTAAAGTGCTTGCCGCCGAAAACGTTATCACCCCAATACTTTCGGAAATAACGCGCGACACCGACACACGGTTCGGCCGCGCCGACACCCTGCGCGAAGCGATCACCTGCATTTGCGGAAGCGAGCCGATACTTTCGATACGTCGGGCAGAGGAAATTATAACCGTCGGCAATTACGACGCGCTCATCGTGGCACCCTGCACGGGAAACACGCTTGCAAAGGTCGCGCACGGAATAACCGATTCTACCGTAACGATGTGCGTGAAGGCACAGCTTCGTTGCCGCCGCCCCGTGATAATCGGAATAGCGACGAACGACGGACTCGGAGCCAATTTAAAAAGCATCGCACTCACACTTGAAAAGAAGAACATCTATTTCGTTCCCTTTTCACAGGATAATCCGACAGGCAAGCCGACTTCGCTTATTTGCGATTTTTCGTTAATAGGCGAGACGTTGAAATTCGCGGCGGAAGGTAAGCAGTTACAACCTATACTCCTATGAATTATCCAAAAAAGACGGGCAGAGTTGCATCTTCCCGTCTTGACTTTTTAAAATTCTTGTAGTATTATGTAAACAAGCGCCAAAAAATGTAATTAACGGAGATATTATCATGAAACGGTTGCTTTCGTTTATAATTCTAATCTGCATCATCGCAGCGGCACTCCCGATGACCGTCTCCGCAGAGGAAAATTATGTCAATCTGGATGATGCCATCACCGAGCTTCGCGCAGGTATGGTCAACCGCGAAACCGAAATAGCGATCAAGTTCAAATCCCCCGAATTTCTTACTCAGGAAACACTTGCGGCAATATTCAATTCCGCAGTTGAGGACACGGGCGATCCGCTCGAGGGCGACTATTTGCACTGGCACGTGGAAAACTTTGGCATAAGCGGAAGCTATTACGTCTTTTGGGATTATTTTTACTACGATATTATCTTCAGAGTATCATATTACACCACCGCCGAGCAGGAATCCGAGCTTGATGAAGCAATAAACGATATCATCGACGGATTCGGCTTTAATCTCTTTACCAGCGATTACGTTAAGATCCAGACCGTTTACGATTATATTTGTCAAAACATCGCATACGATTACGATAATCTCGGTGACAGCAGCTATACCCTTAAATATTCCGCATACGCCGCTTTGATCGATAAAAAAGCGGTTTGTCAGGGATATGCAAACCTGTTTTACCGCTTCATGCGTGAGCTTGAAATCGATTGCCGCACCGTTACGGGAAAATCGAAAAGCCAAAGCCACGCGTGGAATATAGTTAAGCTCGACGGCGCTTACTACAACGTCGACACGACTTGGGATGCAGGCTCGAAAAAATACAACTACTTCCTTAAATGCACAAAGCATTTCACCGACCACGAACGCAACGACGAATATTTGACCGACGATTTTGAGTACGCCTATCCTATAGCGAAAGCGTGCTATGCCCCCATCCCGACAATTTCGGAATGCGAAAGATCGGGTCACGATCTTAACGAATGGTACACCACCCGTGAAGCAACCTGCACCTTAAACGGCGAAGAACGCAGAAGCTGCAAACGTTGCGAATATTACGAAATCCACGTGCTTTCCGCCATTCCCCATACCGAAGGAGACTGGACGGTAGTAAAGCAAGCCGAAATCGGCGTTGCCGGATTGGAGGAATTGCGTTGCTCGGCGTGCAACACGCTTCTCGATCAGCGCGATATCGATGCGCTTGAGCCCGAGCCCAAGCCGATGCTTGGCGATATCAACGGCAACGGAAAGATCGAAAAATACGATTATATCCTCGTAAAGCGCCTTGTCATGAGT
>JAFYON010000075.1 GCA_017560145.1 Clostridia bacterium | reverse complement strand
TGATAATTATTTTATTTTCCTTAATCCGAATGATAGGGAATGCAGAGATCTGGTATTGAGTATTTACGAGCAGCTTATAAATAACTATGATCTCGATGGTTTGCACCTTGACTATGTAAGAATGCCTGAGTTGAATTACGGCAAGGATGATTTTGGATACAATCAAGATATTATCGATGCCTTTGCAAAGGAAACCGGCATCAGCGGAGATCCCAGAGCTTTTGCTAAAAATTCAAACGAAAGCCAAAAATGGATCGATTTCAGATGTAATATCATAACAAGCTTTGTTGGCGAGGTTTATGATATGGTTCGTGAAAATAATCGTGATATATGGTTGTCAGCCGCTTTGTATCCTGATTTAACCATGGCAAAGAACGATATTTTCCAAGACGTCGGTGCTATTGTCAACAGCGGATATCTCGATGAAGTATTTTCGATGTCGTATGGCGTTGATAACAGTACGGTTTTGCCGAGTGTTGAAGGTTACGATCGGGTTACAAATAGCAAGGTTTTCTATTCTGCAGGTATTGCGGCTTTTCTTGAAACTACCGAATCTAATTTTGCGAAACAGTTAGATGCTGTTATAAGCCACGGTGCGGACGGTGTATCGATTTTTGCACTTGCATCGATATCGAATTGCTCTTATTATAAACCGATTGTTGAGGGCGCTTTTAGGGTTCCTTCGGTTCAAATTAACAAGCTTTCGGAAACTGCTATAGCGCAAATGACTTATGTTAAATCAAAGCTTGATAATTTATCCTCGTTGTTTAAGACCCTTGATTCCGATGATGTTGCATTTATTGTATCGCAATGCGATGATTTGATCGAATTTTCTCGAAAGTTAGACGTTGATAACGCAACCGTAACGCAGAAAATCAGTTGGTGTAACAATGCATTGACAGAAATCGCCAAGGTCAAGAACGATATCATTGGTCGATGTGGTAACAATAATGATTCTAGGTCAATTATTTCAGAATTTGAAGATCTTGAATATTGGCTTGAGCTTTCGGTAATACGATTGAATGTAAGAAAATAAAAGAAAAGACCGTATCGATCGATACGGTCTTTTTATTATTTAATTTATACGGTTAAAAATAGCATCTGCTATCTTTGAAAAACCAAATATATCCAATTCTTCGCCTCGTACCGTTTCGGAATAACCGCACTCTAGTATTATTTCGTTACAGTCTTGCTTTGATAACTTTGAACCGAAATTTGAAATCAGTGCATTTGACAAGGTTTTTCTTCTTTGTGAAAAAGCTGCCTTTATTACGTCGAAGAAAAGTTTTTTATCCTTTGGTTCTACGGGCGGTTCTTTGTGCAAATCAAATCTTATTACTGCACTGTCGACCTTAGGTTTGGGATCAAATGAGCCTGCTTTTACGGTGAACAATCGTTTAACAGATGCGTAATAGCTTATAGAAGCTGTTATTGCACCGTAGCCTTCGGCACCTGCAGAAGAGCAAAAACGTTCCGCTACCTCTTTTTGCACCATAACAGTAATGGTTTTAAAGCCGAAATCACCTTCAAGCAACTTCATTACAATATCTGTTGTTATGTAGTAGGGAAGATTTGCGCAAACACAAACGTTTCTGCCTTCGAATTCGTTCCTTATAAGCTCGCCAACGTCGGTTTTCAGTATATCTGCATTTATAACCTTGACGTTATTGCAATCTGCGAGCTTCTGAGGGAGGATGTCCATCAATTCGGTATCGATTTCGATAGCAATAACCTTGTGAGCAATGGCCGATAATTCTCTTGTTAAAATGCCAAATCCGGGTCCGACTTCAATTACACAATCCTCGGAAGTAATTCCGCATTCGGCGGCTATTCTCTTTGGTATTGCAACGTTGGTCAAAAAGTTTTGACCGTATTGCTTCTTCTTTTTAAAATCAGCCATTTTCTTTATCAATTATTGTAAGGAATTTTGCAGTTTCTGTAATAGCAAACTGACCGTGGGGAATGGAAGGCATAAAGTAAACAGAATCGCCTGCACTTAATTCGAAAGTTCTGTTACCAAGAGTAATACCGATTTTGCCCTCGAGCACATAGTTGAATTCCTGACCGCTATGAGAAACCAAGGCCGCACGTTCCTGAGAAGCGGAAAGGGTGACGATCATCGGCTCTTTATCTCTGCCAATAAAGTTATGCGCAAGTGCTTCGAAGGAATAGCCGGGATAACGTTCTATCATAATGCCTGCGTTCTTGCGAGTGATGCAATATTCAGCCATACGGGGAGCTTCGCCGAGAATTAATTCGGTAGGATCAACACCTAGAGCTGCAGCGGTAGAGTAAATTATACTGATCGGAATATCCTTTTCGCCGTTTTCGTATTTTGCGTATTCATCAACGCTTATACCTAAAATGTTAGCAACTTCAACGTCGGTCATATCAACGGCATCGCGAAGATATTTTATTCTGTCTGCAATTTGCTTAATTTGTGCATTTACATCCATATCTGTACTCCACAAAAAATATTTTCTATATTATATCATTCAAAGCATTTGTAGTCAAGCGAGTTTATTTAAATTCGATATTGTCGTATATAATTTTTTTGCCTTTATAAGAGAAGGCGTATTTCAAGAACTCTTCTTCGTTTAAAGAATCGATAAAGTCTTTGTCAATAGATGCGACGCGCGTTTCGGCAAAACGTTTGATCGGCGAAATAATAGCTTTTTCGTTATAAGGACAAACGTCTTGACATATATCGCAACCCCATACGATGTTATTGTGCTTGAGTAATTGTTTTTCTTCGTGGGTTTTGTTTTTCTTTTGTGAGATTGCGGATAAGCACCTTGTTCTGTCAATGCCTTTTTCGAGTATTGCGTCGTTAGGACAGGCTGTGACGCATTTTTGGCAATTTGCACAAACGTCTATTATATCGACCGTGTTTTTGCATTCTGCGTTTGTCAATATAGATCCAATAAAAATATAAGTGCCGTAGACCTTATCGATAAATAAAGAATTTCTGCCAATTACGCCTAACCCGCATTTTGCAATTGCAAGCTTTTCGTTAATCGGCGAATGATCGCAAAATCCGTAAAAATCAAAGCCCATCTTGTTTTTCATCGCTTCAATCGTGCGACCGTATAGCTCTTGTGCAAATTTATGATAATCATAAATTCTTGCATATTCCGAAAAACCGTCCGTTGGTTTGCTCGTGGACGAGCGATAGGGTATTGAAAACAATATAGCGCTTTTAGCATCTTTTGGTAGAATTCGCTCGTTTATAATTTCGCATTCGTTTATAGGAATCATTCCGACGTTGGTGATTCCTTCGCATTTTAATATATCTTTGATAATATTAAACATATTGCCTCAAAAAATTGCGGACAACCGTTTGGTTGTCCGCATGGATTATTTAGTCGGTGATATAAGGAATGAGTGCGAGATGTCTTGCTCTCTTAACAGCGATGGTGAGCTGTCTCTGGTGACGAGCGCAAGTACCGGTAACTCTGCGGGGAAGAATCTTGTAGCGTTCAGAAAGGTTCTTCTTAAGACGCATAGTATCCTTATAGTCGATATAATCTACTTTGTCAGCGCAGTATGCGCAAACTTTCTTTCTTCTCTTGTTACGGAAGGGAGCACGTGCGTTATCGCGCTGTTCACGAGGTTCTCTTGCTTCTCTAACTTCGTTCTGTTCAGCGGGAGCAACGGTCTCTTCGGTAGCAACTACCTGTTCGTTTTCCATGTTATTCTCCTTATAAATTTTTTAGAAGGGCAGTTCGTCGTCTGCAGAAAGATCTTCGAAACCGGAATCTGCCGAGGGTGTGCTGTAAGTGGGAGCTCCGTTGGACACAGAGGGTTGTCCGGGCATTCCGTCGCCCTTGCGATCAACAAAGGAAACTTCGTCAGCGACGATTTCGCAAGTATAATGCTTTACATTATTGTTGTCGGTCCAATTGTTGTTCTGAAGAGTACCGGAAACGAGAATAGGTCTGCCTTTGGTAAAAAAGCGGGAAACGAACTCTGCGGTCTGACGCCAAGCAACGATATCAAAGAAATCGGTCTTGGGCTGTTCACCTGCACGAGTAAAGCTTCTGTTAACAGCAATACGGAATCTCGTAACGTTAGTGCCGTTAGCGGTAGTCTTCAATTCAGGGTCGGCAACGAGATTGCCAACAAGGATAACTCTGTTGAATGCCATGATGTTACCTCACTTAATCAGCGAATGAATTCATTACTGTTCGCAATTTACGATGAGCGAACGAAGAATGCCGTCGGTAATATTATAAATTCTGGAAAGTTCGCTCGGAAAATCGGGAGCCGATGCGAATTTAACGAGAACATAATAGCCTTCAGTCAAATCTTCGATGGGGTACGCAAATCTTCTGTTGCCCCACTCATTAACGGTTTCAACTTCTGCGTTTGCACCGATGAGCGAAGTGAACTTTTCAACGATTGCTTTAACGGCTTCTTCGCCGAGAGCGCTGTTGACAACGAAAATTGTTTCGTACTTAGTCATCATTCTACACCTCCTTCTGGACTTTGACTCCATCAATTAAATGGAGTAAGGAGAAAACTAAAAGTTTTCATATCTTAGTTATTATATCATACGAAAATTGTTTTGTCAACATATTTTCGCTAATATACATTTTAACCCTGGTTGTATCTCTTTAAAAGGCGACGAATTCTTGCTGCGCTATCGAGAAGGGGAGAGATAGATTCGTCGTTGTTGAGAGTGCAAAGGATTTTTGCAATAAACTTGGACATATCAACCTGAACGAACCAAGGACGCTCGAGCAATTCCTTGGGAGCATAGGTAAGATTGGTGGAATAAAGCTTCTTGAGCTTGCCTTCTTCATAAAGCTTGTCGAACTTTTCAAGGCCGCTGGTGAAGAACGCGAAGGAAACTGCAGCGTAAACGTCGCTAACGTTCTGCTTTTGGATTTCGTTGATAACGTCGATAACGGATTCGCCGGAAGCGATCATATCGTCAATAATGAGAACTCTCTTGCCTTCAAGAGGTCCGCCGATGTATTCGTGTTGAACGATGGGGTTCTTGCCGTTAACGATTCTGGAATGGTCTCTTCTCTTATAGAACATACCAACGTCAAGTCCGAGAACATTCGCGTAATAAATAGCTCTGTCCATTGCACCGGTATCGGGGCTGATAACGGTCATATTGTCCTTGAAAATATCATCGCCTTCATTCTGGATGAAGCGCTTAAGCATAGAATAGGTGGGGTAGATATTTTCAAAAGAGGTGCCGGGGATAGCATTGTAGATGGTAGAGTCATGAGCGTCGAATGTGAGGATGCAATCTACGCCGAGGTTCTGAAGCTCTTCAAGTGCCTGTGCACAGTCAAGGGATTCTCTGCCTTTTCTCTTGTGCTGACGGGAAGAGTAAAGAAGAGGCATCAAAACGGTGATTCTGCTTGCTTTGCCGCCGATAGCGGAGAGAACGCGCTTGATATCACGGAAGTGATCATCGGGGCTCATTCTGTTTTCATATCCGAAAAGGTTGTATGTGCAACTATAGTTGCCGATATCGCAGAGGATATAAATATCTCTGCCTCTGACAGAGTCTTGGATCTTGACTTTGCCTTCACCGTTGCTAAAACGTACTTCCTCGATGGGAATGATGTAGCTGTCTCCGTCGTCTTCATTTCTTAATTGACGAATAAATTGGTCCACTTCACTGCCAAGCTGAGAACAGCTCTTAAGAACGATGAGACCCATTTTTCCATGGTGTTGATTCTGCGCCATAATTACACTCCTTGTTTTTGCCATTTTGGTATTCTTATTTTAACTAAAAAAATTCGATTTGTATATTGACTAATTTAACAAAAAAAATCTATTTTATGAAGAATTAATATATTTTTGACTAAATATATAAAAATAAGAATATTTAAAGGTTAATTAAAGAAATTTTAATTGACATTTGATTTATAGTGTGTTATGATGAATAGAACAAAAGTTCGCATGGAGGTTGTGCTATATGGCAATCAAAGATACGAAAATCGATAGTAAAAAAATGGCTCTTGAAACCGCGCTTGCTCAAATCGAAAAGCAATGCGGCAAAGGTTCTATAATGCGCCTTGGTGAAAATGCGGGTATGGAGGTTAAAAGCGTTCCTACCGGTTCCCTTTCTCTTGACGTTGCGTTGGGCATCGGCGGTGTTCCCAAGGGAAGAATTATTGAAATTTTTGGCCCGGAATCCTCGGGTAAAACTACGCTTGCGCTCCATATCATTGCAGAGGTGCAAAAGCAGGGCGGCGAAGCTGCTTTTATCGATGCCGAACATGCTCTTGATCCCATTTATGCTCGCGCATTGGGCGTTGACACCGATTCTCTGCTTGTTTCTCAGCCTGACTATGGCGAACAAGCCTTGGAAATCACGGAGGCTTTGGTTCGCTCCGGCGCGGTCGATGCTGTTGTCGTTGACTCTGTTGCAGCACTCGTTCCCAAAAATGAAATTGACGGCGATATGGGCGATTCGCACGTTGGCCTTCACGCAAGATTGATGTCTCAGGCATTGCGTAAGCTTTCTGGCGCTATCGCTAAATCGAGCTGTATCGTTATATTTATCAATCAGCTTCGTGAAAAGGTTGGCGTCGTTTACGGCAACCCCGAAACAACTACCGGTGGTCGCGCATTGAAGTTTTATGCTTCTGTTCGTTTGGATGTCAGAAAGTCTGAACAGCTTAAAAATGGCAGCGAAATTATCGGTAACCACGTTAAGTGTAAAGTCGTTAAAAATAAGGTTGCTCCTCCCTTTAAGACCGCAGAGTTTGATATTATCTACGGCAAGGGTATTTCCAAGGAAAGCGAAATTATCGAGCTCGGTGTCGCTTGCGGCATTATTGAAAAGAGCGGATCATGGCTTTCGTATAACGGCGAAAAATTGGGTCAGGGTAAAGACAAGGTTCGTGCTATTCTTGAAGAAGACGAAGCTTTGGCTGCTGAGCTTTGTGAAAAGATTATGGCTTCCTATGCCGGTAACGGCGAAGAGAGCTATGAAGCTGTAAGCGCTGAAGATTTGTTTGACGAAGAATAAAATGTATACCGTAACACGTATCCTTAAAAACGATAACAGTAACGAAGCGACGGTAATTTGTGACGGAGAACGCTATCATATAACTGCTTATGATCTTGAAGCGTTGCATTTAGAAGAGGGAAGCGAAGTTGATGACGAAACGATTGAAAGCTTAGCTCTTGCGGTTGATAGACTTGCTTGCATAAAGAAAGCATTCGATTTTTTGTCCTATGGTGATCTTTCCGAAAAGCAGCTTCGCGATAAATTGTGCAGAAAGTTTTCCAAAGAGCTTTCAACCGACGTTGCGGCTTTGATGGTTGAACGCGGCTATGTGAATGATAATTTGCTTGCAAAGCGTTATGCCGAAACATTTTATGAATTCAAAAATATGGGTTTGACCCGTATTAAAAACGAATTATACAAACGCGGTATTTCGAAAGATGATATCGAGGATGCGATAAGCAAATACGTCGAGCTTGATCAATTTGATCGTATCGAGGCGTTTGTTACTAAAAAATACGATATGTCGCGTATAAACGACATCAAGTATAAGCAGAAGGTTTATGCCGGAGCTATTCGTGCCGGATTTTCAAGTTCGGATGTTGTTGATTTTATCAGTAAGTTTGAAAGCGAGTATTAAATATGTCCATTAAGGTTGGATTTGTATCGTTAGGTTGCCCCAAGAATCTTTTAAATACCGAGGTTATGTTAGCAAAGCTTGTTAATCACGGTATGGAAATCGTTGCAGAAGATATTGATGCCGATGTTATAGTTATAAACACTTGTGCTTTTATTGAAAGTGCAAAGAATGAAGCTATTGATAACATTCTCGATATTGCATGGCTTAAGAAAAATCGTGATCTTAAGGGCATTGTTGTAACCGGTTGTTTACCGCAACGATATAAAGAAGAGTTTTTAAAGGAACTACCCGAGGTAAATTGTATTCTTGGCACCGGTTCTCTTGATGATATATGCGAAGCGGTTGAGGTTGCATATAAAGGCGGTACCTTTGCAAGCTTTAAGGATGTAGATAAGGTAGAGCTCGGCGGCGAAAGAGTTATTACAACGCCTGAATACTTTGCTTACGTGCAAATTGCAGAAGGTTGCGACAACAGATGCACATATTGTGTAATCCCGGACATTCGCGGTAAGTTCAGAAGCCGTAAAATGACCGATATTATCGAAGAGGTTGAAGGCCTTGCAGAGATGGGCATTAAGGAGATTTGCCTTGTCGCGCAGGACACCACAAGATACGGCGAGGATTTGTTCGGCACTTATGCTCTTGATAGCCTCATTTCCGCTTTGTCGGAAATCGAAGGTATTGAATGGATCAGAGTTTTGTACTGCTATCCTGATAGAATCACCGACGGCTTGATTAACGAATTCAAAAATAATGACAAGTTAGTAAAATATATTGATATGCCGATTCAACATATCAACGATGACGTGCTCAAAAGAATGAATCGTCGCGATACCGGCGAAAGCATCAAAAACGTTGTTGCAAAGTTAAGAAAAGAAGTGCCCGATATTGTTATCAGAAGCACTGTTATCGTAGGTTTCCCCGGAGAAACCGAAAAGCAATTCAACGAGTTGCGCACTTTCTTAAAAGAAACTAAGTTTGAACGTCTTGGCGCCTTTGAATATTCCCGTGAGGAAGGCACCCCGGCATACGATATGCCTAAGCAGGTAACTGCAGCGACAAAGAAAAAGCGTTGCGACGCTATCATGAGTGATCAAAATCGTATTCATAACGATTTCAATGCGAAATTTGTCAATAAAACATTAAAGGTTATTTGTGAAGGTTATGATCCCGTTTCCGAATGCTTTTTCGGCAGATCTTACGCCGACGCCCCTGATATTGACGGTAAAGTATATTTTACTGCCCCCAAGCGCTTAAAAGAAGGCGAGTTTGTAAACGTAACTATCACCGAAGTTCTTGATTACGATCTTTACGGTAAAATTTGCTAAATTAAATTTAGGAGTGCTTTTATGAACCTTCCTAACAAACTTACTTTAGGCAGAATATTTGCGATTCCGTTTTTTATATTCTTTCTGACGTATAATTTTTTTGATAATCCAAATATAAGCAGAATTATTGCAGCCGGCTTGTTTATAGCAGCGTCTATAACCGATTTTCTTGACGGTCACATTGCGCGCTCTCGAAATCTTATAACGGATTTCGGCAAGTTTATGGATCCGCTTGCGGATAAGTTTTTAATACTTGGTGCTATGTTTGCCATCTGCTTTTCCGGTTATGTTTTCGATTACCATGCCGTAGGCTTTACTACTACCGTTTCTGTTGATGTCATTAAGCATTTATTTTACTGGACGGCAATCGTCGTTGTTTTCCGCGAGCTTGCAGTAACCTCTATGCGTCTTGTTGTCGTTAAGGCCAGCGGCGCCGTTATCGCGGCAAGCAGTCTTGGCAAAATTAAGACGGTTACACAGATAATTGCAACGTCTGCCGTAATGCTTGAACCGGTTATTTTTCCATTTTGTCACGGATGGATCACACTGATTTCAACTGCTGCAATGTTATTCTTTACCGTTCTTTCGGGAGTAAACTATATTAAATCATATTGGAAATTTATCGATACCAACAAATAAGAGGCAATTATGAAACTTTTTAATACACTTACAAGGCAAAAAGAAGAATTCGTTGTTCGCAACGGAGAAGTAAAAATGTATGTTTGCGGTCCTACCGTTTACAATTATTTCCATATCGGCAACGCGCGTTGCTTTGTTGTTTTTGATATGCTTCGCAGATATCTTGAATATCGTGGCAATAAGGTTACTTTTGTTCAAAACTTTACCGACGTTGACGACAAGCTTATTCGTGCTGCAAAAGAAAATTCTTGCACTGTTCCCGAGATTGCTGAAAAGTATATTAATGAGTATTTTACCGATGCACACAGACTTGGCGTTAATGACGCGACTGTTCATCCGCGTGCTACAGAAAATATCGACAAAATCATCGAAATCGTTGAGCAGCTTATTGAAAAGGGGCATGCATACGTTTCGGGCAACGACGTTTATTTCGATTCTCAAAGCGATTCGGAATACGGCAAGCTTTCTCACCATAATATGGATGAGCTCGAAGCAGGCGCTCGCATAGATGTAAGTGAAATCAAAAAGCATCCCTTTGATTTTGCTCTTTGGAAGGGTAAAAAGGAAGAAGGCGAAATTTCTTGGACCTCGCCTTGGGGCGAAGGACGTCCCGGTTGGCATATTGAATGCTCCGCGATGGTAAATAAATATCTTGGTACAGATATCGATATTCACGGTGGCGGCGTCGATTTGATCTTCCCGCACCACGAAAATGAAATTGCACAAAGTGAATGCGCTACCGGATGCACACTTGCGCGTTTTTGGTTGCATAACGGACATATTAACGTTGATAATAAGAAAATGAGTAAATCCGCCGGTAACTTCTTCCTTGTGCGTGATGCGGCAGGTAAATATGGTTATAAAGCGGTTAGATTCTTCCTTCTTTCTTCTCATTACAGAAGCCCTATTAACTATAGCGACGATATTCTTTCGCAAGCTTTGGCTGCGGTTGAACGTTTGAATAACTGCTTGGTTAATATCGATTTTGCGGCTAAGAATGCTCAAGGTGATTTGTCCGATAGAGAAAAGGAAAGCATTTCGTTCATTAACTCGAAAAAGCAAGAATTTATCGAGGCAATGGATGACGATCTTAATACCGCTGATGCAATTGGATATCTTTTTGAAATGACCAGAGATATCAACAGTGTCATCACCGATCAGGTATCCGCCGAATATATCGAAAACGTTAAGTCGGTATATGTTAAGCTTTGCGAATTGCTTGGCTTTGGTAATGAAAACGCCGATGATGACGTTGAATATATCGAAGAGATGATTGCAAAGCGTACTGAAGCAAAGAAGGCGAAGAATTTTGCGGAAGCCGATGCAATAAGAAACGAGCTCCTCGAAAAGGGCATTATTCTTGAAGATACACGTCAAGGCGTAAAATGGAAAAGAGCTTAGAGTTTATTAAACGTAATTATAGTCCGCTCGTTCTTGCATATATGGGCGATTCGTTTTTCGAAACGCTCGCCCGTGAATATATCATTAACGATGGTGACTGCTTGGTTTCAAAGCTTAATGAGGATATTAAGAAAATTATCACTGCGGTATCACAAAGCAGACTTGTGGGAATTATGGTTGACGAACTTGACGAAACCGAGCTTTGGTTCTATAAAACCGGAAGAAATGCCCGCAATACCCATCACGCGAAAAGCGCGAATGCCGTTGATTACAGACGCGCTACCGGTCTTGAATGCTTGTATGGATATTTATATTTATCCGGCAAACATGAGCGTGCCAGAGAGCTTTTTAAATATGCTATAGAGGCGGATAAAAACAAAGAGGAGTAAATGTTATGATCGAGCTTACTCAAAAAGAGAAAGACATATACGATTATATAAATGATTGTATCGAAAAAAACGGTTATGCTCCGTCTGTAAGAGATATTTGTTCTGCCGTTGGTATTAAATCAACCTCTTCTGTTCATGAATATCTTCGCAGACTTGAAACGAAAGGCTATATTAAAAAATCCTCCGGTAAGAGCCGCGCGCTTTCATTGGAGTCGGGAGTAGCAAGTGAATCCTCAAAAATGAAAAAGGTTCCGATTCTCGGCAAGGTTACCGCAGGACAGCCCATTCTTGCGGTCGAGAATTATGAAGGCTTTGTTGACTTTCCTGTAACCATGGCTCGCGGTAAGGCTAATTTGTTTGCATTGCGAGTTATGGGTGAAAGTATGATAGAAGCGGGAATTTTAGACGGTGATATCGTTGTTGTTGAAAGCAAGCGTTATGCCGATGACGGTGAAATTGTAGTTGCGATGATAGATGATGAAGCAACCGTTAAGCGTTTTTACAAGGATAATGGAAGAATCAGGCTTCAACCTGCAAACCATACTATGGACCCGATATATACAAAAGAGGTTACTGTTTTAGGCAAAGTCCTTGCAAATTTTAGGTTTTATTAATGCCTTTTCGCAAGTAGAAAATGAACAAATTTTTTTGATAAAAATTCAATATTTTTTATGTTTTGCTATTGACATTGTGCATTAATATGTGGTATTCTAATCTGCGGTTGCAGACGATCCATTAGCTCAGCCGGTAGAGCACATGACTTTTAATCATGGTGTCCGGAGTTCGATTCTCCGATGGATCACCAAAAGCCGAACACTGTAACAGTGTTCGGCTTTTTCTCAATAATTTTTAAAGGTAGGTTATCATGAAAGATATTGTAATTGCAGAAATTGAAATGGAAAACGGTGGCTTGATCAAGCTTGAGTTATATCATAACATCGCTCCTATTACCGTTGAAAATTTTGTAAAATTGGCAAACGAAAAGTTTTATGACGGTTTGATTTTCCATCGTGTTATCGCAGGCTTTATGATTCAAGGCGGCGACCCCAACGGTATCGGCACCGGTGGTCCCGGCTACACCATTAAAGGCGAATTTGCTATCAACGGTGTCCAAAACGATATCTCTCATGAGCGTGGCGTTATTTCTATGGCACGTTCTATGAGCTACAACAGTGCAGGCAGCCAGTTCTTTATTTGCCACGCAGACAGTACTTTCCTTGACGGCCAATATGCCGCTTTCGGCAAAACTCTCGAAGGTATTGACGTTGTCGATCAAATTGCGGCTGTTAGAACTAATTTTAACGACAAGCCTCTTGAAGATCAGGTTATAAAAACCGTTCGCATAATCGAGGAATAATTCTTTACAAACAAGGAAACCGTGATGTTAGAAAAATTTTTGCCCAGAATCGAATTCGATTCGTATGAAGATTTTAAACAAAACTATAAAGTAAATGTACCGGACAAGTTTAACTTTGCTTTCGACGTTGTCGACGGATGGGCTGAGCTTGATGAAAATAAACCGGCTTTGTTGTATTGCGATGATTTCGGTACAAGAAAAATGTACACATTTGAAGATCTTCGTTTGCTTTCTAATAAAGCGGCAAATTTTTTCATTGATAACGGCATTAAAAAGGGCGACAGGGTAATGCTTATGCTCAAGCAAAGAGCGGAAGCATGGATCTGTATTCTTGCTTTGTGCAAGATAGGCGCCGTATGTATTCCTGCAACTTTTCAGCTTACTACAAAGGATATTGTTTATCGCTGTAACGCTGCTAATATCAAAATGATTGTCTCCGTTGACGATGATCAAATCATTAAGTCGATGTGTGAAGCGAAAAATGAATGTAGCACACTTGATAAGCTTGCGATAGTTGGCGAAAATATTCCCGAAGGCTTTATTGATTTTAGAAACACTTATTGCAATTATTCCGATGAATTGTTACGTATTTATAACGAAACAACCGATCCGATGCTTCTCTATTTTTCGTCGGGTACCACGGGTATGCCCAAAATGATTTTGCATAATTATGCATATCCTATCGGTCATATACTTACGGCAAAATATTGGCAGCATACGGAAGAGGGAAAGCTGCATCTCACTATGTCCGATTCCGGTTGGGCAAAATTTGCATGGGGCAAGATCTACGGTCAATGGATTTGCGGTGCGGTTATAGTTGCATACGATAACATAAAGTTTGATGCAAAGAACACTCTTGAGCTTATTCAGGAAATCAAGCTTTCGACCTTCTGTGCACCTCCCACGATATTCCGTTTTCTTATTAAAGAGGATATCAGTAAATATGATTTTTCCTCTATAAAGCATTGCTGTATCGCAGGCGAGCCCTTGAACCCCGAGGTTTTCTATAAGTTTAAAGAGCTTACAGGTTTGACACTTACAGAAGGCTTTGGACAGACAGAAACGCCCGTGCTTCTTGCAAATTATGATGGCGTTGAAATCAAGCCCGGCTCCACCGGCAAGCCTTCGCCTGACTTTGACATTGATATTGTTGATGAAAACGGCAATTCCTGTGAGGACGGTATTGTTGGATCTATTGTAATCAAAAACCTTTCGAAGCACTATCCCGCAGGACTTTTCCAAGGCTATCAGGAAGATGAAGCGGCTAATGCAAGAGCTTTTAATAACGATTCTTATAATACCGGCGACACTGCTTGGCGTGATGCAGACGGTTATTATTGGTTTGTTGGCAGGAATGACGACGTTATTAAGTGCTCAGGTTACAGAATTGGCCCGTTTGAGGTAGAAAGTGCTCTTATGACACACCCCTCCGTGCTTGAATGTGCCGTTACAGCAGCACCCGATCCTGTTCGCGGTCAGGTTGTTAAAGCTACAATCGTTCTTGCAAAGGGATTCACTGCGAGTGATGAGCTTAAGAAGGAAATCCAAAATCACGTAAAGAAGGTAACTGCGCCTTATAAATATCCCAGAATAGTTGAGTTCGTAGATGAGCTTCCTAAAACTATCAGCGGTAAAATTAAGCGCTCTACCATCAGAAAAAACGAAAATAATGGATAAATTGTATTCAAAGCAAATATTGATTATTAAAGCGGTGTTTTGTTTTTTACTTTCACCGCTTTATTCGATATTTTCATACTTAATTAATGTTGATAACGCGTTTATTTACGTTGTATTGTCTTTGATGCCGTTTGCTTGCATATATACTGTGCCGTTTTGGGTATCCTTGACATATATTAAAAATCACAGAGTTTTCAAAATCGGTAAATACGCTCTTTGGGATTTGTTTTCAGTAACCATCCCTTCTTTTTTGGGTGTATTGTTCTCTGAGGTTATTTATATTTTAACCTACGGAAAGAGTGCGTTTGACGGAATCGTTACTCTTATGCTTTCGGTAATATTTATTATCATCGCATTAGTATTTTGGTTATTATATTATATGTTTTCATATAAAAACAAAAACCGCCCTTAGCTCAGCGGATAGAGCAACGGATTCCGATTCCGTAGGCCGGGGGTTCAAATCCCTTAGGGCGGGCCAAACCCAAGCTTTTGCTTGGGTTTTAATTTTTATAAAAGTGTATTTCATATCTAAAAAGTACAATATTTTTTAAAAAATTATACGATAATATTTAATTTTTGACATTGCGATTATTTAAATAGTTTGATATATTCATAATATCAAGTTTTATGGACAGTAATTGTATGGAATTTACACACGAGCTTACACATCATGTATCTGCTTTTGATGCAGAAGAGCACCATGCTAAAAATGCACATAAAGTAATCAGTTTATTTACGCTTTATATTACGGCTTTATTTTTTATAACAACTCCTATTGCCGTGATTTATAGCAATGAAACTGAATTTTGGCATAATTTGTTTAAAATTTTAACTTCGCCTTCAAAGCTTGTAACGGACTATTTTGCTCTTGGCGGACTTGGTAGTACTTTTTTCAACGCAGCCATTTGCGGTCTGGCTGCAAATGTTTTGATCTTTTTCAGTAAGGTTAAGGCAAAAGCTACTGCGCTTGCCGGTTATATGCTTGTAATAGCGCACGGATTTTATGGTCTTAATTTTCTTAATATGTGGCCGACCGTTTTCGGTGTCTTGCTATTTTGCATTGTACGAAAGAAGCGTTTTAAAGAGTATGTTCACGTTGCGTTGTTCTCAACGGCTCTCGGTCCTTTTATAAGCGACTTTATATTCAGATATACGATTAATGACGAATTCGTTGCGACTGAGCCAAGAGCTACGGTTTTGGGCGTTATAATTGCGATTTTGTTTGGTCTTGCCGCAGGATTTGTTGTTCCCGCTTTGTTGCCCGGTACAACAAAAATGCACCGAGGCTTCAATATGTTCAAAGCGGGACTTGCTATCGGTATACTAGGTATTTTCGTATACTCCTTCTTGTATAGCTCCTTGGGTATCAATGCACCTGCGCCCCTTGTTATCGAAAATGATGCATATTATGCATTACAATATGCATATCGCGGTTTTATGAACGTATTTTTTATAATTTTGTTCTCGTCCGCAATTGTAATTGGTTTCATTCTTAACAGATATAGCTTCAGAGGTTTTAAAGAGTTGTTCAGAAGCGTTAGCTACGGCGTTGATTTTGTTGATAAGTTTGGAATGTCGGTGTG
>JAFYON010000074.1 GCA_017560145.1 Clostridia bacterium | reverse complement strand
GATATGAGAATCTTGTGTTAACCTACACACATAATCCTAACAGAGATGATTATGGCCGTCATTATCCCGAGGACCTAAAGCCTTATGTGGCATATCTTGATGAGAATGGAAAAGCGCAGGATTTCTTCTTCGACAGTTATCTTTTCTTGCCTTGTATGTCCTATGGACCTTCGAGCGCGAGAATGCATTACGACGCGTCTAATCCCACCAAGGCAATCGACTGGACCAACTATGTAGAGGACACCTTTTATAAGGGTGCAAACGTTGACGCTCTCGAAACCGCCTTCGGCGAAGCAAAGGCAGAACTTAACGATTCCTCTCGCAAAGCAGGCGTTGTTCTTACAATTCTTTATCCCGGTGTTGAAGCGGCCGATAAATTTGGATCTCTTGGCGGCAAATCGCTTGATTTCAGAAAAATCGAGGACCGCAAATATGCCATTAAATGGATAATTGATGAGCAGCTGAAGCTATTCAACGAAAGAAATTATGAGCATCTCGAGCTTATTGGCTTTTACTGGCTTGAGGAATACGTTTATACCGGCGCAAAGGGCTCTGTTGATCGTGAACTGTTTTTGTATGCCTCCGAATATCTTCATTCAAAGGGACTCAAATTCGTTTGGATTCCTTGGTACAGATCAAACGGCTATAGCTTTTGGCAATCTTTGGGTATAGATGCGGTTACAATGCAGCCCAATATGTTTTGGCAGGAAAACGTCGATAAAAAGCGCGTCGAGAATTGCCTGAACGACTGTGTTAATTTTGGTATGGGCTTGGAATTGGAAATAGACGGCAAAGCCCTTAAAAGCGGCGAATATTATAACCGTTACTTAGATTATCTTGAAGGCGGTATTAAGTTCGGTGCCGATAAATCAATCAAAATGTATTATCAGGACGGCAAGCAAGCGGTCTTCTATGCTGCATGCTATTCAAAAGATGAAAGAGCCCGTTCGGTATACGATTTGACATATAAGTATTCACAAGGCATACTTACGCAAAACGATATTGATTCAAGAAGAAGCGACACCTTTTCGATCGATTCAAATGTCGATTGGGTTTCCAAAGATAAGCCCTATGTCGCAACCAAAGCATATTCCGACGGTACCGTTATAGATTACCAGAATAACGACGGCAAGGAATTGACCGACGGCGTTATCGGCGCAAGCGAGCTTGGCTCGGAATGGCATGCGTTCCACAAATCGCTCCTTGATAAGGACGGCAGAATGTCTGTTACCATCGATTTGGGAGAGGTAAGAAACGACCTTACGCACTTTATGATGCATTTCAGTAACGTTAATGCGTATGGAATTGGCTCTCCCACCGATGATATTCAAATATTAATTTCAGAGGATGGAGAAAGCTTCGAGCTGCTTGCAACGCCCGAATTGCAATACGTTGATATCGTTTCTTACGTAAACTACGTCTGCAAGCCGGTTTCTGCACGCTACGTTAAGTTTTCTTTAATTAACGGTACGTATAATTTCGTATTTTGCTCGGAGGCGCTCGTAGGCGTTGGTGACGTCACAGATATTACTGACGAGTCGCAAACCTCAATAACAGAATCCTTGGACGAATCTTCAGAATATCCCGACGTTCAATCGAGTAGCGTAGTTGATGATAGCAGCGACACACTAATTGTTGAATCCGATTCAGACAGTGTGTGGATGTATGTAATTATCGGTGCAGTACTTATTTTTGCAGTAGTTGTGTTTGCGGTAATTAAAAAGAAAAAGTCTTCCAAATAGGATAAACTCATAAAACGGAGTATATAATGGAATTAGTTGCAACCTGTCTGTTTGGACTCGAGGGCTTGCTCGGAGAAGAAATAGACAACCTTGGATATAAAAGAATAGAAACGATAGACGGCAGAGTTACCTTCGAAGCGCCTACAGACGCTATTGCCAAATGTAATATTCGCCTTCGCACCGCGGAACGCGTTTTAATAAAGCTTGGCTCATTTAAGGCTTATACCTTTGATGACCTTTTTGAAGGCACCAAAAAGCTTCCTTGGGCGGATTTTATCGGTAAAAACGATGCATTCCCCGTAAAAGGGCACTCGATCCGAAGCAAGCTCTTTTCGATCCCCGACTGTCAGAAGATTATTAAAAAATCTGTGGTTGATTCGCTTGCGAACAAATACAAAATACGCATTTTCCCCGAAACAGGCGTAAAATACCAAATCGAGTTTTTTATACTTAACGATACCGCAACGCTCATGATAGACACTACCGGTGCAGGTCTTCACAAGCGCGGCTATCGCGCACTTTCAGGTGCCGCACCTCTTCGTGAAACGCTCGCCGCATCAATGGTAAAGCTTTCCCGTATGCGTGATAACGTAATAATTTGCGATCCTCTTTGCGGAAGCGGTACTATCGCAATCGAGGCGGCAACCCAAGCGTGTAATATCGCACCCGGCATAAACAGAAAATTTATCGCCGAGGAATTTCCTCTGCTTATTAAAACCATCTGGACTAATGAAAGGGAAGCGGCAAGATCGGAGATCCGCGAGCCTCTTACAAAAATCTTCGGTTCTGATATCGATCCTGCGGCAGTAGAGCTGGCACGCGATAATGCAAGAAAAGCAGGTGTTGCGAAATATATCGATTTCAAGGTAGCTGATGCACGAAAATTTGCTTCTCCGATTTCCGATGCACGCGGCACAATTATCACCAATCCGCCTTATGGTGAACGATTGGGCGACCTCACCGAGGCACGCGATTTGGCAAAAGCAATCGGAAAGCAATTTTCAAACACAGTACCCAATTGGCAAATGTATATTATAACGTCTGATGAACTGTTTGAGCGTTATTTTGGAAGAAGAAGCGACAAAAAACGCGTACTCTATAACGGTATGATTAAATGTAATCTCTATCAGTTTTTTAAGCCTAAAAAGTAAATTTGCACTTGAAATTATTGGAAAAATGTTATATAATACTTTCTTGGTGTTTAAAGATAATAAATAATTTACTTAAATATTTTAACGTAACGGAGGTAATATTAATGAAACTTAAACCCCTTTCCGACCGCGTTGTTGTAAAGATGGTCGAAGCTGAAGAAACCACCAAAAGCGGCATCATTCTTACCGGCGCCGCAAAAGAAAAGCCCCAAATCGCACAGGTTGTTGAGGTTGGCCCCGGCGGTATCGTTGACGGAAACGAAGTTGTTATGACCGTTAAGGTTGGCGATAAGGTAATCACCAGCAAATATTCCGGCACCGAGATCAAGCTCGACGGTGAAGAATATATCATCGTTCGCCAAGGCGATATTTTGGCAATAGTAGAGTAATTTTTGGAGGTATATTGTAATGGCTAAAGATATTAAAAACGGCATCGAAGCTCGCGAAGCCCTTCTTCGCGGTATCGATAAGCTTGCAGATACTGTAAAAATCACCCTTGGCCCCAAGGGCAGAAACGTTGTTCTCGATAAAAAGTTCGGCGCACCTCTTATCACTAACGACGGTGTTACCATCGCAAAGGAAATCGAGCTTGACGACGCTTTCGAAAATATGGGCGCTTCTCTTGTACGCGAAGTTTCCACAAAGACCAATGACGCTGCAGGTGACGGTACCACCACTGCAACCCTTCTTGCTCAGGCAATCATCCGCGAAGGTATGAAGAACGTTGCTGCAGGCGCTAACCCTATGGTAATCAAAAAGGGCATCGCAAAGGCTGTTGACACCGCTGTTGAAGAACTCAAAAACTCTTCCAAGAAGGTCAACGGTACCGCTGATATCGCACGCGTAGGCGCTGTTTCCTCTGCAGACGAGGTTATCGGTCAGCTTATCGCAGATGCAATGGAAAAGGTTACTGCTGACGGCGTTATCACCGTTGAAGAAAGCAAGACCGCAGAAACATCTTGCGAGGTTGTTGAAGGTATGCAGTTCGATCGCGGCTACATCACTCCTTATATGGTTACCGATACCGACAAGATGGAAGCTGTTATCGACGATGCATTTATCCTCATTACAGATAAAAAGATCTCCAACGTTCAGGAAATCCTTCCCGTTCTTGAACAGGTCGTTCAGAACGGTATGAAGCTTGTTATCATCGCTGAAGACGTTGAAGGTGAAGCACTCTCCACCCTTATCGTTAACAAGCTCCGCGGCACCTTTACTTGCGTTGCAGTTAAGGCTCCCGGATTTGGCGACAGACGTAAGGATATGCTCAAGGATATCGCAATCCTCACCGGTGGCGAGGTTATTTCCTCTGAACTCGGCTTCGAGCTCAAGGAAGCTACCGTTGCACAGCTCGGCCGTGCACGTCAGGTTAAGATCAATAAAGAAAATACCATCATCGTTGGCGGCGCCGGCGATGCAGGCGAAATCAAGAACAGAATCGCTCAGATCAAAGCTTCTATCGAAGTTTCTACCAGCGATTTCGATAAGGAAAAGCTCCACGAGCGTCTTGCAAAGCTTTCCGGCGGCGTAGCAGTTATCAAGGTTGGTGCAGCTACCGAAACCGAAATGAAGGAAAAGAAGCTCAGAATCGAAGATGCACTCAACGCTACCAAGGCAGCTGTTGAAGAAGGCATCGTTGCAGGTGGCGGTGTTGCACTTTGCGACTGTATTCCTGCCGTTGCTTCTCTTGTTGACACTGTTGAAGGCGATGAAAAGACCGGTGTTAAGATCGTTCTCCGTGCTCTTGAAGAGCCCGTTCGCCAAATCGCTGAAAATGCTGGATTTGAAGGCTCTGTTATCGTTCAGCGTGTTAAGAGCGAGCCTAAGGGTATCGGCTTTGATGCATACAACGAAACCTTCGTTGATATGATCGAAAGCGGTATCGTAGATCCTACCAAGGTTACCCGTAGCGCACTCCAGAACGCTGCAAGCGTTGCTTCTATGGTTCTTACCACCGAAGCTCTCGTTGCAGACAAGAAGGAAGATCCCGCGACCGCAGCAGCCAATGCAGCAGCAATGGCAGGCGGTATGGGCGGCGGAATGTATTAATCCAATCGTAATAACAAAACACCCTATGGCTCTCTTCCGTAGGGTGTTTTTTCTTAAAGTTAAAAAAGCAGACGCAAAAGCGTCTGCTTTGTTTTTATTCAAAAATCTTCATCTTAAGCTGACCGTCGAACAAAGTATGCTCGAGCCATTTGATCGACCATTCCATCCAACGTGCGATATAGGGCTTGATATACAATTCGGTTCCCCAGTCGGGAGCGGTTTCGGCATTCGCGCGCGAAAGACCGTGTCTGCCTTCGGGGAAAATATGCATTTCGCAGGGGATTTTGTTGTCGGTAAGTGCTCTTGCAAATGCCAAGGAGTTGGCAACGGGAACCGCTTCGTCAGTTGCTGTGTGCCAAATAAAGCAAGGGCAGGTTCTTTCATCAACGTTTTCGTCGAGATTACCCATATGGTTAAGTGCATCGTCGCGTTCAAATCCCAAAAGGTAGTTAAAAGATCCTTCGTGTGTAGGAACATTCTGGGTAACTACGGGGTAGGAAAGAATCGCGGCGTTAGGTTTACATAATTCGCTATTTACACCTAATTTTTCGGAAACGAAGGGAAGATGCCACTGTGTTGCAATAAATCCTGCAAGGTGGCCGCCCGCAGAAAATCCGATAACTGCAATCTTGTCGGGATCAACACAATATTTTTCGGCGTTGAGTCTTATGTGAGCAATTGCGGCCGCCGCATCAAGGAGAGGATTTGCAACCTTTGCGCGTTCACCCGTGATATATCTTACAGTAAAGGTATTATAGCCTTCAGCAAAATAAGCGCTTGCAATCGGTTCTGCTTCTCTGTCAGAGGTGAACTGGTATCCGCCACCGGGGAAAACTACCATTGCGGGTCTTCTGCCCTTTGTAAGCTCGGGCGATGCGCGGTGGATCATTAATTCCATCTTAACGGTAGTCGCGCCGTCATAAATTTCATTGTTGTGAAGTTGAATAATCTCCATTTTTAATTCTCCTTGTTTTGTTGTAAATAGAAATGGCAATAAAGTACAAAATAACAGCGCAAGAAAGGTTTATCATTACGTCGCCGATCATGGTATAAAGGGTAAAGCCTTCGATCGCATATATTTCGCAATCTGCGGTATCCCGTGTTAACGGTTCGGTATAGGAAATAACGTTGCCGCGTTCATCAATGAACGCCGAAACGCCGGTGTTGGCAGCGCGCATAATATATCGTCTGTTTTCAATAGCGCGTAGCTGTGCATGGCGTAAATGAGTATATATGCCGACGCTATCGTTGAACCAACTGTCGTTTGTAACGATAGCAATGATTTCCGCTCCGTTATCTACCGCCTCGCGGGAAAATTCCGGGAATATTGAATCGAAGCAAACCAACGGGGCAACGCCGCCAAATTCGGTTTCGATAACAATCGGTTCTGTTCCTTCGGTTAAATCGTTTGTGCCCTCGTTGAATTCTCCGACAAAGGGAAGCATTTCACCGATAAAATCTGCAAAAGGAATAAATTCGCCAAAAGGTACAAGATGGCGTTTATCATATCTTTCCGAAAGTGATCCGTCGGGAAGAATCGCAACGACGGCGTTGTAATAATTTTTATTGCCGTAATAATGCACGCCGGAAATAATCGTTACGTTATACTCGGTAGCAATTCTTGCTAGTTCTTTATGTATTATTCCGTTCGGTATAAAGGCACTGGGGATCGCCGTTTCGGGTAGAACGATTATACTCGAACCGTTTTCTGCCGCCTTCTCGGTCATATCGATATATATATCGAAAATCGAGCCCTTGTTAGCGCTATCCCACTTTTCGTTTGACAAAACGTTACCTTGCAATGCAGTAGCATCAATTGGCTCGCTCTTTTCGTAAGGAATAAACCAAAGCACGGTACCCAAAATAAGGTTAGCGCTGATAATCGTTGCACCGACAATTGCGAAATAACGTTTTCTGACGACCGTTGCTCTCGCAAAAGCAAAGCAAGCGGCAACCGTAATAAATGTAATAAAGTACTTTCCGAAAAGTGATGCGGTTTGCAAATAGGGAAGGCATCCGGTTAAAGAAACTGCAACACCGCTCCAAGGGAATGCCAACGTACCCATAGATAAAACCCATTCGTTTATTACAAAGAGCGATGCGTATCCGATAATATCATACTTGTTGTTAAATGCTCTTGCAATAATCATAATAGTTCCGCTTACCAAAGCGTGAAGCAAGGGTATTGCAATACAAGAGCAAATTAGTACGAAAACCGCCTGATCCTCTGAAAAACCAAATCGAGAATAAGGGTACATTTCTGATAAAAACAGATACAAAGGACTGTAAAAGCCCATAAAGTACCAGAAAAACGGCGCAAAAAAGCGGTTGCGCTCATTTCTTTGCTTAATAGCAATATAAAAGATCGCAAATAAAGAAACGAACGTAAAAATAAACAGTTCTTCAACATAATAGGGAAGCGCACCCAATGCACCCGCCAAAAGGCAAAGGAACAGCGAGATGCGCTTGCTGACTATTGCGCGGTTTAATGCCGCGCAGAATTTTTTAACGTTGTTTTTCAAAGCTTTTCTACCATAGCCCTAACGGCTTCGGTTGCTACCTTAAATGCCTCGAAAGGTGTTTCAAATGAATAAACGTGATGAATATCGTCAAGCTTGGAAAGACTGGAAAGACCGGTGAAATTCATCAAATGAGGTTCCATTGTAAGAATAACCGTTTCATCTTTTCTGTCAGCCGCAACAGCCTTTAAAGTTTCTTCAAGGCAAGCAACGCCCTTTCCGGGAGGAACGATGGCGCCGCTTTCGTCGGCATCCTTAATGTGGAAATAATGAATATAATCCTTTAAAAGAGGATAACCCTTCGAAGCGTCCTCGAAGCAAAATGCAAAATTACCGGGATCCAAAACCGCCTTAAGACGGCCGCCAAAGTATTGCATAAGCTCAAGCTCGCGCTCAGGAGAGCAACCGAAAATATCCTTTTCGTTTTCGTGACAAAGGATAAATCCGCGTTCATCAGCCATATCAAGCAAAACGCCTATATATTCAAAAGCTATCTTCTTGAATTCTTCGTCGCTCATTCCTTCTGCAGGGTAAAAGCTGAACATTCTCAAAACCTTGCAACCAAGAATATCGCCGATGTCCATAATGCGTGTAAGAAGCTTCTTATGAGCTTCAAAATCGTCGTCAACGTTGATTTTGCCGATAGGGGTACCAAGTGCCGATATGCCGATGTTGTTGCTTTCGAGCTTGCTCTTAACGGTATAAACCTCTTCGTCGGTCAATGTAATAAAGCTCTTGCCGTCAACACCGCGAAGCTCGATCATGTCGATGCCTAAATCCTTAAGGCCTTCAATTTGCTTGTCGAAATTTGCGTCGATTTCATCTGCAAATGCAGAGAATACAAACTTTGCCATATCAATTACCGTCTGCGATGTTCACGCCGACAGCCTGACCTTCAAGGAAATATCCGGTATAGGTTCTGCCGGTATCAAAGGTGTAAATCGCCTTTTCGCCGTGAACATATTCGCCCTTTTCATTTAAAATAAAGTTGCCGTTGGAATCGACCTCGCGCGTGTCCATAAGGTTGTTGCGGAAGGTTCCGTTATAACGTTCGCCGTTGCTCCACATATAAATGCCCTTAACACCGTCGCGCTTGTCGTTTTTAAAGAAACCCTCGTAACGGTCGCCGCTTTCGTACGTCATAATGCCGTAACCGTTTTTAAGATCGTTTTCAAAGGTGCCTTCATAAGAAGCGCCCGAAGCCCACTTGAACTTACCGTTACCGCTTCTTACGTCGTTTGCATAATAACCTTCATAGCTATTTCCGTTAGCATAGGTGAAAATACCCTTGCCGTGCTTTTGAGAGTTTTTGAATTCACCCTCATAAACGTCGCCGTTGAAGTAATTGAACACGCCCTCGCCGGTAATTTCATCATTGTAAAAATCACCTTCATAAATATCGCCGGTAGCAGCAAAGCTCATAACTCCGTGGCCGTGTCTCAAGCCGTCGGTAATGTCGCCAACGTAAACGTCGCCGTTTGAATAAGTGATGGTTCTGTTGAAAAAGTCAATGGTTGCTTCGGTGTCGTTCTGATACTTGATAGTACCGGTAACGGGCTGACCGTTTTCCCATTCGCCAAGGAATTTAGCACCGTTTGCAAGTGTTGTAAATCTTCCGCCCGATAGATAGATCACCGCAAACGTGATTGCAACCATAACAACGGCGGCAATAAGAATCAAAATTATAGGGTTTGCTTTGCGCTTGCTCATAATCCTGTGCCTCCGTCAAAAGCATTCGAAATTTGTCCGCTCGCACCCTCGATAAGATCGGGGAGAATAAGCGTAAGCACGTATGCAAAAATCAAAAGAACTGTAAAGGAAAGCAAAATAAACACAAGATTTACATCCTTGCCCTTATATTTCGATTTTGCCATGCTCAGTTTATCGGGAGCGATATAATAACGTCCGTCCGCGGTACGAAGCACCGTTTCCGAAAAATTGGTACCGGGTCTTAACGAGTGCTTCAAGGCAGGGGAAAGCTTCATGTCGATTTCCTCGAGCGTAAGTGCGCTTTCGGGTGACGTTGCATCGATTTCAATAAGCTTGCGGACAAGACGTCCCAAAAAACGGATGTTGTAGTACATAATTGCCATAGCAACCGCCGCACCGAACGTAAACATCCATATCATTGTAGTAACGTCCATTGTGTCACCTATTTAATAATAGATTTGCCAAGCATATAAGGTCTGAGCGCTTCGGGAATATTTACGCTTCCGTCTTCGTTCAAATTGTTTTCAATCAAAGCGATAAGCATTCTGGGAGGCGCTACAACGGTGTTGTTAAGGGTGTGTGCAAGATACTTGCCGTTTTCACCGTCAACGCGGATCTTAAGTCTGCGAGCCTGCGCATCGCCAAGGTTAGAGCAAGAGCCAACCTCGAAATATTTCTTTTGTCTGGGCGACCAAGCTTCAACGTCAACCGACTTAACCTTAAGGTCAGCCAAATCACCCGAGCAGCATTCAAGCGTACGAACGGGAATATCAAGAGTGCGGAAAAGATCAACTGTGTTTTGCCACAATTTGTCAAACCACATCATGCTGTCTTCGGGCTTACAAATAACAACCATTTCCTGCTTTTCGAACTGGTGGATACGGTAAATACCGCGCTCTTCAATACCGTGCGCGCCCTTTTCCTTACGGAAGCAAGGCGAATAGCTGGTGAGAGTTTTGGGAAGCTGCTTTTCGGGGATGATGGTATCGATATAACGGCCGATCATCGAGTGTTCACTGGTACCGATAAGATAAAGGTCTTCGCCTTCGATCTTGTACATCATAGCTTCCATTTCTGCAAAGCTCATAACGCCGGTAACAACGTTGCTTCTGATCATAAAGGGAGGAATGCAATATTCAAAGCCGCGCTGAATCATAAAGTCGCGAGCATAGGTGATAACAGCCGAGTGAAGCTGCGCAATGTCGCCGGTGAGATAGTAAAAGCCGTTACCTGCAACCTTTCTTGCACTGTCAAGATCAAGACCGTTAAGCTTTTCCAAAATTTCTGCGTGGTAGGGAATTTCAAAATCGGGAACAAGCGGTTCGCCGTAACGCTGAACCTCAACGTTTTCTTCGTCGTTTCTGCCGATAGGAACAGAAGGATCGATAATATTGGGGATACGCATCATAATTGCGTTAAGTTTTTCGCCAACTTCCTTTTCTTCAGCGGAAAGCTCGTCAATTTTGCTGCCGTCTGCTGCAACTGACCGCTTAACCTCTTCAGCCTCTTCGCGCTTGCCTTGACCCATCAAAGCACCGATTTGCTTGGAAGCCTTATTGCGGTTTGCACGAAGTGCCTCAACCTCGGTCTTAATTTCGCGGTTGCGAATATCAAGTGCGATAGCTTCGTCAACCAAAGGAAGCTTATCGTCTTGGAACTTTTTCTTAATGTTTTCGCGTACAACGTCAGGGTTCTCGCGAAGGAATTTAATGTCGATCATTTTTTATACTCCATTCAATTAATTTTCATTTTCAAAAAACGTGTCGCCGCAAAGCTGCTTGATAAGGTCTTCAAGATCATCGGAGCCCGAAAAGGTAATCGTTACCTTGCCGTTGCCGTTTGCGTCTTGTTTAATGTTTGCTTTTCTGCCGAGAACCTCGCTCATATCGTTCTCGATTTTCTTGTAATACGCACTGCTTACTCCGTTGCTGTTGCTATTTGTGCGCTTGCCGCCACCGTTAAGAAGTGACTTAACGTATTGCTCGGTCTGTCTTACAGAAAGACTTAACTTCACAACATATTCTGCGTGCGCGAGAATATCGTCGTCATTAAATCTCTGTGTAAGCGGGATCAAAGCTCTTGCGTGTCCGTATGAAAGCTCGTCGCTTTCGACAAGAGCAAGAACAGACTTGGGTAATTTTAAAAGTCTTAATACGTTCGCTACCGAAGCGCGAGATTTACCAACTCGTTCCGCGGCTTCCTCTTGGGTAAGGTCGAACTTATCCATAAGATCGCGGTATCCGTATGCCTCTTCAACTGCATTAAGATTTTCGCGCTGAAGATTTTCTATAAGCGAAAGCTCGCTTGCGGTTCGGTCGTCAATCTCCTTTACCAAAGCGGGAATTTCGCTTAAGCCTGCGATTTTAGAAGCTCTCCAACGTCTTTCACCGGCAATAATTTCATAATAGCCGTTTGCCTTTTTTCTAACCGCTATCGGTTGGAGAATGCCGTGCTTACCGATAGAATCCGCAAGCTCGAGCAAGGCGGTTTCGTCAAACTGCTTACGGGCTTGTCCTCTGTTAGGCTCAACGTCGGAAATTTTAAGCATCGTAACGCCGTTTTGCTCTTTTTCGGTAATATCGTTATCGGCGAGAAGAGCGTCGAGCCCTCTGCCCAAACCTTTTTTAGCCATTCAAACCTCCGTTTATTTTTCGCATCTCTGAATCAATTCAAGTGCAACTGCCGAATAAGCCGCAGCGCCCTTGCCGTTTTTGTCGTAATCGGTTATTGCCATACCGTGGCTGGGAGCCTCGCTGATCTTCACGCTTCTCGGAATGGGCGTTCTGAAAAGCTTGTCTGAAAAATACTTCTTGATCTCCTCCAAAACCGCAACGGTAAGGTTAAGTCGCCCGTCAAACATATTAATAAGGACACCCAACAACTCGATTTCGGGATTATAAAGCTTTTTAATAAGCTTGATTGTCGACGTAAGCTGTGAAAGACCTTCAAGAGAATAATATTCGCAAAGCACGGGAATTACAACGTATTTAGCGGTGGTAAGAGAGTTGATCGTAAGTAAGCCCAAAGAGGGAGGACAGTCGATGATTATGTAATCGAATTTATCCTCAGCACCGCTTAAAGCCTTTTTTAGCTTAAATTCACGGTCGTTTTCATCAACAAGCTCCAATTCCGCGCCGACCAAATTCATACTTGACGGAATAATCGAAAGGTTGCGTACACCCGTTTTTAACGCAGCCTCTTCCCATTTCATTCTGCCGATAAGAAGATCGTATACACTGCCGGTGATGCTGCGCTTTTTAATTCCGATACCGCTAGTTGCGTTACCCTGAGGATCGGAGTCGATAAATAAAACGCGTCTGCCGCTACGTGCAATACAAGCAGCGATATTTAAAGCGCTCGTGGTTTTTCCGACACCGCCTTTTTGGTTGGCAAAGCAGATGATTTTAGTTTTATTCATAAAAGCCTCTTAAAGACATAATAAGACATAATTATAACTATAATATAGTATAACAAAAAGACCTTAAATGTCAATAATTTTTATATTAAAAGGAAAGTTTTTTCGTATTAAAACGAAAATCCGTCGCAATACTGTTGACATTGCCGGCAAAAAGAGGTATCATTTCAAAATGTAAAATTATGTTTTAGGAGTATGTATTATGCAACAAATTTTAAACGATCTTACAGCAATGATTGTACCTCTCGCAAAAGACCTTGTATTAGCTATTTTGGTCTTCTTTATCGGCTTTAAGGTTGTAAACGTTATTTCGAAGCGCATTAAAAGCGGCAAAATTCTCAAAAACGTAGATCCTTCTGCCGCAAGCTTCATCGCAAGCTTTTTGTCTATTTCTCTTAAGATAATCATCGTCGTAACTATCGTTGCAATTCTCGGCGTTCCGATGAGCTCGGTCGTTGCACTTGTTGCTTCTGCCGGCGTTGCAATCGGCTTAGCGGTCCAAGGCGCGCTTTCTAACCTTGTCGGCGGTATTATGATTCTCTTTTTCCGCCCGTTCCGTGTTGGTGATTACGTCGATGCACAAGGTGCTTCGGGTACCGTACGTGATATTTCGGTTTTCTATACCGTTCTCGTTACTCCCGATAACAAGGTTATCACCGTTCCCAACGGCGGTCTTACCAACTCCGTTATCACCAACTATTCCGTAAAAGAAACCCGTCGTGTTGACGTAGTCTTCTCTGCAGACTACAAGCACGATTCCGATGAAGTTAAGGCGATTATGCTCGCGGTAGCAAATTCCTGTGAAAAGGCGCTCAAGGATCCCGAACCCGCTGCAATTATGAGCGAATGTGCCGACAGCGCTATTACATATACTCTTCGTGTATGGAGCAACAATGCTGATTACTGGGATGTTCGCGAAGCGCTCGTTAGCGGTGTGCGTAAAGCGTTTAAGGATGCTAATATCGAAATTCCTTATCCTCAGGTTGATGTTCATATCAAAAACGAAAAATGAGCAACTTTAAAAGTATTGCCGTAATTGCTATTTTCGTTGCACTGTTTTTGTGCATACTGTTGGTAATTCCTTCTTTGTTTGCCGAAGAAGATGTAAACTTTGAAATTAGCGGTTATTCACCTGTTTCGGTTAATCCTCCGCCCGAAAACGTATCGGAGCCCGAGGAGATAAGCAAGCCGGAAGAACTCGATTCTTATACGCTTGCCGTCGATGCAATAATGAATAACCTGCAAAATTTCAAGGTCTTTTTCGCATCCTCTTTTGATCGCGAAGCTATAGAAAAGATTAACGAAACTTGCGGTCCGAATGCCGTTGAAGCGCTTGCAACCGGTCTCGAAAACGGCGAGGTTGACGATTCGGCTTTCAAGCAAATTACCGGATATTCTTCAAAGGCGTTCTATGCCACTGCTTTAAGCGATCCTTCACGGACAATCGTGCTTGAGGATACCGAAGACGGTATTGCCGATTTCGTTTTTGTTGGCGATACTGCCTTTCCTGACGGTTACAGCGTTATGAATCGATATAATTCGCGTAAAAAGGGAATCGAAGGCTTGGTTTCGGAAGAGGTGCTCGAAATTATGCGCTCTGCCGATATAACCATGGCAAATCACGAATTTACGCTTACTGATCGCGGCGAACCGGTCAAGAATAAAAAATGGACCTTCAGAGGTAATCCGAAGAACGTATCTATCTTTCAAGAGCTTGGCGTTGATATTGTTGGATTGGCAAACAATCACGCCTTCGACTACGGGCCGCTTTCGTTGACGGATACGTTAACTCATCTTGACAACGCAGGTATTGCACACGTTGGTGCAGGCGAGAATTTAAACGATGCAAAGGAACCGTTTTATTACGTTGTAAACGGTTGCGTGGTTGCAATTGTTGCAGGTTCTGCAATCGACCGTTACAGCACACGCGGTGCGACCGCTTCGCAAAGCGGTGTGTTCCAGATTTTCGATACGATTTCAATGTCGAAAGAGATCGCTGCAGCAAAGGAAAAGGCGGATTTTGTCATTGCTTACGTCCATTGGGGTGTTGAAAGCACGACAGAGCTTACAAGCGGACAAAAAAGCATGGGCAAGGCCTTTGTTGATGCAGGAGCCGATGCGGTTATAGGTATGCATTCTCACTGCATGCAAGGCGTTGAATATTATAAAGGCAAGCTCATTGCATATAGCCTCGGCAATTTTGTGTTTTCGAGCTTTAAGCTTACCTGTGCCATGCTTAAGCTTTCCATCGACAAGGACGGAAACATTGTAAATACGTTCTATCCGATGATGCAAAACGATAATTATACTTACATCAATTCGGGCGAAAAGGGAAAAGAACAGCTCGAATTGCTTAAAAGCTTGAGCATTAATGCCGTCATATCTGATGATTACGTTGTAACCGAAATTAAATAATTCGCGAGGTGATTATGAAGAAAAGACTTACTGCAATAATAGTTATAATTGTGTTGACGTTGACTATATCAAGTCAATTTGTCGTCAACGCCGAAGATAATGAATATGCCTTGAATTTCGAGGTGACCGAAATCAACGGTACGCGTGCCGCTGTTTCGATAATTGTTTATACGCCTGAATTTGGCTCCGCAACCAATACGTCCGGTCAAGGAGTTGAATTTGCTGTTGATCATTTAGGCAAGATTATTTCCGTTGGAAAAAACAAGACCGAAATCCCGAGCGACGGATACGTTATCAGCTTTGGTCCCGCAAAGGCTAATCAGCTTCCCGAAATCACCGTTGGAGATTATGCTGAGTTCGATAAGGATTATAACTGTGTAACGATCATTTCGAAAAAATATTCTCCCTTTTGCGAAAACGTTCTTAAGTACGATGCCGTTAACGCAATTAGAGCAGAGAATAAAATGATTATCTATCGCGACAGAGACGAAACAAAAACGAACACCTGGGGCGTTGAAGCTGTCGTTGATGCAAACGGCGTCATTATCTCGGTCGGCGGTAATAACAATAAAATCCCCGAGGGCGGTTTTGTAATATCCGGCGTCGGCGATAAAAAGCAACCTATTATCGATTCGTGCGTTGTCGGATATAGCGCCGTGCTCGATGAAGGTACAAAAACAATCACTGTTTCCTATACCAAGGAAAATGCATATAACAGCTATGATCTGCGTGTGCAAGAGCTTGATGCGAAAATCGAAGAAGCCACCCTCAATTTTGCCGATGTAGATTATAAAAAAATCAAAGAGTCCGCCTCAACGCTTAAATCGATATTGAAATCTATCGAGTCGAGTCTTGAAGGCGATGATTTAACAAGCTTTGTTTCGAATGGATTTCGGTTTGATTTGGAATCCGAAATACTTAAAGATGCACTTATCCCTTACGCTCCCGTAGAAACAAGAACACTTTGGTTGCGTATCCCCACAAACTCAAATATCTCTACCGTTAAAAAGACGGTTAATGATATTTATGAAATGGGCTTTAATTCGGTGTGTATAGAGGTTCTTTTTGACTCTACTATGATAATGCCGATGCCCGAGGACAGCCTTTTTGAGCATAACCCCGTTTTTAAGGGAGAGGATATGCTTAAGCTTTATATTGACGAATTCCATTCCGTAGGTATCGAAGTTCATGCGTGGGTTTCCTGCTACAGAGTAGGTCACGACGGCTCGTCTAACGTAAACGTTTCTGTCGGCAAGAAAAAAACCGAATGGCTGAATATCGACCAAAACGGTAAGAATTCTGTTACCAATGAATACGGAAACGCTTATTTCCTTAACCCCGCTCTTCCCGAGGTTCAGGAGTTCTTGTTAAAAACCTATCGCTATATTCTTGAAAATTATGCAATCGACGGTTTTCAGCTCGACTACGTTCGTTATCCCGAAAACACTTCCGTTAACTATGGCTATGATGAATACACCATAGCGCAGTTCGAGGAAAAATACGGATTTGAAAATGCCCCCACAAGCTCTTCTCAGCCCGGCTGGAAGGAATGGTGTAGCTTCCGCGCGTCGTTTGTTACCGATCTTGTAAGAAAAACCGGTGAGTTGATTAAAGAAATTCGTCCCGACGTGCTTTTCTCATGTGACGTTGCGCCTGGATACGAAACCACCAAGACAAAAATGTGTCAGGATACCGAGTTGTGGCTCAAGGAAGGTCTTGTCGATGTAATCTATCCAATGGCATACGGTACTACGGATGCGGTTATAAAATGGACCAACAATACCGTTGAGCATTCCGGCGACAATATTCAAACCGTTATAGGTCTTCGTGATAATGGATGCGAAATCTATCGTGAACAGATTATTGCCGCACGCGAATGCGGAGCAGACGGCACGGCGTTCTTCTCATACAGTCAGTACGTAACCGGTAACTATAAGAGCTATATCAAAAATTCGATTTTTGCAAAGTCGGCGATATGTCCTTCGTACGATGCGAAAGCTGCCGTTATTGCTCAGTTGAAGCACATTGACGAAACGATTGAACTTAGAATTGCAAGCGTCGCTGATGATGAATCATCTTCCGCAGACGTAACCGCTCTTAAAGAATACGGTGCTAAGCTTAACAGCTTTGCCGATAAGCTTTCTAAATTAAAGCTTTCGGAAGGAAAGAACGAGCTCGATTCTTTAATTGAAGAGGGTAAAATACTTGCCGAAAACTACACTTCGGAAACTGACGTTGTGTCCAACAACATTTATAAGTATCTTACATCTTCGCTTAAAATTGTCGAAAAAGCTGCAATTAATTCGTTGGACGATGAAAAAGCAGCATACAAAGAGTCGATTACGCCCAACGTTGAAGATTCGTCTGAAATTGATGAAACAACTTTAGATGAAGTCAGCGAAATCGAAGACGGAAATTTTGACAATGTTGTAAAAATTATTGTAATTGCCGTAATCGTTGTTGCTTTGGGTGTGTTGATTGTATTTTTGGTTAAGAAAAAAGGCAAAAAATAACTGACAAAAAAGATCCGAGAGGGAAGTATCTCTCGGATCTTTTGTATTTGCAAACTTTATTTTATTGTTATTTAACGCCTTCGATAGCGTCCATCGCATCAGCGATTACGTTGTTTGCTTTTTCGAGCTCAATCACCGCGCGTTCGGGGTCGCATCCGGTCTTCTGGCAAATCATTCTTATTGCGCGGTCTACAAGCTTTATGTTCGAAGGGACCATATATGCCATATAATTTCCTCTTACACGACCGTGGCGAATCATAGCGCCGGTCGAGAGCATATTGAGGATCATTTTTTGAGCGGTTCCCGCTTTCATTCTCGTGCTTCCGTTAATAACCTCGGGACCGACCTCGGCAACTATCGGAATATCGACCATAGGAACAAGATCACTGTTTGGGTTGCATGATACACAGATCGTATACGCACCGCATTCCTTTGCATATCTAATAGCACCCTTAACACAGTTTGCGCTGCCGCTTGCGCTTATTGCAACGAGAATATCTCTTGCAGAAAAGTTTCTTTTTCGCATTTCGGAAACGATGCTGTCAAAATCGTCTTCCGCAAATTCACGCGAGGCGTAAAGCGCTTCATAACCGCCAGCCATAAGGCCAACAACGGTATCTTCACTTACGCCGTAAGTGGGGACGCATTCCGAAGCGTCTAAAACGCCCAATCTTCCCGATGTGCCCGCGCCACAATAATAAATGTGCCCGCCTGCATTTAAACAATTTGCCATTGTTTCAATACCCTCGGCAATTTGTGTGAGCGATTGTTCAACCGCAAATGCAACCTTTTTATCCTCTTCATTGATAGCTCTTGCAATTTCTATTGCAGTCATTTTATCAATGTTTTCTGTGTTTTTGTTAAAGCTCTCTGTAGTTAGCTTGGAATATTCTGTCATAAGATTCTCCCTTTAAAAACATCTTAAAGATATTTTAACATAGCATGCTATTATTGTCAATAAACTTGCAAAAAACGGCTTGCCGTTATTGACAAGCATTTGCTAATATGCTATATTTTACTTATAAAATAAGTACGTTTATATGGCGGAATATAGTATGAGTAAAAAACTGATCAGCGTAATAGTTCCTTGCTATAACGAAGCCGAAGCACTTCCGTTCTTTTTTGTTGAGTTGGATAAGGTTATTGATTCAATGCCCGAATATGATTTTGAGGCGATTTACGTTGATGACGGCTCCAAGGACAGCACTCTTGATATTGTACGTAATCGTGCAAAAGAGGATAAACGAACACGCTTCGTTTCTTTTTCGCGCAATTTTGGCAAAGAAGCTGGGATGCTTGCCGGATTGCGTTCTGCAAAAGGCGATTATGCCGTTATTATGGATGCTGATCTTCAAGATCCGCCCTCGCTTTTGCCTGAAATGATGGCGCTTCTCGTTGAAAAGAAGGTTGATTCCGTTGCTACGAGAAGAGGATCGCGTAAAGGCGAGCCGCCTGTCAGAAGCTTTTTTGCAAAGTGCTTCTACGGTATAGTTAATAAGATCTCTAAAGTAAAGCTTGTTCCCGGCGCCCGCGATTATCGCCTTATGTCGCGCCGTATGGTTGATGCCGTGCTTTCGCTTTGTGAGTATAACCGTTTTTCTAAGGGTATTTTTGAATGGGTCGGATTTAAAACCGAATGGATAACCTATGAAAATATCGAGCGTGTTGCGGGTAAAACAAAATGGTCCTTCTGGGGCTTGTTTAAATATTCGCTTGAATGTATCGTGGCATTTTCGACTGCACCCTTGGCGATCAGCTCCTTCTGCGGATTCTTTATGTTTATTTTATCCATCATCGGCGCACTGGTTATCATAATTCGAAAGATCATTGATTCGAGCTCTTCGGTTGGTGGTTGGGCATCTACGATTTGCGTTATTTTGTTTGTAGGCGGATTGCAATTGTTGTGTATCGGTGTGCTTGGTCAGTATCTTTCTAAAACCTATATGGAAACCAAACGCCGTCCTGACTATATTGTTGCGGAAACCGAAGACGATAAAACGGAGTAAATTATGTTTGGATTCAAAAAGAAACCACCCAAGGATACAAACAGTCCCGAATTCAGATTATATATGTGCAAAAAGCTTGACGGTCTTTCCTTGAAATACGTTTTGGAGCGTGATCCCGTAAAAGGAGATTACGTTATTGGAAAGGGCGGTGTTTTAAGCCTTTTTGAGGGCGATTTTTCTGTCATCAGCGGTGGAAAAACACTTTTTACCTGCAAAGCAGATGAATTGCTCGCTTGGGAGTTTATGTCGCTTGACGGAGCAACCTTGACCGGATTTGATAAGGTTCAGGGCAAGGAGCGTACCGTTATGGCGTATT
>JAFYON010000007.1 GCA_017560145.1 Clostridia bacterium | reverse complement strand
GTAGTTTTCCGCGACTTCGCGGGATATTGTCATTCCGTTTATGTATATATTGTTGCTGTTGGAATTATCGGTTATCAATGAACTGCCCTTGACCGTTTCGGCAGAGGCGGTTGACTTGCCCGATCCGAACAAAAGATTTTCACTTGCCGCCTGCGTTTGGAATTGTTCGTTTGATGTAACGCCAAGCAAATTAGGCGTACCCGCTGCAACAAAATTCCCTGCGTAATAACCGCCTATTCTAACGCCTGAAATTTTATTCAAACGCCCTAAAAGCAACATAAGCCGTTCTCGCAGATACTCGGAATCGGGGTTCTGCGCTAAAGCATCATTCAGTATATTCAGCACATCCGCATTGCTCGGATTTTCAAGCGAATAAATGGCTTTCTCGGCTTTATCGTAAAGCATATCGTCGTATGCCTTGCTTTGTTCGTCTATTTTTGCGCTTGCCTTGTTTGCATCCTCGACGGCTTTTTCATACGCCGTTCTTGCCGCGTCTACCGTTTTGGCGTTTGCTTGCCATTCCCAAGCGCCCGTTTCCCAATTCAACACGCGCACGTTTCTTTCGTTTTCCGCGTCGCGCAGTTCTTTGAGTTTCTTTTCCGCTTCAAGTTGCTTTTCTGCTGCATCGGCTCTTGCGTCCTCAATGCTTTGCAGTTTTTCAGCGAGTTTTTCTTGCTCTTTATACTCGTTGTTGGCTTCTTTGAGTTTTGAAACAATATCTGCCCACTTTTTGCCTATATCGGATAAGTCTTTTGCGGTTTCCTCTGCCGTTTTTTCTTCTTCCTTGCCAAGCGCCTCTATCCTCTTTTGTATCTGTTCAAGATACGTCGAAGAATCGTTGTAAGTTTCGATATATTCTTTTACCGCGCTGATATAAACGTCGAACTCGGTGAAAAGATTTTTCAATGCCGTTGCGCCGCGCTCGTCGCCTTCTATTCTCGCCTGATTTATCCCAGAAGCAAGCATATCGGCTATTTCCCGCGCACGATTATAGTTATAAATCGCATCTTCGACGGAATTTGTTTTCCGCATTCCCCAATCGGCAATCGTTTTTTGGTAACTATATCCGCGGGCGTTTCCCGTGATCGTTTGCACAGGAATATCCGTGTAATATCTCAAAGCGTTCTTTTCGGCTTCGGAATCATACAAATACAATTCGCCGCGCGGAGAAGAAGTGCGGTTGATATTCAGCAGTTTTTCTGCCGCCGCTTTCTGCGCTTTCTCCTGTGCTATCAACGCGCTCGTAAGTTCAATATTCGTTAAGTTTGCCAAAGCCGCCGAATATTCTTCCGTACCCGCTGTCAATCCCGAAAGCACCGTTTTCTTATCACCGAGCAATTCAACGATTTTTTTCTCGGTTTCATAGTATTCGGCGCTTCCCTTTTTGAGCGATTTCAAATGCTCGTAATACGCGGCAAGCTCGATATTGTTCTCTTTGTTTTGGTTATACAGGTCGATTGCTTGTTTCCGCGCTTCTTCCGCGTCGGAAATGAGCTTTTCCACCAACCCCACGACAATCGAAATTGCCGTTGCGATTATGCCGATAATACCCGCTGTTGCGTTTATCGTTGCATTTCCCGCCGCAATGGTGGCAAAGAAATTCTTAATGGCAGATACAACTTTCGCGCCGAATACCGTAGCAATAACTGTTCCAAGCGCAATAAACGTTGTTCTTAACCCACCCGTATATTCTATGAGTGTGAGCATTGCGCGACCAACGTCGAGAAGTCCCTTGCGGAATTTCAGCCAACCCTGCTCGTCGTTGGCGAGTTTTTGCCATTGTGATTGCAGTTTGTTGAGCTTCGCAGTATATGATTCTAAATATTCATTGTTTTCTTTTGCCGAATATCCCGCCGATTCTCTCGCAACATTGATTGCATCATCAACCGTCGAAAGATTTGCGAGTAAAGCAATAAAATAGTTCTTACGGAACGTGTTGGCAACGCCGTATACGTCGCCTATTTGTTCGAATATATCGCCTAACTCGTCGTGCAGTTCGCTTTCAAGGTTCTGTATATCGTCGCTGTCGATAAGTCCCTGAAGTAAGTTCTTCTGCCTTTCATCAAGACTTGCGATTTCAGCGCCTACCGCTTGCCATACTTCAAGTATGGTCGCGGCACCCATTCTGTATCTGTCTACAACCGCGTTTGTATTATCGGAAAGTTGAGCGAATACGTCAAGCGCACCGCTTTTCTGCGAATACTGTATCAAAGAGTTTACCGCAGTACCGATGTTCGCGCCGGAACGCCCCGTTGCTTTGGAAATAGCCGTTATAATGCCGAGCGTTTGTTCCAAAGACAAGTTCGCGTTAGACGCGGAAGAACCCGTCCTCTGCAATGCGGTCAGCATCTTTTCCGTTGTTACGGGGAAGTTATCGGCAACCTTATTGAGTTGGTCGATAATGCTCATAAGATCGGATGCGTTAAGTCCGAACTGCGTCATAACGGCAATCAAGCCGTCAGTTGCTTGCGTAGCGTCAAGTTCGGCAACGTTGAGTGCGATAACCGCCGCTTTCGTGGCTTCAAGGGTATCTGCCCAACTCATACCCGTTCTCGCAAAGTTGATCGCTATGTCGGAAACATTCTCAAACGTCTGCCCATATGCAATAGCAATATCGTATAATTGATCCGCTATCTGCTGATTGCCTATGCTTTCGTTTATTACACGCTTGATTGCGATAACCTTATCTTCGGTTTCAACAAGCGTTTC
>JAFYON010000073.1 GCA_017560145.1 Clostridia bacterium | reverse complement strand
GATACAAGTCGCTTAATCAAATCGATAAAATGCTTGACGCTCTTGAAAATGCCGCAGAGCATAGCATAAAATTCGATTTGAGGAAAGATGGAAAGCACACCTCGTTTATAGTAAACCGTATTGAGATTTGCGTTGCGAGCTCAACAAAGAACCATGAAGAGAACCAATCCGCATTGTTTTTAAGGGAGCTCAACAGCGAATTTTATTCGGAATTCACAAACGATTCCCGAATGAAAGCGATCAAAGCGAAACTTGAAAAGACAGCCGTATATTAAAAAACACCGCCGAAGGATGAAATATCTCTCGGCGGTGCGATTTTTTATTTAAGCTGTACTGCGTGCATAACACTGCCGTAGGAGCAGGCGACGAGCAGATAATCAAGCGTTATTTGTTTAACGCTGTGCGGAGGGATAGTTAAGGTATAGGTGTAATTCGAGAAAACGCCGCTGTTTTCGCCAAGTCCTGCGGTATAAGCCGCTTCCAACACCTCGCCCGAATTACTGTCGCGGACAAGGAGTGCAAGCGTTCCGTGGTCGCGAAGGTGAAGCGTTACCGAGCGTTCGTTATCGCCTTGATTTACAAAGGTGAAATGGTCTTGGTATTCGATCATCCAATTTGCCGTATTTGCGGGCGCACCGCCGCCGTCGGCGTGGTGGTTATCGATTATTATTTCCTTGCCGTTTTGGTCGTGCCAGATAAACTCGACCATATCCATACCGACTGCGCGGTGGTCGTTTTGGGGATTAAGGTGAGTCATCCAGGTGTTCGACTTGGCAACCGTGTGGTCGGTGCTGTTGTATGCCGAATAGGGAGTCGCATAGGAGGGAACCGAGTTTGCATAGCTGTTCGTATACGTAACGGGGAGATAGCCTGCCTTGTCGTTGTCGCCGAAGGTCCAAGACATAAAATTGTCGATAACGCCGTGGTGGTAAGCAATGCCGGAATACTGCTGTGAATAGCCTGCCGCAACGTAACCGATAGCCTTGGGATCATCCTTTATTTGCGAGGGGTTGGAATAGCAATACATTGTTCCCGTGACCTCACCGCCGGTTACGGTGAATTTTACGTTGCCGTTGGCACATCTTATCGGGTTTACCAGTCGGTTTGCCGAATCGTCAACGTTGATATTGCGATATGCATCTGCGGTAGTGCCGCCGATTACCCAAAACTTTTCGCCTGCGGGCAAGCGGTAGGTTGTGGGCTGATAAATTCTCGGAGTGTGCTTTACGTATGCATAATCGAGTCCCGAGTATTTTGAAGAAATGCTTCCGTTTGAGTTAAAATAATCGTCGGGGAGTTCAAACGAGGTGTTATAAAACTTATACCAAGCAAGCTGACCGAACCAGGTTCCGATCCATTGATAGCCCACGTTGGTTATTGTAATATAAACGTCGTGGTCGGTTTCGTTTTTCAATTGATAACCGAGATAAGCGTTTGCCCCCGAATAGTTTGCGTGCTCAAATGTAACGTAAACCTCGCCCGTAAGTCCCTCGTTGCGCATAAAAGCCTTGCCAACGTGTTGTGCACCGAATTGCTCGGGATTGTTTGAATAGATATAAATACCGCCCTCGCGCTTGATGTAATCAACCTTTGAGGGAACGAGAGGCGAATTTCCGTTGACGTCGAATCCCGAGGTGTCTGCAGGAGATGCAACGTCATAGGGAAGGGTTACGACGTGATTTTCTGCCGTGGTGGTTATTTTAAAATCGCTGTTTTGTTCTTTTGTGGTGACGGTAAGCGTGTAGATCTCGTTTTCTTTAAGCGAAACGGTTATTTCGTCACTGCCTTTTTTGATTCTTGTTCCGTTTTGCTCGAGCAGGATGCTTTTAACGTTTTTGCCGGTTAGGGTATAGGTGTCGGTATAGGGTGCATAAACGTTATAGGTTCGCGTTGCGCTTTCGTCGGTAACGTCATCAATGCTCGAAAGTCGGAACGTGACTTCGCTCGTAACGTCTTCGGGTTCGCTTGTTTCCGGCTCACTCGTTTCGGGTTCGCTTGATTCCTCGGGCTCGCTCGATTCCTCGGGCTCGCTCGATTCTTCCAAAGAGGTCTCGTTGTTTTCGGACTCCGAAGAATTTTCGGAAACGTCGGTCGAAGAAATTGCTTCTTCGCTTTGCTCGCCTTGGCTTGATTCCTCCAAGCTCGATTCATATTGGCTTTGCTCTTCGGATGACGACGTGCTTTCGGTTTCTTCGGTGCAACCAACAAAGAGGGAACCGAGCATCAACAAAGAAAGAAGCAAACATAAACAGCGTTTCATAAAATATCGCTCCTTGTGTTAAACTTTTTTTGCATTATATTAAAGAAATGTAATGGATTTGTAAATATAGTCGGGAAAAGCTCGAAAAGGTTTGATGTTTTTTAAAATTTCTTTATGGGGAATTTGTATTGACAAAAAACAGTCGTTTGGTATAATTAAAGTAGAATTTAGGTAAAAATCGGCAGTGTCGATATTGGTTGGCAATTAGCAACCGCAATGTTAGTCTACAACAACCAACCAAATTTGTCAACCCCATTTTTCAAAATCGATAAGGAGCACCTTAAAAAATGAGCACTTTGATGAAAAAAGGCGTTTTGCTTTACACAAGCTACAATAGCTACAGCAACACTAAATATTACAATCCCACCGACGAGGAGCTTTCTCGCCTCCTTGCGGTTACCGACGAAATACTCCTTATTCCCATTATCGTTTTTAACCGCTTTACCGACCGCAACGGTAACGAGATCGAGGTTGTCACCCGTGAAATTATCGATTCGATGACTCCCGATATGGTCGGCGACCCCAATCGCTTGGAAACCATTAAAAAGGAATACCACGCGACTGCCGACAAGATCCTTAAGGGCAACTACCACGTTAAGGATTACGTTGATGATGCCAATGCCTATGCCGAAAGATTGGTTGCTATCAAAAAGGACGTGAAAATTTGGTTTTCGGTTCCTATGTGCGAATGCTGGCACGCGCTTACGCATCTTTTCGCTTCGCCTTGGGCAGATACCGTTGACCTTATAAAGAATACAGTGCGCGAGGATATCTGGAACAACAACGTTCAGGGCATCTACTTCTCGGGCGAGGACGTTGTTACCGCAGGATATACCCGCTTCGATAACGACAAGCCCGATGAAAACTTTAACAACCCGATAGTTTACGCTATGCGTACCGTTTCCGACCGTGTTCGCTCATTCGGTAAGAATATGCTTTGGATACCCTATTATCACGAGGCGGCATCCTCCTCGAAGAATATGGGTCATATTATTAACCTTACCGATATTTTCGATACCGCAATAATCCAACCCTCCTTCTTCTTCAACCCTGCGCGCGTTGACGAAATAAGAATTGTTTCCGACTGTGTAAGAAAGCAAGCGGTTGTTGATATCAACGGAGAAATTATCGGCGGCAAGAAGGTTTCAAACACCGAAATCGGATTTGAAATGGAGATCGACCATCAATTCTTCGATCGCGAGGAATACGTTCCCCGTTATTACGCTTACGAAAAGGGCTTTGGCGAATTTGTCGGAAGCCGTCCCACCGCATATTACGCAGGCGCGCCCGAAACAATGCTTAAGGTTTTGGACGTAATGGATAAATACTACAAATAATCAAAAAAACGGAAGGCTCTTTGTTATGCCCCAAATTGTACGGACAGCACAAAAAGAACCCCTATGGTAGATATTAAATATTAAGCGACATACTGACTTCGTTTTTCTAGCGGAGTCAGTTTTGTTTTAGTTTGTATTCTTTCGTTGTTGTAGAAACGAATGTACTCACCTATGAGGAGGCGAGCCTCCTCATAGGTTTTCAGCTTCGCACGATGGATGCACTCGGTTTTGAGAATCGAGAAGAAATTTTCCGCCATAGCATTGTCATAAGGATTACCCTTACTTGACATCGACG
>JAFYON010000072.1 GCA_017560145.1 Clostridia bacterium | reverse complement strand
TGAATCGCCCCTACAGTTTTGATTGTTGTTTGAATTATTAATATTTTTGCGTTATCTCTAAATTCGCGTTTTTGTTTTGTATTTGTAAAAAATATGATTGTAGGGGCGATTCACGAATCGCCCGCAAACGTAACAATTATAACGAACACAACATCAATGCACAAAAAATAATTAATATTGAAAAGTTTTTGGAGAGAGCGCGAGAGTCACTTTTTTTAAAAAGGGGCTCTCGCACTATATTCCCAAAAAGGTCTCGCACTATATTCGCAAAAAACTCTCTCGCATTATATTCCCCACACTATATTCCCAAAAAATCCTCTTGCATACGCCATGATAAATGTGTTACAATGTATATAACATAAATAAGGAAGTAGAAAATATGAACATAAACGAAATTCTTTCCTATTGCGACCATACTCTGCTTTTGCAAACCGCAACGAAGAATGAAATAATCGCGCTCTGCGACGATGCATTGAAGTACAAAACAGCGTCGGTCTGCATTCCGCCCTGCTACGTCAAGCTTGCAAGCGACTATTTAAAGGGCAGGGTAAAGGTCTGCACTGTTATCGGCTTCCCCAACGGCAACACCACAAGTGAATGCAAGGCTTACGAAACCGCTCAGGCGATCGCAAACGGCGCCGACGAGGTCGATATGGTCATCAATATCGGCGCGCTCCGTGAGGGCGATACAGAATACGTTAAAAACGATATTCTTGCGGTTCGCAATGCAAGCGTCGGCAAGGTGCTTAAGGTCATTATCGAAACCTGCCTCCTCACCGACGAGGAAAAGAAGCTTATGTGCCAAATCGTCGCAGAATGCAAAGCCGATTTTATAAAAACCAGCACCGGCTTTTCAAAGGGCGGTGCAACCGTTCACGACGTTGAAATATTTGCCGAAAATTGCCCTGCCGAGCTTAAGATCAAGGCGGCGGGCGGAATTTCCTCCATCGCCGATGCCGAGGAGTTCATCGGTCTCGGTGCGACCCGTCTCGGCACAAGCCGTATTGTAAAAATCGCGAAAGAGATGCAATAATTATGGAAAAGCTTATTGATTTGGCAAAGCAAGCGGCAAAAAACGCCTATTCGCCCTATTCCGGCTTCAAGGTCGGCGCGGCATTGCTTTGCGCCAACGGTAATATTTACACCGGCTGCAATATCGAAAATTCTGCCTTTTCGCCAACGGTATGCGCCGAAAGAGTTGCGTTTTTCAAGGCGATAAGCGAGGGCGTGACCGATTTCGTTGCAATCGCGATAGTCGGCGGCAAGGAAGATATCGGAAGCGAAATTTGCTATCCCTGCGGTGTCTGCCGTCAGGTTATGACCGAATTTTGCAATGCCGATGGCTTCCGCATAATTCTCCCTCATAAGGACGGAGTAACGGAGCTCTTGCTTAAAGATCTCCTTCCGCACGGGTTTATGCTATGAGAATCTACGATATACTCGATAAAAAACGCAACGGAAACGAGCTTTCCGACGAGGAAATACGCTTCTTCGTTTCGGAATACGTAAACGGAAGCATCCCCGATTACCAAGCCTCTGCGTTGCTTATGGCAGTCTGCATAAACGGTATGACGAGCAGCGAGACCGCAACGCTCACCAAGGCAATGGCGGAATCGGGCGATATGCTCGATCTAAGCGCGTTCGGCGGTAATACAGTCGACAAGCATTCAACCGGCGGCGTAGGCGACAAAACCACGCTTATCGTCGCGCCGATAGTCGCATCGCTCGGCTGCAACGTCGTTAAGCTTTCGGGCAGAGGACTCGGTCACACCGGCGGCACGCTCGACAAGCTTGAATCGGTCAAGGGAATGAGAATCGACCTTGCGCCCGATGAATTTATGACTGTCGCACGAAAATGCGGTATGACTGTCTGTGGTGCGGGTGCAAACATCGCCCCTGCGGATAAAAAGCTTTACGCCCTTCGCGACGTGACCGCGACCGTTCAAAGCATTCCGCTCATCGTTTCAAGCATAATGAGCAAAAAGCTTGCTGGCGGCGCAAAAAACATCGTGCTCGACGTAAAAACGGGTAGCGGTGCCTTTATGAAAACGCTTGAATCTGCGCGTTCTCTCGCAAAGGGAATGGTCGAAATCGGCTCGCTTTCGGGCAAGAACGTTTCGTCGGTCATCACGAATATGGATAAGCCGCTCGGCTTCTGTATCGGCAATTCCTTGGAGGTTGCCGAGGCGGTCTCTCTCCTCAAAAACGAAAAATGCGACAATGACCTCCGCGATATCTGCATAACGCTTTCCTCCGAAATGGTCGCCCTTTCAAAGGGAATTTCGGTAAGCGACGCCAAGGCGCGCGTCGAAAAAACGCTTGAAAACGGCAACGCCTATAAAACCTTCCGTGAATGGATAACGCTTCAGCACGGCGACGTGAGCGTGCTTGACGATTTGGATAAATTTGCAAGCGCAACGTTCAAAACCAACCTCCTGTCCCCCTGCGACGGCTATATCGCCTCGTCGGACGCGGCAGGTGTCGGAATCGCCGCAATGATGCTCGGTGCGGGCAGAAGTGCCAAGGAGGATGATATCGATTATACCGCAGGCATAATCCAGCTCAAGCGCGTCGGCGACAAGGTCGAAAAGGGAAGTGTTATTGCGATCCTGCAATCCTCAACGGTTGCCGACCAAGCGTCTGCACAGGCTAAAATGCTTGAATCTCTGACCTTTTCGGCATCCAAGCCCGATCCCCAACCGCTTGTATATGAAATAATCAGATAAAAAACAAAGAGCGCCTCCGATCTTATCGGAAGTGCTCTTTTTGCATTATACAATATAAACCTCGCAGGGGACGTTGCGCCTTTTCGCATAGGAAATGGTAAATTCGGTTCCCTTCGATTCGCCGTCCCAAACGGCAATTACCAAATCGGCACTGTCGACGATAAGCTTGTCGCGTATCAACGGCGCGCTTTTTCCGTAAAGCTCGTAATCGGGATAAAAAATCTGCTTTTTAATGCCGCGTTCATCGGCATATTTTTCGGCAAGCGTGTCAACGCCGACCGCACCGCCCGAGATGATAAGAGTAGCATCGGGGGGAATATATCTTTTAAGATCCGCGCTGACGATAGAGCGCGAGCCGACAACGGCAACCTTCATAAAAATCAATCCTGTCAAAATGTTGTGTGAATATTATAACCAAAGCAGAGAGATTTGTCAACGAAATTTACCTATCGAATGAAAAAACAGTCATAATAACGATTGATTTATTTATCGAATTTTGTTATAATGCAAATTGTAAAAATGTATCGAATCGAAATCGGGTGAACAACGTGAAATATTTGATAATGCTCGGCGACGGTATGGCAGATAACGAAATTGCCGTCCTCGGTAAAAAAACACCGCTTGAGGCGGCAAATAAAAAGGTGATGAACTATCTCTCCTCCCACGGCTTTAACGGCTTGGTCGAAACCGTGCCGGAGGGAATGGTCCCCGAAAGCGATACCGCAAACCTTGCGGTAATGGGCTATGATCCGCGCCTTTATTCAAAGGGACGCTCTCCTCTCGAGGCGGCAAGCATGGGTATTAAAATGGCGGATAACGAAACCGCTATCCGTGCAAATATCGTTGCTTTGGGCGGAAACGGCGAATACGAGGATCTTATAATGCTCGATCATTCGTCGGACGAGATACCCACCGAGGAGGCAAGAATACTCATCGATGCGGTTCAGGAAAAATTCGGAAACGATTTTCTTAAATTCTATTGCGGCATCTCCTACCGCCATTGCCTTATCTGGAAGGATTGTCCCGAATTCAACGATTTCTCCCGTCCTCACGATATCATCGGCAGAAGGATCGGCGATTATCTTCCCAACAGCGAATCCTCCCGTCCGATGCGCGAGCTTATGAAGGCGTCCTATGAATTCCTCAACAACCACCCCTTGAATATAGAAAGGGAAGCAAGAGGGTTGAAAAAAGCAAACAGCATCTGGCTTTGGAGTCCGGGCAAAAAGCCCTCGCTTCCTTCCTTTGCCGAAAAGACGGGGCTTAAGGCGTCGGTCATCTGTGCAGTCGACCTTATCAAGGGCATCGGTCTTTGTGCAGGTATGAGCGTGCCCTACGTCGAGGGCGCGACCGGTGCCGCCGAAACCGATTACAAGGCAAAGCGCGACGCCGCAATAAACGAATTTAAAAACGGCTCGGAGCTTGTTTATATCCACGTCGAAGCTCCCGACGAATGCGGACATCAGGGCAAGGTATACGAAAAAATTAAGGCGATCGAAAATATCGACCGCGACATACTTATGGGCGTGCTTGAATATCTCGATTCCACGGGCGAGCCCTATCGTGTGCTCCTCCTGCCCGACCATCCCACTCCCATCAGCGAGCGCACCCACACCCGTGCCCCCGTGCCCTTCGTTATTTACGATTCTGAATGCATCAGAGAAAACGGCGATCTTATATATTGCGAAAAAACCGCAAGGGCAAGTAATTTTATGCTCGACAAGGGCGAAAAACTTATCGATCTTCTCATCGGAGGAATAAAATGAGCGAACAAAAGATAAAATTAAAGGCACTTGAATCCGAGGGCTACGTTACCCCCCGTGATTACTCGACCTATCTTAAATTTAATCTCTTAAAGGGTAAATATTACCGCATCAAGGTGATCGCGGTTATCTTTTCCTTGGTGGTTATCTGCGCTTGGCTCCTTCTTGCGGGCTGGGCTTACGGCAACAAAAGCCTTTGGATAGCTGCAGGCGCAATTGCACTTTCCGCAATAATGTTTCTTTATATGGTCAATAACAACGTAAAAAGAGTCTGCAATAAAAGCGCAAAGGTCATCCGCGCAAAGCAACGCACCCAATTCGGCAAAAACGGCTTCGTTTGGGAGCTTATCTTCCAAAACGAAGAGGAAAACGAATATCACGAGATCTTTTACGATGAGATCGAAAAAATTTATCTTGCACCCAAGGCGATGTACGTTTATATAGAAAAACGCTCGGTGATAGTAATCCCCAAGCGTAATCTTAAAATAGCACCCGTCGAGGCACGCGCGTTTTTAACCTATTTCGTGCCTGCCAATAAGGTCGTCGTCTGCGCCTGACAAAAATCTATCAAGCCGTCAATCTCCGCCGTGTCCTCGTTCCGCGCAACGACACCCAAACGGCGCTTTTTGGCGGCTATGAGTATTTTTTCGCAGTATAACGAAAACTCCTTCGTTTGCGGCCTTTCCTTGCCAAGATACAGATCGATGTATGAATATTCGGTTTTTTCGCCGATATAGCAAAGCTTCATCACGGTATAGCTCTTTCCGGCTTCAAAGGTGAAGATCTCTTTTTCGATGGCAAAGCCTCCGTCCCAAAGGTATTTTCTTAAATCCTCCTGCGCCGACATCGGCTGAACGATAAGAGTTGCGTTGTGCGCAACCTTGCTTCGTCCGATGATCTTTGCAATAAGCTCTCCTCCCATACCGCAGATCGCGGCAGAGGTTATCGGCAGGGAATCGATAGCGTCAAACCCGTCGGAAAGATAAAAATCTATCCGTACACCGCTTCTCGCGGCGTTTTCCTTGCCCTTTAAAAGCGGTTGCTCGTTAATGTCCGAGGCAATTGCGGCTTCAGCCAAGCCGTTTTTCAAAACCTCGATCGCCAAAAAGGCGTGATCGCTTCCGATATCTGCAAAAAGAGTATTGTCTTTAACGTCCGAAAGCAGTCTTGTAACCGCCGAAAGACGTGAACCTATCAAGCTCATATGTAAATCTCCAATCCTAAAAACGGCTCTTTTAAAAAAAGCCGCCTTTGTAAAGAAAAACGCGTCAGGGCATCATTTTTTCTTCAATGCACTTAAAAGCCCTTTTCGCCTTGTTGGTAAGGGATTCACAGCATTGACAGTGGTTGATAAGCAATTTTGCCGTAACGTAGCCCGACAAAGCGCCGAGCAAAACCATGGTAATACAGGTGCATCCCTTTTTCGATGCAACGGTTTTTTTGAAATTCATCATAACTTTTCACCTCAATGCTATTATGCATCGAAGTCTTTAAAGTTATACTATCACAAAAAAAACGCTCTTTCAACCTAAATAGGCGAAAATTCCAAGATTTTTGGCTAAAACTATTGACAAACCCGATATTCAAATATATAATGGACAGTGCGCTTTTACGCGTGTTTTTCGGAAAGGAGCAAAGTGATGCTTGATCTCAAAAAACTCCTCGATGGCAGCAAGGATTCGGTTACGGTTTCCCAAACGGTTGAAGATTGCAGCTTCCTTGACGGTATCGATTGCGGCACCGCAGTTGTCGAAGCTGTCGTTACAAACCATTCCGGCGTTATCGTTCTTGAGGGCGAAATCAAGCCCGCGCTTACCGTTTTCTGTGCTCGCTGCGGCAAGCAATTCGGTTATTCCGAACCGATAAAGCTTTTCGCAAAAATCACCGATAAGCTCGCAAACGACGATGAAGACGAATTTATCATTATGGAAAATTTTGCCATCGATATCGACGAAATCGTTCGTTCCGCGCTCATTCTTGAAGCACCCACAAGGTACATTTGCAAGGAGGATTGCAAAGGACTTTGTCCCAAGTGCGGATGCGACCTTAATCTTCGCGATTGCGGATGCGACGTAAGCGACCGCGATTCGAGATGGGACGTATTAAAAGATTTTTTTGATGAATAAAAATAAAAATATATAACTATCAAGGAGGATTCCAACGATGGCTGTACCCAAGAGAAAAGTATCCAAGGCAAGAAGAGATAAGAGACGCAATTCCCATTGGAAACTGACGATCCCCGGTGTCGTAGCTTGCCCCAAGTGCGGCGAACCCCGT
>JAFYON010000071.1 GCA_017560145.1 Clostridia bacterium | reverse complement strand
GTTAATTGTGATACCACGAGCTCTTTCTTCGGGAGCGTTATCGATCTGGTCATATGCCTGGAATTCGATATTTGCGTTGGTGAGAGAGAGAGTCTTGGTGATAGCAGCGGTAAGGGTGGTTTTACCATGGTCAACGTGGCCAATGGTACCAATGTTTACGTGGGGCTTATTTCTTTCAAATTTAGCCTTTGCCATTATTAAATCCTCCGTTTTTGATATTATTATAAATTCATTATATAAATTTTTTTGCCTATGTCAAGGCATTTTTTGTTTTTTGCGGTTTATTTGTTCTTTCCGCTAACGATTCCTTCGAGAATCGACTTAGGAACAAGCTCGTAGTGGCTGGGTTCCATTACGTACTGACCGCGTCCCTGAGTCTTCGAACGAAGGTCGGTTGCATAACCGAACATCTGAGAAAGAGGAACGTGAGCGGTAATCTGCTGACCGCCGCCGACAGATTCGGTACCCTGCATTGCGCCACGGCGAGAGTTGATATCGCCGATAACGGTGCCGAGATAGTCGTCGGGAGTTACAACAACAACCTTCATGATCGGTTCAGTAAGGATGGGGCCTGCATTCTTCATTGCGTTCTTGAACGCCATGGAGCCTGCGATCTTGAATGCCATTTCAGACGAGTCAACTTCGTGGTACGAGCCGCCGGTAAGGGTAACCTTAACGTCAACTACGTTGTAACCTGCAACTACGCCGGAGAGCATTGCGCCCTTGATACCTGCATCAACTGCGGGAATGTATTCCTTGGGAACGTCACCACCGGTAACAGCATTGACAAATTCATAGCCCTTGCCGGGGTTGGGTTCGATGTCGATAATAACGTGACCGTACTGACCTTTACCACCCGACTGTCTTGCATACTTGCAGTTTTCGGTAGCGGGCTTGGTAATGGTTTCGCGGTAGGAAACCTGAGGCTTACCGACGTTAGCTTCAACACGGAATTCGCGAAGAAGTCTGTCGACGATAATTTCAAGGTGGAGCTCACCCATACCTGCAATGATGGTCTGACCGGTTTCTTCATCGGTATAAGCCTTGAAGGTGGGGTCTTCTTCTGCAAGCTTAGCAAGTGCGAGGCCCATTTTTTCCTGACCAGCCTTGGTCTTGGGTTCGATAGCTACGCGGATAACGGGTTCGGGGAATTCCATCGATTCGAGGATAACGGGAGCCTTTTCATCGCAGAGGGTGTCACCGGTGGTGGTGTTTTTAACGCCAACAACTGCAGCGATATCGCCTGCGCGGATCTCTTCAACGTCTTCACGGTGGTTTGCGTGCATGAGAAGGATTCTACCGAGTCTTTCTCTGCCGCCCTTAGTAGCGTTATATACGGTAGCGCCGGATTGGATGCAACCCGAGTATACACGAACGAAGCAGATCTTACCAACGAAGGGGTCGGTAGCGATCTTAAATGCGAGAGCCGAGAAGGGTTCATCATCCGAGGTAGGACGGGTGGTTTCTTCATCGGTCTTGCAGTCTACACCCTTGATATCTTCGATATCGGTAGGTGCGGGCATATAATCGACGATAGCGTCGAGAAGCTTCTGAACACCCTTGTTCTTATAAGAGGTACCGCAAACAACGGGAACCATCTTGTTAGCGATGGTGGCTGCACGGATAGCCTTCTTAACGTCGTCCATGGGGAGTTCTTCGCCCATAAGCCAAAGCTCCATAAGAGATTCATCGAATTCTGCAACAGCTTCGATGAGTGCCTGATGGTATTCTTCAGCCTTGTCCGCCATATCAGCGGGAATATCGCGTTCTTCGATATTCTGTCCGAGATCGTCAAGATAGAAGTAAGCCTTCATCTTAACGAGGTCGATGATACCCTTGAAGTCTGCTTCAGCACCGATAGGAAGCTGAATCGGAACCGCATTAGCCTTGAGTCTGTCCTTGATCATATCAACGACGCGATAAAAGTTCGCGCCCATGATATCCATCTTGTTGACATAGCACATTCTGGGAACCTTGTACTTATCTGCCTGACGCCATACGGTTTCAGACTGAGGTTCAACGCCGCCCTTTGCGCAAAGCACGGTAACCGAGCCGTCGAGAACACGGAGAGATCTTTCAACCTCTACGGTGAAGTCAACGTGGCCGGGGGTATCGATAATGTTAATACGGTGGTTCTGCCAAAAGCAGGTGGTAGCAGCAGAGGTAATAGTAATACCGCGCTCCTGTTCCTGTTCCATCCAGTCCATCGTTGCGGAACCTTCGTGGGTTTCGCCGATCTTATGAGTTTTACCTGTGTAATACAGGATTCTTTCGGTAGTGGTCGTCTTACCCGCGTCTATATGAGCCATAATACCGATATTACGGGTAAGCTCAAGCGGAGTTGTTCTGGCCATATAATTTTCTCCTTAATATATCGCGTAAAAATACGTGACGCGGATTACCAACGATAATGTGCAAAAGCCTTGTTTGCTTCTGCCATCTTGTGAGTGTCTTCCTTCTTCTTAACTGCACCGCCGGTACCGTTAACGGCATCGAGGATTTCTGCAGCAAGGCGTTCGCTCATCTTGCGGTCGCTTCTGGATCTCGAATAGGTGATGAGCCATCTGAGACCGAGAGTCTGACGTCTGTCTTCGCGAACGGGCATAGGAACCTGGTAGTTGGAACCGCCTCTGCGCACTGCCTTAACTTCGAGTTCGGGCATAATGTTTTCAAGAGCCTTCTTGAACTGTTCAAGAGGATTGTTGCCGGACTTTGTTTCGATAATTGCAAATGCGTCATAGACGATCTTCTGGGCGATGGATTTCTTGCCGTCGTACATAATGTTGTTGATCAACTTAGTAACGAGCTGGGAATTATACATCGGATCCGGAAGAACTTCTCTTTTAAAACCATGTACTCTTCTGGGCACTTTACTTCCCTCCTTCATAAAGATAGCGTTTTACGCTTCAATGAATTCACAGGTACTCGAAAATTTTATTTCCGTTAGTGCCGATATCTATGTGAATTTCTTCGTATCAGCACGAGGAAAACGAAATTGTCGTTCCTGAATTTGTAACCTTAAGAAAGATTATTTCTTAGGTCTCTTTGCGCCGTATTTCGAACGGCTCTGATTTCTGTTGGCAACACCCTGAGTATCGAGCTTGCCGCGAATGATGTGGTAACGTACACCAGGAAGGTCCTTAACTCTGCCGCCTCTGATAAGAACAACCGAGTGTTCCTGCAAGTTGTGGCCGATACCGGGAATGTAAGCGGTAACTTCAAGACCGTTGGTGAGTCTTACTCTTGCGATCTTTCTCTGAGCGGAGTTCGGCTTCTTAGGGGTCTTAATAGCCACCTTAGTGCAAACGCCTCTCTTCTGAGGGCTGGCAATTTCAACTGCAACCTTCTTGATAGAGTTGGTGCTTCTCTGGAGAGCGGGAGACTTGGATTTGTAGGTCTTGTCCTGTCTGCCGTTCTTTACCAATTGGTTGAATGTAGGCATCTTTTTCTCCTTTCCTCAAAATTTTACAACATTTTGATTATATTATATTCAAAAAATATTGTCAATAGCTTTTTCGCTCATTTTTCGCCGATTTCGCTTGATTTTCAAGCGTTTTTTTAGCTATTTTAACATAGAACGCCGTTTTGTTTCAACACGTTATTATGTTAACCGATTATTCAACCTCTGTTACGACTGCCGTCGGAACTTCAACGTTGACCATTGCGGCAAGGTCGTCGGAGGTGCGGGTCACGTCCAAAATGACGTCGGTGTGGCAGGCAAGCTCGCGCTTTACGCCGTCGGTAAAGAAGACGTCGGCGTCGCTTGCGAGATAGACCTTAACGGCTTTTCCGCGTCGTACGAGTTTTACGAACTGGTTATAGCCCGCTATTCTTCGTCGCGGGCCGGTACTGTCGCTCATTTTGCTTATATCCTTTCAGAATCGAGGCGGAAAAATTTTCGCCTCATGTTTCGACGGGCGTGTAATTTTCATACACGCCCGACCTTGATTGTTTAGTTGTTAAAACCGTTATTATTCAGCGTCGTAGATGCCTTCGGAAGGCGCGTCGCCGGTATCAACAGCGGTTTCGCGGTACATCTTCATACCTGTACCTGCAGGGATGAGTTTACCGATAAGAACGTTTTCCTTCAAGCCGAGAAGAGGATCCTTCTTACCCTTGATAGCTGCTTCTGCAAGAACCTTGGTGGTTTCCTGGAAGGACGCTGCAGAGAGGAAGGATTCGGTAGAAAGCGAAGCCTTGGTGATACCAAGAAGCTGGTTGGTGCCTTCTGCGGGGATCTTCTGAGGAGCTTCGGGATTTGCTGCGTTGAATTCTTCAACTGCCTTGTTTGCAGTGTAGAATTCCGAAACGTCAACGAGTGCGCCAACGAGGAGATCGGTATCGCCGCAGGAATCGATCTTGATCTTGCGCGTCATCTGACGTGCGATAACTTCGATATGCTTGTCGGCGATTTCAACCGCCTGCAAACGGTAAACGCGCTGAATTTCCTTGATGATATAATCGTAAACTGCATCGAGGCCGTTTATGCGGAGAATATCTGCAGGACATTCGGTACCGTCGGTAAGCTTCTGGCATCTCTTGACCTTGGCGCCGTCTTCAACGGCAACCTTGGTAAGGAGAGGAACGCCGATAGCCTTTTCTTCGCCGGTTTCGTCGTTATGAACGATAAGCTGCTTGGTCTTCTTGCTTTCCTCGATACGGAAGGTACCGTCGAATTCTGCAAGGATAGCAGTCTTTTTGGGCTTTCTTGCTTCAAAGATTTCTTCAACTCTGGGAAGACCCTGAGTAATATCGCCACCTGCGACACCACCCGAGTGGAAGGTTCTCATGGTAAGCTGGGTACCGGGTTCACCGATAGACTGAGCTGCGATAATACCAACAGCTTCGCCGAGGTTTACGGGCTTGCCGGTAGTCATATCCGCACCGTAGCAGTGTACGCAAACACCGTGCTTAGCGCGGCAGTTGATGAGCGAACGGATCTGAACGCGTTCGATTCCCGCATCGGAAATCTTTCTTGCGATAGATTCGGTGATCATCTTGTCGTTTTCGATAATTACTTCGCCGGTAGTGGGGTTAACAACGTCACCGATGGTGAAGCGGCCCACAAGACGGTCTTCGAACGGCTCGATAACAGCTTCCTTGCCGCCGGGAAGAACGTCAACGATACGGCTTACCCAAAGGCCGACGGTATCGCCGCAGTTTTCTTCGCGGATGATAACGTCCTGCGAAACGTCAACAAGACGGCGGGTAAGATAACCCGAGTCAGCGGTACGGAGCGCGGTATCTGCAAGACCCTTACGCGCACCACGTGCTGCGGTGAAGTATTCGAGAATCTTCATGCCCTCGCGGAAGTTCGCTTTAATAGGCATTTCGATGGTTTTACCGGTTGCACTCGCCATAAGACCACGCATACCTGCAAGCTGACGTATCTGCTTGATCGAGCCACGCGCACCGGAAACTGCCATCATGTTGATGGGGTTATATTTATCAAGGTTCTTCTGAAGTGCGGTTGCAACGTCCTTGGTACATTCGTCCCAAACAGAAACAACGCGCTGGCTTCTTTCTTCGTCCGAAAGGAGACCCTTGCGGTAGAAGTCGGTGATGATATCGACCTTCTGTTCCGCCGCGTTAAGAAGACCTTCTTTTTCGGGAGGAATGGTCATATCGTAAACCGAGATGGTGATAGAACCACGGGTGGAATATTTGAATCCCTGAGCCTTCATCTGGTCGAGAACCTCACAGGTCACAGCATTGCCGTGGATCTTGATACAGCGGTCGACGATGGAGGAAAGCTCGCTGTTGGTCGTAACAAAGTCGACCTCGAGCTTGAATGCATTTTCGGGCTTGCTTCTGTCAACGAAGCCGAGGTCCTGAGGAATCGGAACGTTGAAGATAAGTCTGCCGAGGGTGGTTTCGGTAATACCGGTACGTTCTACGCCGTCGATAACCTTGGAAACGCGAACCTTGATCTTGGCGTGAATGCCAAGCTCGCCGTTTTCGTATGCCATAATAGCTTCGTCCATGCTGCCGAAGTACTTGCCTTCACCGGGCTCGCCGCTCTTATCGAGGGTGAGATAGAAGGAACCGAGGACCATATCCTGCGAGGGAACGGTAACTGCACGGCCGTTAACGGGCTTGAGCAGGTTGTTGGGGGAAAGCATAAGGAATCTTGCTTCCGCCTGAGCTTCCGCGGAAAGCGGAACGTGAACCGGCATCTGGTCGCCGTCGAAGTCGGCGTTAAACGCGGTACATACGAGCGGGTGAAGCTTGATCGCTCTGCCCTCAACGAGGATAGGCTCGAACGCCTGAATAGAAAGTCTGTGAAGCGTAGGAGCACGGTTAAGAAGAACGGGATGTTCCTTGATAACCACTTCCAATGCGTCCCAAACCTCGGGAGTAGCACGTTCAACGCGCTTCTTAGCATCCTTGATGTTAGAGGACTTGCCGGTAGCGACAAGCTGCTTCATAACGAAGGGCTTGAAGAGCTCGAGTGCCATTTCCTTGGGAAGACCGCACTGATAGATCTTGAGCTCGGGGCCTACGACGATAACCGAACGGCCGGAATAGTCAACACGCTTACCCAAAAGGTTCTGTCTGAAACGGCCCTGCTTACCGCGGAGCATTTCGGAGAGAGATTTAAGGGGACGGTTGTTGGGACCGGTAACGGGTCTGCCTCTTCTGCCGTTGTCGAACAATGCGTCAACAGCCTCCTGAAGCATTCTCTTTTCGTTACGGATAATAATATCGGGCGCCTGAAGCTCCATAAGCTTCATAAGACGGTTGTTACGGTTGATAACACGACGGTAAAGGTCGTTGATATCGGAGGTTGCGAATCTGCCGCCGTCGAGCTGAACCATAGGACGGATTTCGGGCGGGATTACAGGGAGTGCATCGAGGATCATCCATTCGGGGCGGTTGCCGGAAAGACGGAATGCTTCAACAACCTCAAGGCGCTTGATATCACGCACCTTGCGCTGACCCTGAGCGGTAAGAAGCTCCTTCTTAAGTCTTTCGGATTCTGCCTCGAGGTCGATTTCGGAGAGAAGCTTTTTAATAGCCTCTGCACCCATACCTGCCTGGAAATCGTCTTCATATTTTTCGCGGTATTCGCGGTATTGCTGTTCGGTAAGAAGCTGATATTTCGCAAGAGGAGTTTCACCGGGATCGGTTACGATATACTGTGCGAAATAAAGCACCTTTTCCAAAAGCTTGGGAGAAAGGTTGAGCAAAAGACCCATTCTGGAAGGGATTGCTCTGAAATACCAGATGTGCGAAACGGGAGCCGCCAATTCAACGTGACCCATTCTTTCACGGCGCACACGGCTGGTGGTGATCTCAACTCCGCATTTTTCACAGACCTTGCCCTTGTAACGAGCGCCTCTCTTGTACTTACCGCAATGGCATTCCCAGTCCTTGGTCGGGCCAAAGATACGTTCGCAGAAAAGACCGTCGCGTTCGGGTTTAAGAGTACGGTAGTTGATGGTTTCCGGCTTTTTTACTTCGCCGTAAGACCACGATCTTATCATTTCGGGAGAAGCTAGACCAATTTTTATCGATTCAAATTCGATGTTGTTTTCCATGTTATCGCATCTCCTTAATCATCATAATTTTCGTTCTCGTCGTAGACGAATACTTCTTCGTCAAGTCCGAGATCTTCGGGTTCTTCCTCAACGATGGGTTCAAGCGCGCTGAGCTCGTCGTCGTACATAACGTCATCGCCGTTTTCAAGTACGCTCTTGCCGAGTTCTTCCTCGCTGAACTTTCTTTCGTCGGGACCGTCGTCGTCATCCGAGTAATCCTTAAGAGGAATTTCGTTGTCATTCTTATCAAGAACTCTTACGTCGAGTGCGAGCGACTGAAGTTCCTTCGCAAGTACCTTGAAGGATGCGGGAACGCCGGGGGTAGGAATGTTCTGACCCTTGACGATAGCCTCGTATGCCTTTACACGGCCCTTGATATCGTCAGACTTAACGGTAAGAATTTCCTGAAGGGTGTATGCTGCACCGTATGCTTCGAGTGCCCAAACTTCCATTTCACCGAAACGCTGACCGCCGAACTGAGCTTTACCGCCCAAGGGCTGCTGGGTAACCAACGAGTAGGGACCGGTGGAACGTGCGTGGATCTTATCGTCAACAAGGTGGTGGAGCTTAAGGAAGTACATATAACCGACGGTAACGGGGTTATCGAAGGGCTGACCGGTACGTCCGTCGTAAAGAACGGTCTTACCGTCGACGACCTTAACGAGGTTCGCCTTGCGCATTTCTTCGAATTCTTCCTTGTTTTCTGCGATCCATTCACGGGTAAGCTTTTCAACGTGCTTATCGCCGGTGTCGGGATCGATAACTTCTTTGTAAAGTGCCTTACCTTCAGCGGTTTCGTCGTAACGAAGATCGCGGTAAAGGTTAGCCTCGCTCAGGCATTCTTCGATGTCCTTTTCGTTCGCACCGTCGAATACGGGAGTCATTACCTTCCAGCCCAACGCCTTTGCAGCGCGGCCAAGGTGAACCTCGAGTACCTGACCGATGTTCATACGGGAAGGAACGCCCAACGGGTTAAGAACGATGTCAAGAGGAGTACCGTCGGGGAGGAAGGGCATATCTTCGCTGGGAAGAATACGGGAAATAACGCCCTTGTTACCGTGGCGGCCCGCCATCTTATCGCCGACAGAGATCTTTCTCTTCTGAGCAATATATACTCTTGCAACCTTGATTACGCCGGGAGCAAGGATATCACAGTCATCGCGGGAGAATACCTGTACGTCTACAACGATACCCGATTCGCCGTGAGGAAGCTTCAACGAGGTATCTCTTACCTCGCGTGCCTTTTCGCCGAAAATAGCACGGAGCAAGCGTTCTTCTGCGGTAAGCTCGGTTTCGCCCTTGGGAGTAACCTTACCTACGAGAATATCGCCGGAGTGAACCTCTGCACCGATACGGATGATACCGTCGGCATCGAGGTCACGCAATGCTTCTTCACCAACGTTGGGAAGCTCGCGGGTGATTTCTTCCGGACCGAGCTTGGTATCGCGGGATTCGCAATAGTATTCTTCGATGTGGATAGAGGTGTAAACGTCGTCGCGAACGAGACGCTCGTTAAGGAGGACTGCGTCCTCGTAGTTATAGCCTTCCCAGGTCATGAAGCCGATAAGAACGTTCTTACCGAGTGCAACCTCGCCGTTATCGGTCGCGGGACCGTCGGCAATAATGTCGCCTGCAAGAACTCTTTCGCCCTTCTTAACAACGGGACGCTGGTTTACGCAAGTGCCCTGGTTGGAGCGCTTGAATTTGATGAGGTTGTATACGTCCACACCGCCGTTGTCCTTGCGAACAACAACGTTGTTGGAGGATACGCTTTCGACGATACCGTCGTTACGGCAAAGAACGAGAACGCCGCTGTCGTAAGCAGCCTTGTGTTCCATACCGGTACCGATAACGGGAGCTTCGGTGATCATCAAGGGAACGGCCTGCTTCTGCATGATCGAACCCATGAGCGCACGGGTGTTATCGTCGTTTTCAAGGAAGGGGATCATCGAGGTAGCAACCGAAACAACCATCTTGGGCGAAACGTCCATAAGGTCGATCTTGCCTGCTTCGAATTCCAAAATTTCATCTCTGTGACGTGCAACTACCTTGCGGTTAAGGAAGTGGCCGTTTTCATCGATGGGCTCGTTTGCGGTAGCAACAACGAATTCGTCTTCCAAATCTGCGGAAAGATATACAACGTCCTTGGTAACGACGCCGTTCTTAACTACGCGGTAGGGCGCTTCAATAAAGCCGAACTTGTTAACCTTTGCATAGGTTGCAAGCGAGGAGATAAGACCGATGTTGGGACCTTCAGGGGTTTCGATAGGACACATTCTGCCGGAATGGGTGTAGTGAACGTCACGAACCTCGAAGGATGCGCGGTCACGCGAGAGACCGCCGGGACCGAGCGCAGAAAGTCTTCTCTTATGGGTAAGCTCCGCAAGGGGGTTAGCCTGGTCCATAAACTGAGAAAGAGGGCTCGAGCCGAAGAAGTCGCGGATAGCCGACACGATGGGACGGATATTGATAAGCGACTGAGGAGTTACGGTATCGATGTCCTGAGTGGTCATCTTTTCCTTAACGATCTTGTCCATACGGGAGAAGCCGATACGGAGCTGGTTAAGAAGAAGCTCGCCGACAGAACGCAAGCGACGGTTACCGAGGTGGTCGATATCGTCGGTCTTGCCGATGCCGTGATACAAACAGAATATATAGTTGACAGACGCAAAGATGTCTTCAACGGTAATGTGCTTGGGAATGAGCTCGTCGATAGCCTTCTGGCATTCCTTTGCAAACGCTTCGGGGTCGGAAAGGCCAACCTCGCCGATAATGCGAAGGAGGGGATCGAGAGAAACGTATTCGCCGAAGCCGAGAATATCATCGGAAATACCGGTGATCTCGCTTGCATCGACCATACGGTTGGTGAAGACCTTGACCTCGATGGTCTTGTCTTCTTCCTCGGAAACGAGCCATACCTCGCAAATACCTGCACGTTCGATCGCTTCCGCTTCGGAGCGCGAAAGTTTTCTGCCTGCTTCATATACAACCTCGCCGGTGACGGGGGATACCGCGTCACGCGCAAGGGTCTGACCTACGATACGCTTTGCAAGCGCAAGCTTTTTATTAAATTTATATCTGCCGACCGGAGAAATGTCGTATCTCTTTTCATCGAAGAAAAGATTGTTAATAAGTATCTGAGCGCTTTCGACGATGGGGGGATCGCCGGGGCGCAACTTGCGATAGATTTCCTTGAGTGCTTCATCAACGGGGTTGGTCATACCGCCGGTTTGAATAACGCGGTCAACCTCCTGAAGCATGGTGTCCTTTTCGAAGGTAGCTTTAAGAAGCGGTTCGTCGCCGAACTTTTCGATAATGGACTCGTTGCTTCCCAAACCGAATGCGCGAAGCAATACGGTAATCGGAATTTTGCGGTTTTTATCGATGCGCACGTAGAATACGTCCGAATTGTCGGTTTCATATTCGAGCCACGCGCCGCGATAAGGGATAACTGTGGCGGTAAGGAGATGTCTGCCGGACTTGTCGTCGATCGCATCGTAATAGATGCCGGGCGAACGAACTACCTGAGATACAACGACACGCTCAGCGCCGTTGATAATAAAGGTACCGCTGTCCGTCATAAGCGGGAAATCACCCATATAGATTTCCTGCTCCTTAACTTCGTTGGTGATCTTGTTCGTAAGACGCACTGTCACCTTAAAGGGAGTAGCGTAATTGAGGTCGCGATCCTTACATTCCTCGATAGTATACTTGGGTGCCTCATCGAGAGAATAATCGACGAACTCAATAATGAGGTTTCCGGAATAGTCCGCCATAGGCGAGATATCCCTCAACACATCCCCGATATCCTTTTCAACAAAATCTTTGAAGGACTTTTTCTGTACTTCAATAAGATTGGGGATCTCGAGAACCTCATCGTTCTTGGAAAAAGACATTCTTAAGGTTTTTCCGAGAAGTCGTTCTTTCACCATTTCAACCAATCACTCCATTCATTTTCTCCGCCTCGTACGGCGGGAATATCCACGGTGTTTCTTTCTCCGGTGCGGATTTTGCCGTTTTTTCGCGGTTTACATAACAACGTTCACGGCATATCATCCGCATTATAATGCAGTTTACAATGATAACACCTATTTCCGGGTTTGTCAATACATTTTTACCAAATTTCCAATGAAATTTTACATTTTTGGAAAAATCGCACCCAAAACGACGAGATTTGACAAATTTCGCCGCTTATTATATAATTAATAATGAAAATTGTTTGCAAACCGTTGATCGGAGAAAATTTTATGCCGCGTTCAGTGAATCAAAAGAAAAAATTACCGATATTGCGCAGCATTCTGCTCGAGCGGAGCGACGAAACGCACCCCCTTTCGATGAAGGAGATCATAAACGCGCTCGCCGCCCACGGGATAACCGCCGAGCGAAAAAGCATTTACAACGACCTCGAGGCTTTAAAGGAGCTTGGGCTTGACGTACGCACAGTACGCGGAAGAAGCGTCGGCTATTACGTTGCCCGCCGCGAATTCGAGCTGCCCGAATTGAAGCTTTTGGTCGATGCGGTGCGCGCCTCGAAATTCATACCCGAAAGAAAAAGCGCGGCGCTTATCAAAAAGCTCGCGTCGCTTGCCAATATGCACGACCGCAAGGCGCTCAACCGCGCGGTATTCGTTTCCAACCGTGTCAAAAACGGCAACGAGGATATTTATGCCACCGTCGACCATATTCACGACGCGATGGAGTCCGACGTTGACATAACCTTTAAATATTTTCAATGGACCGCGCGCAAGGAAAAGGAGCTTCGCCGCAACGGAAGCCGTTATTGCGTAAGCCCGTGGTCGCTCGTCTGGGACGACAGCAATTATTACCTCGTCGGATTTGACAGGCAGAGCAACGAGATCCGTCATTTCCGCGTTGACAAAATGCTCGACGCCAAGGTGGAGGATACCCGACGCGACGGCAAAGAGGAATTCGAAAAATACGATATAACCTCGTATTCCGGCGCCGTTTTCGGTATGTTCGGCGGCAAGACCGAAAGAATAACACTTTCCTGCACGAACCGATTGGCAAACGTTATGCTTGACCGATTCGGAAGCGGAATCCCGATATTAAAGGATGGCGACGACCGTTTCCGCATTACCGTGAACATTGCGGCAAGCCCGGTTTTTTACGGTTGGGTAATAAGCTTCGGCGGCGAGGTAAGGATACTCTCCCCCGAAAGCGCGTCGGCCGAGGTCGAAAAGCTGTTGAAAAGCAGGTAAATAAGCAAAAAACAACGCTCCGAGAAGCGTTGTTTTTTATTTTACGTATTTTATTTGCTTGCGCCGTCGATTATTTTCTTGATTTCCTCGACGTCCGATTCGCTTAATTTCTGTTGCTTTGCGAAAGCCGCGATAAATGCGGGAAGATTGTTTTCGAAGCGCTTTTCATAAAGCTCCTCGAGCTCGGCAAGCTGGATTTCATCCTTGCCGACGATAGAGGTGACGATCGAATCGTTATTTGCAAGAACGCCTCTGTCGCAAAGACGCTTGATAACGGTATAGGTCGTGGTACGCGACCATTCAAGCTTTTCCTTTGCAAGCTTTGCGAGGTTACTGCAGCTCATGGGCTCGTTCTCCCAAAGAAGAAGACAAAAACGGTATTCGCTTTCAAATACTTTCGGTGTAGTCACTGTATTCCCCTCCGATTACTTTTTCTTTTTAAGAACGACGATCACCGCAACGGCAACGCCGATAACAACTACTGCGATAGCGGTAATGATGAGCACGGTGGTCAAAGAGCTTTCTTCTTCCGCAGGCTCGGACACAGAAACGGTGTCGGTGGAAACGGTGCCGACGTCGCCCTCGGCGGTAATGATGATCGAAACGCTGCCGCCCTTTCCGCCGTATTCCTTGATGTCGTTATTGTCGATACCAACGTAAGATCCGAGCACGTCCTCATCGGCGATCTCGATCTTTGCTTCGCCGGTCGCGCCGTCCTTAATGCGGAATTTGAATTCAAACTTCAGTTCACCGCTCTTCAAGCCGCCCATACCTGCGGTAAGCGCAAGTGCGGTAACGTTACCCTCGGACTGTACCGATACGAAATTTTCCCAATCCTTGGGGAGCGAGGTGATGCAATCGAGAGCGCCCTCCTCGTCAACCGTGTTGACAAGCTCGAGCTTTTCCGCATCGTAGCGAACCGCATATTCAACCACGTGAAGGGTTTGCTGAACGTTTTCAACGGTAACGGTTACCGAAAATTCGTCGCTGCCGCCTTCGGGAGTGCCGATAACCAAATCAAGCGCGTGGCCCTCCTTGGCACAAGCCGATACTGCGCAAAGAGAAAGCACAAGAGTTGCCGCAAGTAAAAAAACTATAATTTTTTTCATTGTTCTGCCATCCTTTATTTATCTTTATTATTTTCCTCGTATTTGCTGAAAAAGGCGTTGAAGACGCGCATTTTCACTCCGCGGTCGCTCCGTTCGAGATCGTCGAGCGCGCGCTTTGCATCCTCGCGCTTGGTCACCCCGTCGGCAGGGCAATTCTTCGGCACGGGAACGATACCGCTTGCCCTGACGAAATGCGAAACCTCCTTTTCGGGAGCGAAAAGCAAAGGTCTTATAACCGTTATATCCGACCTGTCAAGATAGGTCACGGGGTAAAAGCAATCGAATCTGCCCTCGATAAAGAGATTCATAATTATCGTTTCAACCGCATCGTCGAAATGATGTCCGAGCGCAAGCTTGTTGCAGCCAAGCTCCTTTGCGGCACCGTGCAATGCGCCGCGGCGCATATTCGAGCAGAGCGAGCAGGGATGCTTTTCCTTTCTCACCTCAAAAACCACCGAATATATATCGCTTGCAACGCTTTGAAGCTCCAGCCCAAGCTCGTCGCAGAGCGCCTTCGAAATTTCGTCGGTTTCGTTCGGGAATCCCATTTTTACGTTTATCGGTACGATTTCGAAGCTTTTGGGATAAAAGCGCTTTAACCCCTGCAATGCACAAAGCAGAGCAAGGCTGTCCTTTCCGCCCGAAACACCTACGGCGATCCTGTCGCCCTCTTCGATCATCTGATATTTATCTATCGCACGGCGTGTGTACGACATTAATTTTTGCAATGCCTTGGGATCGATCATTTTTCGTCCTTATATGTACAAAATTCTTTTAATTCGCATTCAATGCATTGCGGTCTTCGTGCAATGCACACCTCTCTGCCGAAAAGCACCATACGGTGGCAATAATCGCTTTGCTTGTCGAGCGGGATCAATTTTTCAAGGTCGCGCTCGGTTTTAAGCGGATCTTTTCCGTTCGAAAGCCCGAGTCTGCCCGAGATACGGATGCAGTGCGTATCCGCAACGATTCCGCCAAGCCCGAAGATATCGCCTCTAATAAGATTCGCGACCTTTCTGCCGACACCGCGAAGGGTAAGCAGATCGTCCATTTCGCTTGGGACCTCGCCTTGGTAAGCCTCACAAACGCGCTTGCAGCATTCCTTTAACGCCAACGCCTTTGAATGGTAAAGCCCGACCGAGCGGATCTCCGATTCGATATCCGAAAGCTCGGCGCTTGCCATATCACCGACAGTCGGAAAACGAACGAAAAGCGTTTTTGCAACCTCGTTAACGCGCGCATCGGTGCATTGCGCCGAAAGTATCGCCATAACGAGAAGGCGGTATGGGTTTCCCTCCCAAAAAAGTCCGCATTCGGGATTCGGATAACGTTTTTCAAGCAATTCGATAATATTCTTTGCTTTTTCCTTTTTATTCAAGCGAACACCCTATTCAAAAATATAGTTGACCTTGCCGGCAACGAGCGCCTGAACGCCTTTAAGGATAACTTCCTCGCGGTCCTCAAAGTTTTTCTTCGCGCGCATTGCGTCCTCATATTCGCAAATATAAAGCTCGGTCGAAAAGAGCTTTTTCGTGCGGTCGGATATTTCGCACCTAAGCATATATCCCTCTCCGCATTCGGTTACCGTTGCAACGGCATATCTTCCCTCGCGCTTGTACGCCATAAATCTGCGAACGCTCTTCGATGCGTGCTCGCGGATGACCGAAAGAAGCGAATTTTCATAGCTTTCCAAGGATTCCTTGCCGCTTTCCGACACCTTGTAAAGCTTGACTCCGTTTTCCTCGCCGGCTTCCTCGACCTGACCTGCGTCGAGCAATTCCGAAAAGCAGAGTGCGAAATCGAAATAATTGACGAATTCGTCCTGAAGCACTATATCGTTAACGGTGGTATATTCAAGCGGTTCATCCACTTTATTCATAAGGTAAAGGATAAAAACCTTTACGTCAAGCTTATTTTCCAGTTTCAAAGTATCACCTTTTTAACCCGATTTTTTATCTGTCGCACCCATTATACATTAAATTTTGACGATTTTCAAGAAGTTGTTACAAAACTTTCACTTGAAAATTTAATTATATGTGTTATACTCATTATGTATAAGTATATTTATTAGGAAGACGACCGTATGATACTTGAATTCCCCGGAGGCGCACGTCCGAGCGACCGTACGCGGCTCGGCAAAAAAGAAATAGAATATATCAATGGCTGCTCGGCGACCTGCATCAAGGCGGAATCCGACCGTGAGCTTGTTTGTGAAATCAACAGGCAGGTGCTTCGCGGCACCCTTATCGGCAGAAACGGAGAAACGCCGGTCTACTCCCCTATTGCGGGTATTTTCCGCGGCGTTATGACGCTTGAGGGAATCGAGTTTTTCGTCGTTACCGCCGACGGAAGCGAGGGCGAGGAGGTTATTTTCGCTCCCGAAACCCGTCCGTTGAACGAGCTTGACTTTGAGGATATAAAGGAAAGCGCAAAGAAATTCGGCATCATCGACACACGCTCGGGCATTCCTCTTTGGGAGCTTTTGGAAAGAGCGCACGGAAACTGCAATCGCGTTGTTATCGACGGCACCGAAACCGATTCGTTAAGTGCCATCAACTACCGCCTAAGCATCGAGCAGGCAAAGGCGATCGTCGGCGGCGCAAAGATACTTTTAAAGGCGAGCGGTGCGATCAAATGCGTTTATGCGGCGGAATATTACCGCAGTGCGGCGTTTAACGCCATTGCCGAATATGCAACCGACGAAAAGATATTCGCACTGGCGCAGCTTGACGAAAAATATCCTTACGGCGATTTTGCGCTTATGTACGCGCTTTACGTCAAGAAGCTTAATAAAAACCAGACCGCGCTTGACGAGGGCGTGCTTATCGTTTCGCCCGAAACGGCAATCGCGCTTTATAATTCGATGATAAGCGGCATGCCTCAGCTTGACAGATATATCACCGTTTGCGGTGACGGAATTAAAAACGGCGCGAACCTTTGCGTGCCGCGCGGCATCACTCTGCGCGATATCGCAAACACCTGCGGCGGCTTGGAGGACGGCTATTTCTTTGCAGAGGACAGCCTTTTCTCGGGTCAACCGGTTTACGGCGCGGTTTACGATACCACCCATTCGCTTATCACGGTAAATCCCGAAGAAAGAATCCCCACCGATTGTATCTCCTGCGGAGAATGCGCCGAGGTCTGCCCGGTAAAGCTTCTCCCGAGCGAGGTTCTTGCAGGTGACGGCAGAAGACTGTTCGGACATTGCATCGGATGCGGTGCCTGCGAATATATCTGCCCGAGCAATATTCCGCTTCTTAAGCTTATAAACAAGGAGGCGAAGAAATGAAAATAACCCGCGCACCCTTCGTCCACACCGATAAAACCGTTTTTTCACACGCGGCGGAATGGCTCGTTGCCATCGTCCCCGTGATTATCTGGGCTGTTTTTATGTTCGGCGCAAGAGTTATCACAATCTGTGCGGTAACCGCCTTGTTCTCGATCGGATTTGATTATCCCGTCCGCAGATTTATTTTAAAGCGCGTCGGTATTGCCCAATTCGACCCGATGACGGGCATTTACGGTGTTCTTACCGCATTTATGATGCCGGTTTCGGTTCCGCTTTGGATCCCCATGATCGGCGCGGCACTTGTTGTCGTCGCAAAAAATATAAGGATCATCCGTGCAAAGCGTCTTTTTAATCCCTTTGTATTCTCGGCAACGGTGCTTCACGTTTTCTTTTCCTCGCAAATGACGGCGTTCACACGCCCCTTTGCATATTTCAATGCCTTTTCCTTTTCGATAGACGACAAGCTTATGGAGTCCTACCGCGTTATTTCGCCCTTGCAGTATATGGCGGACGGAAGCGTTTATGAGGACGGCGTTTTTGCACAGCTTTACGGATTTGCAAGCGGCAACATCGGCGAGATCGCCGTTACCGCAATGATAATTTCCGTCATCTGGCTTTGCGCGCGCAAGCAGGGTGATTTCAAGAGCGTCGTTGCGTTTCTGCTTCCCATCCTTTTGCTTTCGCTTGCGCTTCCCACCGACGATGCAGAAAGCGAATATTATGCGTACAGCATACTTCTTTCGGGCGGAATCTGCTTTATTTCGGTTTTCGCAATGAACGAAAGACAAACCGTTCCTCTTACCCAATCGGGCAGAATAATCTTCGGCGCGGTCGGCGGAATTGCAACGTTTTTGCTCCACCGCTACGTCGGCGGCTTCGAATGGGGCTACGTTGTGATCCTCGTCCTTAACGTGATCTCGCCGCTTTTGGAAACGGTAACAAGACCCAAAGCGCTTAGCGCAAAAGAAAGCTGAGTTTTTATCAGATGAAAAACGATATTATCACACTTGAAATAACCGATATCACACCCGAGGGCTTCGGCGTGGGCAGAGTAGACGGCAAGGTTTATTTCGTTGCCGATACGGCAATAGGCGATATTTGCGATTGCCTTGTAATGAAGGAGTTGAAAAGCCATTCCTTTGCCAAGCTTGTAAATATCAAATCCCCCTCGCCCGACAGGATCGATCCGAATTGCGCCGTTTGCAAGCGCTGCGGCGGATGTGCATACCGTCATATTTCCTATGAAGCCGAGCTTAGATTGAAGAAAAACATCGTAAAGCAGGCTTTTGCGCGTATTGCGAAAATGGATATCTTTGTAAACGATACCGTTTTTGACAACGACGAGCGCTACCGCAACAAGGTTCAATATCCCTTTGCGCAGGGCGAAGGCGGTGCGATCTTCGGATATTACGCTCGCCATTCTCACCGTATAATTACCCACGGCGATTGCCCCCTTCAGGACAAAATATTTACCGATATCGCCGAATATACCGCAAAAACGGCAAACAAGCTTGCGATAACCGCCTATGACGAGGAAAGCGGAAACGGGATCCTTCGCCACGCTGTTATGCGAAAGAACCGCAAGGGCGAGCTTCTTTATTGCATCGTGGTTGCGAAAAAGCACAAGAATTTACAGCTGCTTGCCGAAACCGTTGCCATGCGGTTTAAGGAGATCATCGGCGTACATATAAACGTCAATCCAAGACGCGACAACGTTATTTTCGGCGAAGAAACCTATCGTCTTCTCGGCGAAGAAACGCTTTCGGACGTTCTTTGCGGAAAAACCTTTACACTTTCGCCGCGCGCCTTTTATCAGGTAAACGCAGTCATGGCTGAAAAGCTTTATACCCGCGCGAAGGCACTTGCGGCTTCGGAAAAGGATGGCAATATTATACTCGACCTTTATTGCGGCGCCGGCACTATCGGACTTTGCGTTGCAAAGGACACCGATAAGCTTTGCGGTGTGGAGATCGTTGACGCCGCTATCGAAAACGCAAAAATAAACGCCCATCTCAACGGCAGAGATGAAAAAAACACGCTTTTCGTTTGCGGCGATGCAAGCTTGGGCGTTGAGGAATGCAAAAAGCGCTTCGGCAGACCGAACATTATCATTGTCGACCCTCCGAGAAAGGGGCTTGACAAATCGGTTATCGAAACCATTGTAAAAGCAAAGCCCGAAAAGGTCGTTTATATTTCCTGCGATCCTGCAACACTTGCACGCGACTGCGCGATTTTTGCCGAATCGGGCTACGCCACCGCAGAAGCAACGCCCTTTGATTTGTTCCCTCGCACCGGCCACGTCGAAACGGTTGTATGTTTGAGTAGGGAAAAGTATGAGGGAGGAGATTAAACTATGTTGTGTGATATGCACACTCACTCTAATTGTTCTGACGGTTCATTTTCTCCGGAAGAACTGATTGAAGAAGCGAAAAAAGAAGGAATAGCAGCAATCGCTTTATGTGACCATAATACGGTTTCCGGACTAACACGTTTTATAAATGCGGCAAAAGAAAGCGGTGTGATTGCTGTTCCGGGGGTTGAGATTACATCTGCCTATAAAGGGAAAGAGGTTCATATTTTAGGACTCTTTCTAAAGGAACACAATTATCAGAAAATTGCCGATTATCTAGAACAAATAAATATTCGAAAAATCGAAAGCAACAAATTACTGGCCAAACGGTTAAATGAGGGCGGTTATGTAATTAGCTATGATGCTGTCCTAAAGATTGCCGAAAATGCCATTCCAAACAGAGTTCATTTTGCAAAAGCATTAGTTGCTAAGGGATATGTTTCTTCTATAGCAGAGGCCTTTGATACTATTCTTGCTGAGGGCGGGGAGTTTTATAAGCCTGCAAAGAAGCTGGATTCTTTAGAAGTCATTCGCTTTTTACGCTCTATTGATGCAGTAACGGTTTTGGCGCATCCCTTTCTTAATTTTTCCATTGCGGAACTGCGTGAATTTTTGCATAAAGCAAAACAATGTGGGTTAATGGGAATGGAAACTATCTATTCCCTGTTCAGCAAAGAAGAAACGGCGCTCGCTCAAGAAATTGCGAAAGAATTCGCTCTTATTGCCAGCGGTGGCTCTGATTTTCACGGCATCAACAAACCTGATATAAAATTGGGTCGCGGAAAACACAATATTTTCGTACCTTATGAGGTTTATGAAAATCTTAGAAAAGCATCTCTTTTCCCACCTAAACAAATTACTGACGAAACGGTTGTATGCCTCCAAAAGTCCGACAAACACAATTGATCACGGAGAAACAAAAACATGAACTGTTCCATCGCAAAAAAGTGCGGCGGCTGTCAGCTTCAAAACCTCGGTTACGAAGAGCAGCTTTCGCTTAAACAGTCGAAAATAATCAAATATATCGGAAAATACTGCCACGTTGACGAAATTATAGGAATGGACGATCCCTTTCATTATCGCAACAAGGCTTCGCACGCGCTTGCGTTCAGAAGCGGCAGAATTTATTCGGGCATTTATCAAGCGGCAACGCGCAGAGTCGTGCAAACCGATTGCTGTCTGCTTGAGGATGAATACGCCGACAAAATCGCGCAGACCGTAAGAGAGCTTTGCATCGATTTCAGAATAAAGGCTTATGACCTTAACACCGGCAAGGGCTTTTTCCGTCACGTTTTGGTGCGCCGTGCCGTAAATACGGGCGAAACGATGGTGGTTTTGGTTACCGCAAAGGGCGAATTCCCAAAAAAAGCGGCGTTTGCCTCGGCTTTGCTTAAAAAGCACCCCGATATAACCACCGTCGTATGGAATATAAATCCCACCGAAACACCGCTTTTCCTTGGAGCAAAAAGCGAAATACTTTTCGGTGACGGATATATTACTGACAAGCTTTTGGGAAATTTCTTCCGCATAAGCCCGAAATCCTTTTATCAGGTAAACACCAAGCAGACCGAAATTCTTTATTCGAAGGCGATCGAGTTTGCCGCTCTTACGGGCAAGGAAAGAGTTATCGACGCCTATTGCGGCATCGGTACGATAGGTTTGAGCGTTGCCAAAAGCGCACGCGAGGTTTTGGGTGTCGAATCGAATTCCGACGCGGTTGCCGATGCGGTACAGAACGCAAAAATCAATAAGATAGAAAATGCAAAATTTATCAACGCCGACGCAGGCGAATTTATGGCAGACCTTGCGCGCAAGGGAGAAAGCGCCGACGTTGTTATTACCGACCCGCCCCGTGCAGGCTGCAGCAAGCAGTTTCTTGAATCGCTTCTTGCACTCGCTCCGAAAACCATCGTTTACGTTTCCTGTAACCCCGAAACCCTCTCGCGCGATCTGTTCACGCTAAGAAAGGGCGGTTATAAGGTCAAAAAAATTCAACCCGTCGATATGTTCCCCTATACCGATCATATCGAAACGGTCGTTAAGCTTACAAAATAATAAGAGCGTTTAGTATTGATTTTGCCTGAGGACTTTTATGATCGAAATCATCGAAAAGCAGATAAAAAACGTAAAAAAGTCGTGTGTTATCTACGGTTTGTTTTCTTTACCCTTTGCACCGTGGCCGATAGCGATCGTTTTGAACCTGTGCATTACGGGCATAGGCAACAAGGATAAAATTACTGCGGCGGCTGTTACTTTTACCGTTTTCGGTATTATTGCGAGCGCGTTTCTGACATTGTTTTTCAAGCGGTTTTCGCTATACCGCAAGCTTAAAGCTTCACGCGGCAAGGACGTGGAAACGTTCGAGATCGATTGTGCAGAGGTTAAGCTCGTTACAGAAGCGCGGACAAAAAACAACCGATCCGTAACCATTACCGGACTGACCTTGATCGGAGCGGACGGCAAAAAATATTACTTCCCGTTGCCGAAAAGGATAGAAGAATACAACGAAACTATAACAAAGCCGTTGCATTCGGGCGCCGATTTCTTTAAGACGCGGCTTAAAGGTAAGCGTCTGCACATTAAATGCTACAAGGACACAAGCATCATACACGAAATAAAAGAGCTTCCCAATTACGAAATTGCTAAAATTGACTCATTTACGACGAGAGCGTAAAGAAAGGCGGTTTTGAAAATGATTGAAATACACGGAAAAAATCTATCGCTTCGCACAATGACACAAAAGGAGATGCGCGCGCTTTGGCGCAAATTCGTACCCGAGGGAGACAAGCCCTTTGTTTATGACGAGGCGGTTATCGACAAAATGTATGATTTAAGCGTTGAACGCGAGGAATGGAATCCGACTGTCGGTATTTTTTCGAAAACCGACGAGGTTATCGGCGAGCTTACGCTTCAGCGCATCGTTTATTCCGAGCTTCGTTGCGACCTTGCGATTTTCCTTGCGAACGAGAGCTACCGCAACAAGGGCTTTGGCACCGAGGCGATAATGCTTGCAAAAAAATACGCCAAGGAAAAGCTTGGCTTAAAGCGTATGTACGCCGACGTTTCGGTCAACAACGCGCGTATGCGCGCCGTGATGAAAAAATGCGGCTTTATGAACACAAAGACCTTCAAGGGAGATATGCCCGACGGAAGCGACCGTTTGGTATATTTTGCTCTGCTTTAATCCTTGCAATTTCCACACTGTTATTATATAATGAAATGAAAATTACATAAAGGATATAAAAAATGGAACAAAGAAGAAGTAAGATCAACTATTATCTTGATATTGCGGAAACCGTTACACGCAGAGGCACCTGCCTTAGAAAAAACTTCGGCGCTGTTATCGTTAAGGATGACGTTATCGTTTCGACGGGCTATAACGGCGCGCCCAGAGGAAGAGCAAACTGCTGTGACCTTCAGTTCTGTCTGCGCGATAAGATGAACATTCCGCGCGGCGAAAGATACGAGCTTTGCCGCTCGGTGCACGCAGAAGCAAATGCGATCATCTCTGCCGCAAGAGAAAGAATGCTCGGCGCAGACCTTTATATGGTTTGTATGGACGGCAAGACAAACGAGCTCGTTTCGGGAACGACAAGCTGCCAGATGTGCAAGCGCTTGGTTATCAACGCCGGCATCGAGCGCGTTATCGTTCGCGAAAGCGCAGATGAATATACTATTTACAACGTTAAGGATTGGATCGAAAACGACGACAGCCTCGGACAGATCGGATATTGATTATGAAAAGATTTATTGCATTTTTACTTATTGCTTCTTCGCTTTTGCTTGTTGCGTGCGGAGGGGGCGAACCGACCGAGCTTGGCTTTATCGACCCCGAAACCGGAATTGAATACGTCGACGTTACGCCGATGGGACTTTATCCCGTTGACAAGGGCGAGGAATTTATTTCGGTCAACGTTGACGGCGAAACCACCGTTTATTACGAGGTTGAATTCGAAAACACCAAGAACTTCCTTTGCTATGAGATCGAGGGATATTACTTCCTTATGCGCGCAAGCGGTATAAAGGAGCCCACCTTGAAGGAATTCAACCCTATTGCGGCGCAGATCTACAGCCAGAACAACACCGTAAAGTTCGATAATCTTTTCGCAGATATGGAATATATCCCCGAGGAAAACCGCGACGATATTACTCAGGGCGAAACCGCGCTTGTAAAGCAGATCGAGGATGCGATCACAAACGGCGAAGAGGTTACCCTTAACGTCAAAGCGGAAGATCTCAGCGTGCACTTTTATTTCCATATGCTTTCTGCCGATTACCCCGGACTTTACTATATCGTTTCCTTCTTTGGCTACAACGGCAGATATTTCCTCCGCGACGATACGATCAACAAGACCGTTCACTGTCCTCGCGACGTAATCATCCGTATGGTAGGGGAAGAATAATGAAAGAAATCGTCTGTCGCAAAATCGACGGCAAGGACGAAGCGGCGCGTGCCGCTTATATCGAAGGAATGTGCCTTGATACCGCGTGGAGCGAAGCACAAATTGCCGATATACCGAGCTATGCGGCGTATATCGGTGCCTTTTCGGAGGGAAGCATGTGCGGGATCGCTTCGGTTTATTTGATCGCGGGCGAGGCAGAGATAATGAATATTGCGGTATTGCCCGAATACCGCAGAAAGGGCGTTGCCGATGCGCTGATGCGAAGTATCTTTTCGCTCGCGCAGGAAAACGGATGCACGGCAGCAACGCTTGAGGTTGCCGACGGGAACGTCGGCGCGATCGCGCTTTACGAAAAGCACGGATTTAAGGTTACGGGACGCAGGATCGGCTTTTATAAGGGTGTCGATGCGCTTAATATGGAGAAAACGTTATGAAAATTCTTGGAATTGAATCCTCTTGCGACGAAACCGCGGCGGCGGTCGTCGAGGACGGCAGAAAATTATTATCAAGCGTGGTTGCCTCACAGATAGATATCCACGCAGTCTATGGCGGCGTTGTGCCCGAAATCGCTTCGCGCGCACACACCGAGGCTATTTGCGGCGTGGTTGAAAGCGCGCTTGCCGAGGCAAGCCTTACTATGGACGATATTGATGCTATCGCGGTTACCAATGCGCCCGGTCTTATCGGCGCGTTGCTTACCGGACTTTCCTTTGCAAAGGGATTGGCTTTTGCAACCGGAAAGCCGCTTGTACCCGTGCATCATATAAGAGGTCACGTTGCGGCAAACTATCTTGTGCACGAGGATTTGAAGCCCCCCTTCGTTTCGCTCGTCGTTTCGGGCGGACATACCTCGCTTATGCGCGTTAACGATTATACCGAATATTCGCTTATCGGCTGTGCAAGAGACGATGCCGCGGGCGAAGCTTTTGACAAATGCGCGCGTGTGTTGGGTCTTCCCTATCCCGGCGGCGCGGCAATGGACAGACTTGCATCTGTCGGCGATAAAAACAAATACAAATTCAAGGCAGGCAGTGTCGACGGTGCCGAATACGATTTTACCTTCTCGGGACTGAAGACCGCTGTTATCAATATGGTTCATCAGGAAACCACCCAGCGCGGACGTGTTATGGACGAGGAATTCAAGGCAGACGTCGCGGCATCCTTTACCGAGGCGCTTATCAAAACCATCAACACCCGTCTTGAGCTTTTGCTTAAAACCGAGGGCGCAATGAATATTGTGCTTGCAGGCGGCGTTGCGGCAAATTCGCACCTTCGATCGGCGGTTGCCGAAACCGCGGAAAGGTTCGGCGCAAAGCTTTATCTCCCCCCTCTTAAGCTGTGCGGGGACAATGCAGCGATGATCGCATCGCAGGGTTATTTCGAGTATTTAAAGGGTGTCCGCGGTGACACCGATCTGAACGCCTTTGCGACCAAAAGCGTGTGATTTTCGGCATAAAAAAACGGCAAAAATTTGCCGTTTTTCACTCGGTTTACACGTAATGTATGTTACATAATGTTTTATACCGATTGTGGAAAACTCTGTGGAGATTGTGGATTTCTCCACGGCGTTTCACACAAAATCAAGCATTTTTCGCCTTTTGATGGTGGAAAAGTATGTGGACAAGGTGGAAAAGTCGGTTTCATAACCGCAAAACGCCGCATAATTATGTAAACTCGCGTGGTGTATAATTTACGGTTTTATACATTTTTCAGAGCCGATAAAAAACGCTTCCTTTGCTGTCAAAGGAAGCGCGTATATTTTTACTTGATATTAAAGGTTTCTTCCCCCGTGAGGAACTTGATCGAGCGCTCGACAGAGTCCTTCGATTCGCCCCAGGGAAGGTCGTCAAAGCGATAATCGAACTTCTTGCAGAAGAGCGAAACGTCGTCCTTGAGAGAATCGAGATAATCGGTCACCTTGCCATTTGCGGCGCGGACGAGCTCGACGTAATCATCCTTGCCCAAAACTCTTTTTGCGGCAAGCATATATTCGCGGTAGTGCGGCAGACAAAAATATTTTACGTCCTTAAAGCTTTCGCGAAACTCCTTTTCCTCGTTATAAAGATATGCCGCCGTTGTGAACATTTTGGATATCTTATCCTCGATGCGGAAGCAAACGTAACAGGTCTTCGAAAGCTTTTCGATGCGGTCGACGCTCTTCGATGCGATATCGCGCGAGAAGATGTTGCCCGTCTTTACCTCTTTTTTAAGCGATTCAAGATGGCTTTCAAGCATAAGCGCAAGACCCAAGCGGTTTTTCATTCCGAACATTTTACGGAAATGGCGCGAGCAAAAGCCGTGCTCGTTGGTTTCTCTTCTTATTTCGGGTTCCATCATCGATGCGCCGAGAATAAGCTCAAGCTCGTCACGCTCTAGCTTTTCGGCAAGAGCGCAAAAGGGGCAACGGTCCTTGTGGTCGGAAAACGCCTCGGTTACGGGTATTGTATAAATATGCTCTCTCATCTTTAACTCCTTACGGTTGATGCTTTTATTTTACATTAAATTTTTATAAATTACAAGAGCTTACTTATGAAATTTACAAAGATAGAAAATCATCTGCTTTTAAGCGACTGCCGAAATTTCGATCCGTTCGTTTCCTGCGAATGCGGTCAGTGCTTTCGCTTTAACAAAATAAGCGAGGACGAATATCTGCTTTTTGCCTGCAACCGACCTCTTACTATCCGCAAGCAGAGCGACGGTTGGCTTTTTCTTGATATAACCGAAGAGGAATTCAAAGAAAGTTTTTTTAAATATTTCGACCTCGAGCGCGATTACGGCGAAATAATAAGCTCCTATTCGGGCGATGAAAGCATCACCCGCGCGGCGAGCGTCGGAAGCGGAATACGCATTTTCCGTCAGGACGGCTTTGAAACGATAATCTCCTTTATCATCTCGGCAAACAACAATATCCCCCGAATCAAAAAAATAATCGAATCGCTTTGCAGACTGCTTGGCGAACCGGTCGGAGACGGATATTCCTTCCCCACGCCCGAAAGCATCGTCAACGCGGGAATCGAGGGGCTTGCGCCGATAAAGGCGGGCTTCCGCACGAAATATATCGTAGACGCGGCAAAAAAGGTCGCAAGCGGCGAAATTTCGCTTGAATATATAAAAAATTGCGGATATACAGACGCATTAAACGAGCTTAAAAAGATAAAGGGCGTCGGCGACAAGGTTGCAAACTGCGTGCTTTTGTTTGGGTTCGGATATTACAACGCCTTTCCCATCGACGTTTGGGTAAAGCGTGTTATAAGCAAATATTACGGCGAGGGGTTTGACCCCGACACGCTCGGCGAATATGCCGGCGTTGCTCAGCAGTATTTATTTTATTACGAAAGAAACATTTTGGGAAGAGAGGAAAAGGAATGAAAAAAAGCGTTTCGTTATTAACTCGGTTTTTGTTGCCGTTGATTTTTATTTGTCTTCCCTTTTTCCTTGCCTGCTATTTTACAGAAAACGTATTTCTGCGCATTCTCGCAATTGCGATCGCCTTGGGCTCTGCCTACGTTTACAAAACCGGAGCACACCGCGAGGAATTCAATTGGGATTCGCGCCTGCAAAGAGCGGTTTTTGCCTTTGCCATGGCTCTTCTTATTCTCTTTTCCTTCTTTCTTTGCACGGTAAGCATCGAAAAGGAATGGCTGCACGAATACCCGTTAAAGGGCAGTGTTGACGATTACGGATGCTATCCGCAAATGTTCGACGCATTCCAAAAGGGTCAGCTGAATATCGACACCGATTATGATCTAAGCATTCTCGAAAATCTTGAAAACCCCTATGATACCGCCGAACGCCGCGAAGCAACGGGCGAAAAATACGGTGTTATTTGGGACAGAGCGTTTTACGACGGCAAGCTTTATTCCTATTTCGGCATCGCGCCGGTGATATTCCTTTATTATCCCGCCTATTTCCTTACGGGATACGTGCTTTCGGACGCGCTTGCGGCGGCGATAATGACGGCACTTGCGGCGGTTTTGATGCTTAAGCTTTTAATTGAGCTTTGCAAGCGAATGAAAAACAAGCCTCCGTTCTTGCTTACCGTCGTTTGCGGACTTACTCTTCCCTGCGGCGCGCTTTTGTGGACGACCGAGGTAAATGCAAACTTTTATCATCTTGCCGTGCTTTCGGGAATTTGTGCAATATGCGCGTTTTTCCTTTACGTTTTAAAGGCGGATTCCTGTGCCGACGGATGGAAACGCAAGATCAATTTTGCGATCGCAGGCGTTTGCGTTGCGGCAACGGTCGCATCGCGTCCCAATCTTGTTATCTATATTCTTATCGCATTCCCCTTGCTTTTCTCGATTATCAAAAACCGTCCCTTCGGAGTGAGAAGCCTTGTTTACGACATAATCGCGTTTTCGGCTCCGATGCTTGCGCTCGGCGGACTGATAATGGCTTACAATGCGGCAAGGTTCGGTTCGCCGTTTGATTTCGGCGCGAATTATCAGCTTACGATAACCGACACATCGACCTATTCTTTGTCGGCAACGTTGGCACTCCCCGCGATGTATCATTTCTTCTTCCAGACTCCGATATTCGACGGCGAATTCCCGTTTTTGCATCCAAACGCGGCACGGCTCGACAGCTATAACGTGCATCGCACAGTTTATATAAGTCATTCGGTCGGCTCCTTCTTCTTCCCTATAACCTGGGGCGCAGGCGCAATCGGCTTGCTTTGGAAGGAAAGCAAGCGCAAATTCATTGCGGCGGCGATAGCAATTCTTTGCGTACTGTTTATGGTCGTTTTCGACCTTTGCTTCGGTGGCGTGCATTTGCGTTATTCTGCCGATATTATGTTCGTGCTCACGATACTCGGCGCTTATCTTTCGCTTTCGGCAGTGAGCAGAGCGAAAAACGGCTCGACCCTTTATATTTCGCTTTACACCGCGGTGATCGTTTTGTGCCTTGTCACCGTTCTGGTTGCGCTTCCGCTTATTTTCGATAACGAGCGCGATATGATTTTTAAATACCACAAGCATTTTTATAACCTTATAAAGTCCTGATAAACTTTTTTGACACACAAACCGCAAAGCCTTCATAATCTTTAAGTAGTGAAGGGAGGCATTGCAATGGGCTGCTTTGATTCGTTCTTCGGCAACAACAATTGCTGGATTATCATTCTTATCGCGGTTATTATTCTTTGCTGCTGCGGTTGACAAACGTTGAAAAAAGACCACCCGATCGGGTGGTCTTTTGCTTTGCTGCTATTTGACCGAAAAGCTGCTTATTTTTCGATCTCCATTTCGCCAAAGAATTGGGGCTGATGGAAGTTGGGCTTTTCGCTGTCGATGGGCGCCCACATACCGAAGTGAGGAATTTCGGTCTTGTCGCCGCACTTATAAAAGTTGCCCTTTATAACCTCGCCGCGGCTGAATTCGGTCTTGCCGAAAAGCTTGCCGATAAAGTCGAGCGTGAAAAATACTTCGACCGTCCATTCGGTCTCGCCCTTGGTCGCCTTAACAACGGGGATTTCGGCAAGGGTGTGGATGGGAGTTTTGTTCGAGCGGTCAACGCGGACTGCCGAAAGGAAGGCGCCGTTGGAGTTCATTTCGAAGTTCATATATTTGGGATCCTCGGGATTGAACCGCACGAAAAATTCAAGACAGCTGTCCTCGTAAACCGGCTGATTGTATTCGGTATTCACCGCCAAGGGGTTCGATTCCTTTGCGGTCATTCTAAGTGCAAAGCCCTTGTCCTCAACGTAAATAAGCTCTGCAAATGCCTCGGGTGCATAGCCCTCGGTCCATTTATAGGTGGATATCATCGCCTTTTCCGCACGCGAAAAATCGATATCCTTTTCAACACGAATAATATAGCTCATTTTATTTTCCTCCGTTAATTTATTTTAGTGAGTTTTTAAGCCTCGATCATTTCGCCGAGCTTTTTCGCCGCGGCGGCAAGCTCTTGAATGCCTACGAAAAGGTTTTCGGCATTGTAGCTGCTAAGGTGGTTTACTGCTTCGAGTGTGAGATAGCCCTGATAATTATTGCGCTTCAACGCCTTTGCTACCGCGTTGAAATCGATATTCATCGAAAAGGGGATCGCATGGCGGTCGCCGCGTTTATCGTTATCGTGGATATGAAGCGCCTGAAGGTGGGAACCCAGCGCATCGATCATCTCGACCGCGCTCGTATCAAGTCCCTTCATTTCTGCGTGACCGATATCAAGGCAGGCAACGAGATATTCGTCGTTTACCGTGTTCAGATGATCCAAAAAGCTTTTCGGGTTACTGCAAGCGGCAGAATCGGCACAGCCCTTTTCTTCGTTCCAGTTCCACATATTTTCGGTTGCGATCTTCACGCCGCATCCCTTTGCAACCGGCAAAAGGCGGTTGAAGATTTCTGCATTTGCCTCGGCAGGCTTATAGTTATCGGGGTGGATAATGCAAATTTTGCCGCCCGCCTCGGCGGTAAGCTCCAAGCATCTTTCATAGCTGTCGGCAATTTCCTTGCAATATGTCGGATGGGGCGCATGGGACTGATTGCATACGATGCCGTAGCTTTCACCGATATCCTTAAGCTCACGCGCGAATTTATAAGCGTTCGGGCCTCCGAGAGGATGATCGGAAAAAGATGCGACGCGGTTTTTCCAATCGTATCTCATCATTGCAAACATCGAAAAATCCCAAGCGTCAAATCCCGCCTTTGCGATAAGCTCGATAGCCCTTCTTTCGCCGACGAAGCAGGATGCGGATTTTATCTCGGTTGAAATTTTAAGCATAATTTTTCTCCTTTAAGCAAAAACGGTGATAACGCCGAAACGGAAAGAAAAAAACCTTTTGCAGCAGCTCCCGTTTACGACAGTTTAACAAATCGCAAAATCAAAGTCAACGATTTTCTTGATTCTCACTATTATTTTTGGTATAATGCGGTCAAGAGGTAGTTTTTATGGCAAGATATTATTCGTTAAACGATTATTTAAAGGAAAAATTCGGCGAAAAGGTTTATAAATTATCGCTCGACCTAGGCTTTACCTGCCCCAACCGCGACGGCACGCTCGACACGCGCGGATGCAGCTTTTGCCTTGCGGGAAGCTCGCATTTTGCATCGCGCGGACAGGATATTGACGAACAGATCGAAGCCGCAAAGGCGCTTGTACTGAAAAAAACCAAGGCAAAGAAATTTATCGCCTATTTCCAAAGCTACACAAACACCTATGCGCCGATCGAAACGTTGAAAAGCGTATTTTCGCAGGTCGTCGCACGTGAGGACATCGTTGCGCTTTCGGTAGCAACACGCCCCGATTGCCTCCCCGAAGAGGTGATCGCATTACTTGCCGAGCTTAACGGAATAAAGCCCGTCTGGGTGGAGCTCGGACTGCAAACCTCCAACGAAAAAAGCGCCGAGGCAATACGCCGCTGCTATAAAAACGAAGTTTACAAATCCGCCGTGAGCGCCCTTGAACAGGCAGGCATCGACGTTATCACCCACGTTATTCTCGGTCTGCCGAACGAAACGAAGGAGGATATGCTTTGCACCGTCGATTTTGCCGTGAGCTGCGGCACGAAGGGTATAAAGCTTCAGCTTCTTCACGTATTAAAGGGCACCGACCTCTGCAACGATTACGAGCAGGGACTGTTTTCGACCTTATCGTTCGATGAATATACCGAAATTCTTTTCGATTGCATCCGCCGTCTGCCCGCGGACGTTGTCGTTCACCGAATCACGGGCGATGCACCGAAGAAATTCCTTGTCGCGCCGCTTTGGAGCGCAGACAAGAAAACCGTTATGAATGAAATCTCGCGCAGGATGGAGCGAGAAAATCTTATGCAAGGCGAGGATGTTAAAAAATGAAAACACAGTTCCGCAACGCAACCCAAAACGATTGCGCTCTGATTCTTGAATTTATAAAAGGGCTTGCCGAATACGAAAAAATGTCCGACGACGTTGTTGCAACCGAGGACTTGCTTCGCGAATGGATTTTTGAAAAGCAAAAGGCGGAGGTAATTTTCGCGCTCGAAGACGGTCGTGAGGTCGGCTTTGCTCTGTTTTTCCATAACTTTTCGACATTTGTCGGCAGAGCGGGGCTCTATCTCGAGGACCTTTTCGTCCTTCCCGAATACCGCAAGCGCGGACACGGCAAGGCGCTTATCTTGGAGCTTGCGCGCATTGCAAACGAGCGAAAATGCGGCCGTATGGAATGGTCCTGCCTCGATTGGAACCAACCGAGCATCGATTTCTATCTCTCGCTCGGCGCAACGCCGATGAACGAATGGACAACCTACCGCCTCTCCGGCGACGAGCTTTATAAATACAACGGTGAGAAAGGTTAAAAGGAGTGTCGATGAACAAGCAAGAGCTGCTTAAATACAGTCTTGAAGCGTACGGCGTGGCGGCGGAC
>JAFYON010000070.1 GCA_017560145.1 Clostridia bacterium | reverse complement strand
TTCCCGCTTGCTTCTTATACCGTGAGGGCCGTCGGCAAGGTTTTGCGATTCGATGCCAAGACGCTCGATCGCTTTTGTTGCCATCGAGGCAGAGCCGGTGAGCAAAAACGCCTTTTCCTCAAGCGTCATATCTTTAATAATGGGATTCATTATGTAAACCTCCGCCAGAGTGTGCTTTAAATGTTTTTGCATTATAGCATACGAGCATAAAAAAGTCAATCGATAACAAAAAAGACCGTTATGAAACGGTCTTTTTGATTTGCGGTTTAATGTTTATTTTGTGAGCGCTTGCGCAATTTTATTATTGCAAATACGGCGAGCGAAGCGACAACGATTGCTAAGGCGATGGCGTGGCCGATATATTTTATCCAACCGAGCTTTTCTTCAAAGATCTCCATGTAACTTGTAAGCATTTGGATATTATTCTGCTTATTTATAATCTCCGTTCTTTCTTCTGTCGCATTTCTGAGTTTTGCATATTCGGATATTGAATAAGGTCTTGCCGTCGGGTCGCCGTATTGAACGTTTTTGGGTTCTGCGCTGTTCGTAAGATCAAGAATAAATGCATCTGTTTCGGTTTTTACAACAGCGACCGAGCCGGGGGCGTTCAATACATAATTAATTATAAATACATTTTCTGCTTTGATTTGGTTTTCCGTTAGATACCGCGCAATTTTTTCGTAGCTCATTAAATAATAGCTATCACTGACATACGCGGGGTTTAAAGCCATAATTCCGATTGAAAAGCGCGAGCTATATTTTTCATTTTTGAAGCTATAATATATATCAACGTCAGCTATCTGTCGGTTTACTGTATTGCCGTTTTCATCTGTCAAATCGGCAAAGACTGGAACGGTTGCTTCGGGCTTGGCGTCGATGAGCGCTTCGGTTATTCCTTTATAATCAAACGTCTGAACACTGTTCCAAAACCCGTTAGCCACATCGTATTCAACCACATATACCGAAGCATCGTAGGTATATTCTTCGACGTCCTCAAGCGATAAATGCTTTTTTGACATTTCGGCATCGGTCAGGGATTTGACCGTCGATTCCATATCGGACGTCGGCTCGGTCAAAAACTCGGACGGAAACGTTGAATCGGCGAGGCAAGGTATGCAAAGCGAAAAAGCGCAGCATACGATCAGCAACGAAACAATTGTACACTTAATGATTCTGTTCATAATAACCTCCTTATCAAACGTGATTTTACGAACGTCAAAATTAACTGTTAAAAATATTAATCGAACTCTTCCTTATGCTCCATAAAGAAGTCGAAATATTTACGTACGTTGGGAAGGTCTGTCCATTTGGAAACGGTTGCGGGATATGCATCGAGATTATAAACTCTCGCATTCTGCATCGAAAGGAGTATCGGCGAATGCGTTGCGATAATAAATTGACTTCTCGTCGCCCTTGCCGTTGCCGAAATATATTCGGCAAGCTCGATCTGATAAGCGATCGAAAGACTGTTTTCGGGCTCGTCAAGAAGATAGACTGCATCCTCGTCGATACGTTCGAGAAAATAGCGCATAGCCGTTTCGCCGTTCGAGCGAAGGTCGATATCGCGCGCGACTCTTTTGTTCACGTAGGAGGATTGAGTCTTCTTGCGCGATAGGATCTCGAGCGCATTCTTCCATCTGTCGTAATCGTCAATTCCGCCAAGGCGCAAAATGTCCTTGTTGGTTTGTGCTTCCTTATGGACTGCGACGTAATCATCGATAAGCTCGTTGCGCTTTTCATCGATATCGCTATTGACCGAACGTGCGTTAAGCACGTAATCAAAAACGTCGTCGCTCGTTAAAACGACGCTGCTTTGCGGCGTTCTTCCGTATTCTACGTAGCACATATCGGTAAATTTATCGAAAAAGGGTGCGCCGTTGAAATCGGAATAGCGAACCGCCCCGATTTTGCTTGCCAGCACGTTGATAAGCGTGCTCTTGCCCGAGCCGTTTCCGCCGTAAAGCATTGTAATGCCATCGAACTCGATATCGAAAAGGCGTTTTTCGGTGAATATTTTAAAGGGATAAAAGCTATTGAAGCAGGTTCTTCCCTCGTTTTTTATAACCTCTATCTCCGCACGCTCGCTTGGTAGCTTTAAGCTTCTTATATAAATCACCGTTACGCCACCTTTCTTTGAATTTGATTGATTTATTTATCGGAGTATTTTTCGCAAACGGCAATAAAATGCTCGAATATCTTTGCTCCGTTTACGGTATCGTTTCTTGCCTTGTCAAAGCACATTCTTTCGGGGTGGAACTGCACGCTGTAAATAGGAAGCTCGGTATGCTCGTGTGCCTCGATATATTCGCCGTTCCAGAAAGCGGTCGCGCGCAAGCCCTCGCCAAGAGCCTTGACCGCTTGATGATGAGAGCTGTTTACCGCAAATTCTTTGCCGTAGAGTGTGTTAAGCACGCTTCCCTCGACCGCAGTTACGGTATGAACCGAATCGCAGCCCTTTACGCTAACGTGAAGCTCGGCATCCGGCAGATGCTGATAAAGCGAGCCGCCGAAAAAAACGTTTATAAGCTGACAACCGCGGCAGATTCCGAGAACGGGCTTTCCCGCTTCTGCATACGCCTTGAGAAGTGCAAATTCGGCTTCATCACGTGCGATATCGATACCGACCGAGCCGTTATTTTCTTCGTTATAATATTTAGGATCGACGTCCGCACCGCCGCAGAGGATAAGTCCGTCGTAATTGGTATCAACCTTTGGAAGGTATTGCGCGACACCCTCTGCGCCGACACCCTCGAGCGCCCTTATATAGTTTTCCGCGCTTGAGCCGCGCGAAAGCAAAATTCTCATTTTTCGCATAATTAATCACCTAAACCAATCAAAGATCTTCAAATACAAGGCATCCGTCCTTATCGGCTTTTGCCGCCTTAAAGGTCATCACGCCGGCATATCCGCCGTCGCTTTTATAGCCTGCAAATACCATTCTACCCTGCCATTCGGCACATTTTGGCACGCTCGAGCAAGGAATTATCGGATCCTTTGGCATTACGAAGCCTTCAAACGGCTTATCCGAAACCATGTAATGCGCTTTTGCTTTTATGCTGAATACAAGGTAATATCTTCCGTTATAGTAAAAATAATCGGGGCATTCGGGCGGATCTGCCGTTTCGTGAACGTATATCGGAGTTCCATAATCCTCCCAGCTTTCAAGATCCTTCGAAACGTAATGGGCAAGGCAACCCTTGTTTTCATCAGCAAGAGTTGTGGTAAGGAGCATATGGAACAAGCCGTCCTCGCCTTTTATGACCTTCGGGTCTCTTGCTATGGCTTTGTTATATTTATCCGAAACGGTAAAGCCAAAGGAGTCGTCCTTTTCAAAATGATAGCCGTCGCTCGAAACACTTCTTTTAATAGGCGCGGGGATTCCTCGGCCGCGTCTTACCGTATAAAAAAGATATTCGACACCGCCGTGCTCGATCCACGAGCCGGTACAGATAGAGCCCTCGGTCGGATCGGTAATAGGCACTGCCATCGGGTGGATGCTCCATTTTTTGAAATCGGTAGTTGAAATATGCTCCCATTGATGCGCGCCAAGCCACCATTTGCTGCAATGGCGATGGCGGTCCTTCAGGTACAGAATGTGATATTCGTTTCCGCGTCTGTAGGGCATACAGTCGCCGACGTTTACACCGTTACCCGGAGCCCAGCCCTCCGCGTTTTCAAAGGTTGAAACAACGCTCGGTAATTCCGCGATATCCTCTGAATATTCGCTTACCTTTAATTTACCGTCGGGCAAGACGGTATCGCCGATATCGAAAAGCCTATTCCCTGCAGGCCATTCCTCATCGAAAAGAACACCGTTGATATAAAGCTCTATTCTATGGCTCGCGAACATTATGTCAACCTTGTCACCGACTTTAACGTTGCCGTTTAAGGGAAGCATTTTCCTATCGTAATCATAGCGAACAAAGACGGTCAAAATGCCGTCAAACGCTTCTATTTCAAGGGTTTTGATATCATTTTTAAGCGAAGCAAAATACAAAGGAAGGCGATCGACCGAGAATTCGATTTTCAAATTCATATGCATATCCTCACAAGAAAATCAAGTGATTTTAATACGTTCATATTATAACAAAAAATTCTTGCAGATGTCAATGATTTTGCTAACGAATAGAAAAAAGCAAGTCCGCAGACTTGCTTTGAAAAAGCTGTGTTCAATTGTTAACTAAAAACTCGCGTGTTGAAGGCATATCTTGCCAAACCGTGCCGTCGGCAACGTAATATTTTCTATCGACAGTACCGGCCTTTGTATATTACTTTAACCATTGCAATTCAACAAATTCTTGTGTTGTAAAATCGAACAAATACATATATTCAACGTCATCATCTATGTTAATTTCACCTTTAATCAAATGGATAACACAAATGTTTTCGTTGTAAAAAACACTTCCTAATGAAAGCTGAGATAAACCGCTGTCATACGCTTTATCTTCAACAAGAAATGAAGTTCTATCATTAATTAGATCATAAGCATAATATGCTTTGTCGTCCCAATAGATAATCGTATCGTTAGAAAACGCAACAATTACAATATCATCGAAATTTTCTAAAATAGAAAATTCATCTTTTTCAATATCATAAGAAAAGATTATACTGTGAGAAATATTTTCGACTTTAAAATTGTTATATTGCCCAGCGGTACCTTTATAAACTTGAATAAATCCGAGTAAAACGTTATCCTTAACATATCCCGAAGCATCAATTGATGAAAAATCATTATCGGTCATATATTTATTGATATGCGTTTCAATTCCCTCGCAGCCTTCGGGCAGGGTTGAAAAATATTCGCCCGCAAAAAATTCATGCTTAAATCCAAGTGATTTATCAATCAAACTTTCCTCTAAAGAAGAATCATCAACGAATTCAAAGGTTTTATCATCAATGTCGATTTTATAAAGATATAAATATTGAGACTTAATATACAATGAATCCTCAAGTTCAAACACACTAAGGTAACCGGTTGTAATAAAGTTAGATGCAACACTGCACGAAGTCAATGGCATTAATAACACTATAGCTAATATGATCGTCAAAAATCTTTTCATTATTTCACCATTTTCTTGTCGTTTTCATTAAACACATTGTAGCATAAAAGTTTTAAATTGTCAAGGTATGATTACAGCGAACTCGAAATAGTTCACGAATTCGAGGAATGTATAATTGCGAAAGGAATTATTAACTTAAAACACAAAAAGTCCTTTATTACAAGGACTTTTTAATATTATGAAATATTCGAGAATACAAAATTCGGATAGGTTCAGAATTTATATTCATTGTTTATCATCTTCATCGTCGTTTAGAAGCTCTGCCAATTCTTCGGGCCTCATTCTCTTTATTATTTCTTCTAATTTTCTATCATAATTTCTATCGTTGGGATCATGTCCGTTTTTAGACTTTTTTCTGGCGTAACGCTTTACAAACACACCATATTCGGATTTAATCTTTTTCTTGCTATACGCCATAAAAATCACCGCCTATCTTTAAATAAGTGTATTACAAAAACGTAAACTTGTCAATTCACTTATGTGGACACAAATGAAAAAAATCCAAGTCGAATAATCACGCCATAGGCGTATATGGAATCAAACCGAAGAATTGGACGAAAAAAGCACCTGCTTTCGCAAGTGCTTTTAAAAAGAAACATGAAGATGCCTTTAGATAATATCGTCAATCAAAAACTCCGATCGTTGTTATCGAATATATTTTCTCATTGCATCCTCTATTGTTTCTGCTATATACCTCATTCCTTCCTCATCTGGATGCAAACCGTCAAGCATGTTCATATAATAAAAGTCATTGTTCAATTTACTGTTAAATAGATCAGCCACAAAGAAATTTTCGCCAGCTTTTTTTGTAGCATTTTCAATTGCCATATTAAAACTTTCGGTTCGCTTTTTTATTACAGGATCTCGATCCGGAAGGTTAACGCAACATACTTTGGCGCTTGGATATTTATTTTTTATGGTCTCCAATACACTTTCAT
>JAFYON010000069.1 GCA_017560145.1 Clostridia bacterium | reverse complement strand
TTGTTTTGCGAAATAGTTTCGCTTTTTTGGGATTTATTTTATATTATTTTCCATATAATATTGAAAACAGTATTTTCGGAGTGGTGCATTTGCTTCCAAACGAGCCATACAAACGCTTTGCCGTTATAACGATGTATGCCGCGGTGGTAATAGCGGTAGTTTATATTTTTTTCAACTTTTTGTGGGAAGCGGTTTTTCCCTTTGTTATCGCCTATATCTTCGCCGAGTGCTTCCGTCCGATAGTTAAATATTCCGAAAGGCACAAAAAATTCCCGAAGAAGGTCTGCGTTCTCTGCGTTGTGTTTTTGGCGACGGCATCGGTGGTCGCGCTTATCTACGCCATAGGCCGTCAGGTCGTTTTGGAGATATCCGACCTCGCAGACAACATTAAGGAAACGGTTGCTCTCATCCGCACCGACGACGGCTATGCCCACGAAACCATCGACAAAATTTGCGATATGATACCATTCGTTGACCTTCGCGATAAGCTTTGGGCGATGCGAAGCAACCTCGACGAGGAGCTTTGGGGGATGCTCGTCGGATTTGGCGAGGGTATTACGGGCGGACTCGTTTCGCTTATGGGCTCGGCGGTTTCTTTTTTGCCCAACGCGCTTTTTTCAACGGTTGTCGTTATAATCGCAACCTATTATTTCGCCATCGACAGAGTAAAGATAAACAGCTTTTTCCTTTCGCTTTTTCCCGAACGGCTTCGCCCGACTCTTAAAGCCGCGCGTGACGTTTTGGCAAACACGGTCGGAAAATATCTGCGCGCTTACGGCTTGTTGTTTTTCATAACCTTTGGCGAGCTTTTGCTTGCGTTTGTCATTTTGGGCGTCGATTATTCCTTTATTCTTGCACTCGTTATCGCGCTTGTCGATTTTTTGCCTGTGCTCGGCACGGGCACGGTGCTCATCCCTTGGGGCGTGGTCCTTTTGGTTATCGGAAACTATTGGCTCGGCATCGGCATACTCGTAACTTATGTTTTAATAACGGTTATCCGCCAGATAATCGAGCCGAAGATAGTCGGCAAATTTATCGGTCTGCCGCCAATTGCCGCGCTTGCGTCAATGTATATCGGACTTGAATTGATGGGACTTTTGGGGCTTTTCGTTTTCCCGTTGGGCGCGATAGTTTTAATGCGTGTGCTCGAGGCAAAGCAAAAATAAAAAGGAGCTGAAAAGCTCCTTTTCTTTTATCAGTTTCTGCAGTCGACAAGCGAAACGCTTATAACGTCGGGGAGGTTTTTAAGTGCGCCGATAAGCTTCTGGTGGTTGCCGCGAAGCGAGATCTCGTAAATAACCTCACTGTAATCGCCGTTGTCCACAAGCGAGGAAAGGCGGTTCTTTATGTTGTTCTCGTTAAGAAGACGCGCAGTGTAATCGATAGCCTTGTCGCTGTTTGCACGTACGACGAGAAGATAGGGGCGCGAGCCGGTAGAGGTGAGCTTGAGCACTGCAAATGCGGCAAGACCGATGAAAAGACAGCCGATTATGGTGATTTTATAGAAATGCGCACCCGCAGTGATACCTGCCGCAACCGCCCAGAACATAAATGCGGTGTCGCTTGCATCCTTAATAGCGGTACGGAAGCGGATTATCGAAAGAGCACCGACCATACCGAGCGAAAGAGCAAGGTTGGAGGTAATTGTCAGAACTATCATTGCCGAAATGGGGGTAACGAGAAGCAGGGTGATCTCGAAGGTTCTGTTTCTCGAAACGCCGCGCAAGGTAAGGCGGTAGATAAGAAGGATGAAAAGTCCCGAAAGAAACGCTACGATAAGCGAAATAATAATGTCTGCAAGGGTGATTTCAGAGGAAAAGCCCTCTAAAACACTCTTTTTTATTGCGTCTAAAATACTCATTTTGTTTCTCCTTTAAAAATTATATCGTCGGTGCATTTCTGCAAAGTG
>JAFYON010000006.1 GCA_017560145.1 Clostridia bacterium | reverse complement strand
GCGGGAAGCAAACTGCACTCATTTTCCCAACCTTTGCAACCTCGGCTCCTGCTGGGACGTTGATAACGCTCGTCTTATGGGAGAGGCTATCGCAAACGACTGTATCGAGCACGATATAAATATGATTCTTGGCCCCGGAGTTAATATCAAAAGATTTATGCTTTGCGGCAGAAACTTCGAATACTTTTCCGAGGATCCCGTCCTTGCGGGCGAAATCGCTGCAGGCTATATCCAAGGCGTTGAAAGCAAGGGCGTTGCGACTAGCCTTAAGCACTACGCGTTAAATAATCAGGAAAAATACCGTGTCGATGTAAGTGCCGACATTGACGAAAGAACCCTTCGCGAGATATATCTCCGCCCATTTGAGATAGCAGTCAAAAAGGCAAACCCCGCAAGCATCATGTGTGCATACAATAAGGTCAATTCGGTATGGTGCTCGGAAAACCGTCAGCTCCTCACCGAAATACTTAAGGAGGAATGGGGATACGAAGGTATAGTAGTTTCCGACTGGTATGCAGTTCACAATATCGTAAAAGCAATATCTGCAGGCCTTGATCTCCAAATGCCTCATAACTGGCGCATTTACGAAGAGCTAAAGGCAGGTCTCGATAACGGCGAAATTGCAATGGAGCAAATCGACAACGCTGTTGACAGAGTTCTTAAATTCGCGCTTAGAGAAAAGCCCAAAAAGGGTGAATACGACCGCGACAAGCAACACCGAATCGCGCGCGAGGTCGCATCAAAGGGTATTGTACTCCTTAAAAACGATAATAAGACGCTTCCGCTTACCGAGGAAAAATACAAAAAGATCGCGGTTGTCGGCGAATATGCCGTCAAGCCCCTTGTTTCGGGACAGGGAAGTGCCGAGGTGCTTCAAAAGCCTGAATATGTAGACAATCCGCTTGAAGAGCTTAAAAAGCTTCTTCCCAACACCGAATTTATTTACGGTGAATTTTATAAAAAGGCTTCCTTCTCGACTGAAATGCTTTGGGCGAAACTTGGCGAATTCGGCAAGTTTATCGAGGACAGCGACGTTGTCCTTATCTTCGTCGGCGCCCAAGAATCCGAGGATACCGAAAAATTCGACCGCCGCACTCCCTTTATGAACCCCAACTACGAAATGTACGTTGAATTTGCGGTTAAAAGCGGCAAAAAGGTTGTCGTTGTTTGTCAATCGGGCGGAGTAATGATATTCGACGATTATATGAAGAAAGCCGATTCGATCGTCCAGATGTGGCTCGGAGGCGAAGCATCGGGCGGCGCTATTGCCGACGTGCTTACGGGTAAGCTCAATCCTCAGGGTAAGCTTTCCGAAACCTTCCCGACCCGTGTCCGCGACGATTTCGAATACCCCGGCAACGGACTTTATATGGAATATACCGAAAAGCTCAACGTTGGCTACCGCTATTACGACCGTCACCCCGAAGAAATCGTATATCCCTTCGGCCACGGACTTTCCTATACAGAATTTGAATATAGCGACCTCGTTATCACCACCGATAACGGTATCAAGGCAAGCTTTAAGGTTAAAAACGTCGGCGACGTTTTCGGTACCGAAATTGCTCAGCTTTATATCAGCGACCCCGTTTCCACCGTGCCCAAGCCTGTTAAAGAATTGCGTAAATTCCAAAAGATCGAGCTTGAAGCAGGCGAGGAAAAGACGGTTACCTTTGAAATCGAGGAACGCGATTTGGCGTACTACAACGTATCGCTCCACCGCTACGTTGCCGAAGACGGAAGATACGACGTGCTTATCGGCTCCTCCTCGCGTGACATCCGCCTTACTGCATCGTTTATGCACGAAAACAAAAAAGACTACACGATCAAGCGTATAGGCGAGGATATGATAGGTTAATATCAGAATAGCCCGATTTCAAAAAAGAAGTCGGGCTATTGATTTATAGCCGTTAATGTGCTATACTCAAGCAAACGAACGGAGGTAGGAATATGAGAGTAACACGTATGCGCTTTTTGCTTGATACGGTTTTTAAACCGAAGGGGCTTGCCGCAATATTGCCGATAATCACGGCGCTTGTCTTCGGCGTGCTCGGATATTTTCTTTCCGAACCCTTTGGGGCAGATATCAACAACCTATGGCGCTTTCCGCTTTATATGCTCTGCGCGTTTGTTATCGTCTATTTTCTTTTGCGCGGACTGATGGCGCTAAGAAACTGTCCGGGCTGGTATCTCGACACCGTTGAATTGCTTATAATTCTAGGCACGGGCATCAGCGCAATAACTCAGATAGTTACATTTTTCATCGATTTTAACAGCTTTTCAACCTCTATGCCGATATGCATAACCTGCTATAGTGCCGTTTCGATGGCACATAACCGTCGAAATATCTTTAAAGATTGACAATCCTTTTTCGCGGTGATATAATTTTACAAAATCCAAAAGAGGAGCCCTTGGTATGAGTATGATAAGATACGAAGTTATCAACAATTCGCTTAGAATAATCAATAGCCTTGATCTTGGTGAAGCCCCCGATTCTGTTCAGTTGAATCTTATAAACGGCGGTGAAATTGCGGGATTGTTGCCGATCTCGGTCGGACAGGATCAAAATCTTATCACGCTCGAATGCAGTGTTTCGGGTCTTTTTCCGCTTGCTCAGATCATCTCCGGTTCTATCAATCGCTTGATGTTCGTCGATATACTTTCAAAGGTAGCGGCGGTCGCCGAATCCTGCGAGGCAAAATCGCTCAACACCGCGCTTCTCGACCTCGCACCCGAAAAGATTTTTATCGACGTTTCAAACGGCAATCTCTATTGCATCTATTGGCCTGTTGCCAACGGTATGGCAGTAAATTCTCCCTTCGGCTTCTTTAATACGTTTGCAAATATCGTTATCCCCGATCAAAGCGAGGATAACTCCTATATCGCAAAATACCGCGAATTTATTATGAATTTCAACGGTAGCTTTTCGCTTCTTAAAGCCTTTGTCCAAGGCTTGCTCGTGCAGGAAATTCCCGTGCCCGCCCCCGCACCCGTCGCAGAGGACGATGAACGCACCGTCTATGGCGCGCCTGTAATCGAAGACACTCCCGTAATCGAAGAAACTCCCGTAATCGAGGAAGCTCCCGTAGTCGAAGAAGCTCCCGTAGTCGAGGATGACGATGACGAGCGTACGGTTTTCGGCGCATCGTTTGCCGAAGAAATCCTTTCTCAGTCCGATTGTGCCGACGATTTTCTCGTTTGCAATAACTGTGGCGCAAGAATCGCTAAGGATAATAAATTCTGCATCTACTGCGGTTCTCCTCTCGAATCGGTAGCTCCCGTTACCGAGGAAGCTCCCATAGACGAAGAAGTTACCGTTACCGAGGAAGCTCCCATCGATGAAGAAGTTACCGTTACCGAGGAATCTCCCGTCGACGAAGAAGTTACCGTTACCGAGGAAGCCCCCATCGTTGAAGAAGTTACTGTCAGCGAAGCACCGGCTTTTGAAGAGGATGACGAACGCACAGTCTACGGCGCATCCGTAATCGAGGAAGCTCCCATAATTGAAGAAACTCCCGTAATTGAAGAAGCTCCGGCACCTTCAATTTCGCCCGAATTTTGCTTCTGCTGCAGCTGCGGTGCTCGCAATCCTTATGCAAACACCTTCTGCACCTCTTGCGGCGCAAAGCTTATAAAGCTTCAGCCCACCGTCACCGAGGAAGAGATAGAAGAAATCAGCATAGATGAATCCTCCCTTGCCGACGATAGGATCGTTATTTCCGAATCGGTCGAGCCCGAGGAAGAAACAACAGTTTTCGGCAATCAATCTGCCGAATTTGAGGATGACGGCGAAGGAAAAACAGTTATTCTCCCCAATCTTCAAAAGCACCGTCCCAAGCTTTGTATTTTCCGCTTGAGAGAGGGCGAAAAAATCGAGATCACCAAGCCCGAATTCCGTGTTGGCAAGGAGAAAAAGAGCTGTGACTATGCAGTCACCGAAAATCCCGCGATAAGCCGTATCCATATCGATATCATCAGCCGCGACGGAAAATATTATATCGTCGACCTCGGCACCACCAACGGCACCTATATCGAAGGACAAATGCTTACTCCCGACGTTGAAACAGAGGTTGTGCCCGACGTAAGAATTACACTTGCGGACGAGGATTTCGTTTTGTTCATCGATAAGAACGAAGGCGGTGCACAATGATTCCGCGCGATTACGTTATAGTAAAGATAGAGGGCGAATATGCCTACCTTCGCGAAATAGGGAAGACGGAGGAAGACGACATTTTCATAGCGCTTGCGCTTCTTCCCAACGGTGCGGATATCGGCACAAAACTGCATTACGAAATGCTTGAATACACAATAGTAGATTAAATTCTTCGGAGGACCGAAATGAGCATACGCATAGGAATTTTCGGATACGGCAATCTCGGCAGAGGTGTCGAATCCGCAATACGCCAAAACAGTGATATGGAGCTTGCCGCGGTATTCACACGCCGTGATCCCAATACCGTAAAGCTCTTTACCGAAAATATTCCCGTTTACCACACCGACAGCGTTCTTGACCATAAGGACGAGATCGACGTTATGATACTTTGCGGCGGCAGTGCAACCGACCTTCCCGTTCAAACGCCCGAGCTTGCAAAGCATTTCAACGTTATCGACAGCTTCGATACCCACGCGCGCATCCCCGAGCATTTTGCCAACGTCGACAAAAGCGCGTCGGAATCGGGATATGTTGCTCTTATCTCGGTTGGTTGGGACCCCGGTATGTTTTCGCTCAATCGCCTTTATGCCTCGGCGATCCTTCCCGACGGCAAGGATTATACCTTCTGGGGCAAGGGCGTCTCTCAGGGCCATTCGGATGCCATCCGCCGCGTGGAAGGCGTGCTTGATGCAAAGCAATATACCATTCCCGTCGACGAGGCTCTCAATGCCGTAAGAAGCGGCAGCGCACCCGAGCTTACAACAAGACAAAAGCATATCCGCGAATGCTTCGTCGTTGCAAAGGAGGGCGCAGATCTCGCCCGTATCGAAAACGAGATAAAAACAATGCCCAACTATTTTGCGGATTACGATACTACCGTTCACTTCATCACAATGGAAGAGCTCAAGCGTGATCACAGCGGCATCCCCCACGGCGGCTTTGTTATAAGAAGCGGCAAGACGGGATTTAACGGCGAAAATAACCACATTATCGAATATTCGTTAAAGCTCGATTCCAATCCCGAATTCACCTCGTCGGTCATCGTTGCCTATGCACGCGCCGCATACAGACTCAATAAAGAGGGTGTAAGCGGATGCAAGACCGCGTTCGATATCGCCCCTGCATATTTAAGCATCAAATCCAACGAAGAATTAAGGAAAGAAATGCTTTAATAGTAATTGTGTAATGACATTTCGAACACAAGTAATTTCCTTTTGTTCGAAATGTCATATTGACAAAATATAGCGTATTGTGTTATAATCATTCGAAATGAGTCTGAAAGCGAAAGCGAGGATTTCTTTCGCAGAAAGAGGGGTATTTATGTCCGGCTTGGGTAAATTCAAGATCATACGAAATGAATCGGTTTCTGATTTTGCTCTTTATTCCGAGGGTGTTTTGTCCTCTTTTGCAGACCTTTTTTCGAACGATAAGGAATATGTTGTTTTTCCCGGTTTTTGCGATGTGCATGTGCATTTTCGTGAGCCGGGTTTTTCTTATAAAGAAACGGTAAAAAGCGGCTCGCTTTGTGCCGCACGCGGAGGCTATACCGCCGTCTGTACAATGCCCAATCTCAACCCCACGCCCGACAGCGTCGAAAATATAAAGCTTCAAAAGGATATCATCGATAAGGATGCGGTCATCAACGTCTATCCTTACGGCACGATCACCGTTAACGAAGCAGGCAACGAGCTTTCGGATATGGACGGTATGAAAGATATTGCGATCGCCTATACCGACGACGGCAGAGGCGTCCAATCTGATGAGCTAATGCGCGAAGCAATGCTTAAAGCAAAAAGTCTGGGCAAAATGATCGTCGCACATTGCGAGGTAAATTCGCTCTTAAAGGGCGGATATATACACGACGGTGTCTATGCAAAAGAGCATAACCACCGCGGCATCTGCTCGGAAAGCGAATATGCTCAAATAGCGCGCGATATCGAGCTTGTCCGTGAAATAGGTTGCAAATATCACGTCTGCCACATTTCTGCAAAGGAAAGCGTCGAGCTTATCCGCCAAGCAAAGAGGGAAGGCGTGGATATCACCTGTGAAACGGGACCGCACTATTTGGTGCTCGACGATTCCGACCTTCAGGAGCACGGCAGATTTAAAATGAATCCGCCTCTCCGCGGCAAGGAGGATAGGGAAGCGCTCATCGAGGGAATACTCGACGGAACGATCGATATGATCGCAACCGACCATGCGCCCCACTCTGCAGAGGAAAAGTCAAAAGGACTCGAAAAAAGCGCATTCGGTATAGTAGGCTTGGAAACGGCGTTCCCCGTGCTCTATACGAAGCTCGTTAAAAGCGGAGTGCTCACGCTGGAAAAGCTTGTCGAGCTGCTCTGCATCAATCCAAGAAAGCGCTTCGGCATCCCGATGGGCAACGATATAACCGTGTGGGACGTAAACGAGGAATTCGTTGTAGATCCCAAGGATTTCCTTTCAATGGGCAAAGCGACTCCCTTCGAGGGCGAAAAGCTCCAAGGCGTTTGCAAGCTCACCGTCAAGGACGGTCAAATAATTTATAAAAATATTTAAGAAACATAGAAGAAGTATTCAGGAGGGCTCTTAAAATGGCAAAGAGAACAGACATCAAAAAGATTCTTATCATCGGTTCGGGACCTATCGTTATCGGTCAGGCAGCCGAATTTGACTATGCGGGAACACAGGCGTGCCTTGCTCTTAAGGAGGAAGGCTATGAGGTAGTTCTTTGCAACTCCAACCCCGCAACAATTATGACCGACACCACTATTGCCGATAAGGTATATATGGAGCCGCTCACTCTTGAATATATCGCGAAGATACTTCGCTATGAACGTCCTGATGCGATCCTTCCCGGTATCGGCGGACAAACCGGTCTTAATCTCGCAATGCAGCTCGAAAAGAAGGGCGTCCTTCGCGAATGCAACGTTGAGCTTTTGGGCACCAGCAGCGAATCTATCGAAAGAGCAGAAGACCGCGAGCTCTTCAAGGAGCTTTGCCAGTCCATCGGCGAGCCCACCATTCCTTCCGAAATTACCTACAGCATCGAGGAAGCAAAGGTGGCGGCGGCAAAGATCGGCTATCCAGTTGTACTCCGTCCCGCGTTTACACTCGGCGGTACCGGCGGTGGCTTTGCTTATAACGAAGAAGAGCTTATCGAGATCGGTCTTAACGCGTTCAAGCTTTCTCCCGTACATCAGGTTCTTATCGAAAAGAGCGTTAAGGGCTATAAGGAAATCGAATTCGAGGTTATGCGTGACTCCAACGACCACGCGATAACCATCTGCGGTATGGAAAACGTCGATCCCGTAGGCGTGCACACCGGTGACTCTATCGTTGTTGCACCCATTATGACTCTCTCCGACCACGATCTTAAAATGCTCAACGACAGCGCTATCAAGATCATCCGCGAATTAAAGATCGAAGGCGGCTGTAACGTTCAGTTCGCGCTCGATCCTCATTCCAGCCAATACTATCTCATCGAGGTTAACCCCCGTGTTTCGCGTTCCTCGGCTCTCGCTTCCAAAGCAAGCGGCTATCCCATCGCACGCGTAACCGCAAAGATCGCGGTAGGTATGGCGCTCGAGGATATCGCTATCGCAAATACCAACGCTTCCTTCGAGCCTCAGCTCGATTACGTAATTGCAAAGCTTCCCAGATTCCCCTTTGATAAGTTTGTGTCCGCTACCAATAAACTCGGCACCCAGATGAAGGCAACCGGCGAAATCATGGGCGTTGGCTCCAATCTTGCAGAAGCGATCCTCAAGGGTATCCGCTCGCTCGAAATCGGCGCAAACCACATGTACCTTTCCAAGTTCGATAATATGAGCGTAGAGGAAATGCTCGAGTACATCACCGAGTTCCGTGCTGATAATATTTTCGCTATTGCGGAATTGATCTATCACGGCGTTTCTATCGAAAAGCTTCACGAGATCACTCAGATCACACCTTATTTCCTTGAAACCATCAAGAGCATCATCGATATGGAGGAAATTCTCCGCGAACGTAAGGATGCCGAGATCCTTACCGAAGCAAAGAAGATGGGATTTTCGGATAAGTATATCGCACGCCTTTGGAAGTGCACCGAAATCGACGTATACAATATGCGCAAGGAGTTCAATTTGTTCCCTGTGTTCAAAATGGCAGATACCTGCCATACCGGCGCGTATATTCCTTACTTCTATTCGTCCTACACCGGCGAAAACGCTTCGCGTCTTACCGATAAAAAGAAGATCATCGTATTGGGTGCAGGCCCCATCCGTATCGGTCAGGGCGTAGAATTCGACTATTCCACCGTTCACGCGGTTATGACAATTAAAAACGCGGGCTACGAGGCTATTATTATCAATAATAACCCCGAAACCGTTTCTACCGACTATACCACCGCAGATAAGCTTTATTTCGAGCCTCTCACTCCCGAAGACGTAATGAACATCGTTGAGTTCGAAAAGCCCGAAGGCGTTATCGCTTCTCTCGGCGGACAGACTGCTATTAACCTTGCAGAGCCGCTTATGAAGCGCGGTGTCAAGATCATCGGTACCGATTGCGAAGCTATCGACCGTGCCGAAAACCGCGATTCCTTCGAAAACCTTCTTTCCTCGCTCGGCATTCCTCAGCCCAAGGGTAAGGCTGTTACCAATATCGAGGACGGAATTGCAGCAGCCGCTTCTATCGGCTATCCCGTGCTCGTTCGTCCTTCCTTCGTTCTCGGCGGCCGTGCAATGCAGATCGTCGCAAATGAAGAGCAGCTCCGCCGCTACCTCCGTACCGCGGTTGAAATCGATGAGGACAAGCCCGTTCTCGTTGATAAATATATCGAGGGTAAGGAAGTTGAGGTCGACGCTATCTGCGACGGCAGAGACGTGTTCGTGCCCGGCATTATGGAGCTTGTTGAGCGTACAGGTGTCCACTCTGGCGACTCTATAAGCGTATATCCCACCTTCAGTATCTCCGATAAGGTAAAGGGAACTATCCTTCAGTACGCAAAGAAGCTTGGTCTCGGCGTCGGCATCGTTGGTCTCTTTAACATTCAGTTTATCGTAGATAAGGATGAAAACGTATTTATCATCGAGGTTAACCCCCGTTCCTCGCGTACCGTACCCTTCCTCTCTAAGGCAACCGGCTACAGTCTTGCAGATATCGCAACCGAGGTAATACTCGGCAAGAGCCTTAAGGAGCAGGGAATATTCGATATCTATCCCACCGAAAAGAAACGTTGGTACGTAAAGGTTCCCGTGTTCTCCTTCAATAAGATTCACGGTCTCGATGCATATCTCTCTCCCGAAATGAAGTCCACCGGTGAAGCTATCGGTTATGACGACAAGCTCAACCGTGCGCTTTATAAAGCACTTCAGGCATCGGGTATGCATCTCCAGAACTACGGTACGGTATTCGCTACCGTTGCCGATAAGGACAAGGAAGAAGCACTTCCTCTCATCCGTCGTTTCTATAACCTCGGCTTTAATATCGAGGCTACAGAAGGCACTGCAAAGTTCCTCAAGAGCAACGGCATTCGTACTCACGTTCTTCAAAAGATCGGCGACGGCTCGAACGAAATTCCCGATTCCATCCGTCAGGGACATATTGCGTATATCATTAACACCCGTGATATCTCCGCTCCCGATCAGGCAAGCGACGGTTACGAAATCCGCCGTCTCGCAACCGAGCATAACGTAACGATATTCACTTCGTTGGATACCGTGCGCGTTCTTCTCGACGTGCTCGAGGAAACCACTCTCACCATCTCCACAATCGATTCGTAAGGGTTTAAGATATGAAGCAATCACTGTTTCAGATTACAGAAAACGTTCATCTTACCGAAAACGTTATGCGTATGCGCCTTAAGGGCGACACAAGCGCAATAACCGCTTCGGGACAGTTCATCAATATTAAATTAGACGGTCTTTTCCTTCGCCGTCCCATCTCGGTGTGCGACTGCGAAGGCGATACCGTGACGATAATCTATAAGGTCGTCGGTAAGGGTACCGAGCAAATGTCGAAAATGACATCGGGCACTCTTGATATCCTCACAGGACTCGGCAACGGCTACAATACCTCTCTTTCGGGCGAAAAGCCGCTTCTTATCGGCGGCGGTGTCGGTGTACCTCCGATGTATCTTCTCGCCAAAAAGCTTATCGGAGAGGGCAAGGACGTTTCGGTCATCCTCGGCTTCAATACCAAAAACGAGGTATTTTACGAGGAAGAATTCAAAGCTCTCGGCTGTAAGGTCGGCGTTACAACGGTCGACGGAAGCCACGGAACAAAGGGCTTCGTAACCGCGCTTATGGAGAATACCGATTATACCTATACCTTCTGTTGCGGCCCCG
>JAFYON010000005.1 GCA_017560145.1 Clostridia bacterium | reverse complement strand
GGAACCGTTCGTTCGAGGCAACCTTTGATATCACCGTAAAATAATCATAAAAAGAAATCCCTTCGGTTGATTCCGAAGGGATTTTTGTTTTACTGTGCAAGATTGTATTTAGCGGCGAATGCCTCGTATTCGGCACGGAACTGAACGTCGTTGCCGCCCTTGACCGCGTTGAGGTATTTGTGGGTTTCGAATTCGCCCTCTGCAACCTCGATCATAGCAACCGCAATGTTCGAGCAGTGGTCGGAAATACGTTCGAAGCAGTTGATAAGGTCGTTAAGAATAAATCCAAGCTCAATAGTGCAGGTGCCTGCTTGCAATCTTATAATGTGGTTGCTGCGCATTTCAGCGGTGATCTTGTCGATAACCTGCTCAAGCGGTTCAACCTTCCGCGCAAGCACGGTATCGCCGGTTTCAAATGCGGTAAAGGTAAGATCAACGATCTCTCTCAATGCGTTTTCGGCGATCGAGATCTCCTTTTGTGCTTCTTCCGAGAAGCTGAGCTTCTTCTGATTCAATTCCTCGGAGGTCTTCGAAATTTCAACCGCGTGGTCGGAAATACGCTCGAAGTTGCCTATCGAGTGAAGCATGGTCGAAACGTTTTGCGAGTCTCTGACGGTTATATCGTTACTCGAAAGCTTTACAAGATAGGTGCCGAGCTTGTCTTCGTATTTATCGGCAAGGCCTTCGTCCTCTTCGACCTTGTCGGCAAGTGCTTTGTCGTACTTGTTAAGAACCGAGAGTGCATCGAGAAGGGCTTCCTTAACAACGGTGCTCATACGAACGGTAATATCGCGACATTCGGAAATCGCAATAGCGGGGGTTGCAAAAAGACGTTCGTCGAGGAATGCAACCTTCGTTTTTTCGTCGGTCTTGTCGCGGATAACCTTGTTTGCAAAAGAAACAAGCGCGTTTTGGAAGGGAAGCAGGATAGCAGTTGTGAATACGTTGAACGCAAGGTGGCAGATAGCAATGCCGAATGCATCGATCTCCCAAGCCATAAAGGCGAAATCAAAGATCCAGTTGAGCGAATAAAGAACGATAAGACCGATAAAGGTACCGATGATGTTGAACGCGATATGCACGATAGCAACACGCTTTGCACTTCTGTTAACACCGAAGCTCGAAATAAGAGCGGTTACACAGGTACCGATGTTCTGACCCATAATAATCGGAATTGCCATACCGAAGGTGAATCCCGAGCCGGGACCTACAAGGGTCTGCAGGATTGCAACCGAAGCCGCCGAGCTTTGAATAATACCGGTAATTACCGCACCGATAAGCACGCCGAAAACGGGGTTCTGGAATATTGTAAGAAGATTGATAAATGCAGGGTCATCCTTAAGAGCCGAAACCGAATCGCCCATAAGACCCATACCGCACATCAAAACGGCAAAGCCGACGATGATGTTACCGATATCCTTGCGCTTCTTGTCCTTGCCCATAACGAGAAGAACACCGAAAAGCGCAAACAAAAGCGAAAAGTTTGCAGGCTTTAAAAGGTCCATAAAGTTAAATCCGCTTCCGTCGCTTTCCAAACCGATAAGCGAGGTAAGGAAAGCGGTCAACGTTGTACCGATATTAGAGCCCATAATAAGACCGACGGTCTGCTTAAGGTTCATAATACCCGAGTTAACAAGACCTACGAGCATAACCGTCATAGCCGACGAGGATTGCATCGCAATCGTTATGCCTGCGCCGAGCAATAGGCTTTTGAACACGTTGGAGGTCATCTTTTTAATAGTGGCTTCCAATCTGCCGCCCGACATTTTTTCAAGGCCGTTTGACATAACCGTCATACCGTAAAGGAAGAAGGCCACGCCGCCGATAAGCGTGATAATTTCGATAATTCCCATAATTTCTCCTGTTTAACCGTTCCGCTAATTCGCAAAACGTCTTTGTATGCCGCATTTATTCCACGGCTGGGGAAGATAAGAATAAACGTCGCGTTATAAGCGCGTAAGCTCGAATTTCGCTCAAATATATCATAACAAAATGTCTGTCAACTGTCAACGGAATTTTTCGAAATTTGGCAAAAAAACAGTAAAAAAGGCTCCGGTTCAAGCCTCGGAGCCTTTGGTTGTTTTTTATTCGGTTCTCAATGCAACGACAGGGTCCTTCTTCGAAGCACTTCTCGAGGGAATAATACCCGCAATAAGCGTAAGAACGATGCTGATGCCGATAAGGAGCAATGCTACCCAGATCGGGAATTCGGTCTTAAGGTTTTCGATTTCGGTAAGGGCATTCAAAATAAAGTCGACTATCAGGCAAAGCAGATAGGTGACCGTTACACCCAATACGCCCGATGCAAAGCCGATCATAACCGTTTCGGCGTTGAACATTGTCGAAACGTTGCGCTTCGATGCACCGATAGCGCGGAGAATACCGATCTCCTTGGTGCGCTCCTGTACAGAAATAAGGGTGATAACGCCGATCATTATCGAAGAAACGACAAGCGAAATAGCAACAAACGCGATAAGAACGTAGGTGATAGCATTGATTATCGTGGTTACAGAGGACATCATAAGACCGACGTAATCGGTATAGGTGATCTTCTGAAGCTCATCCTTGCCTTCATTGTAGTCGATAATAGCGGCTTCGATAGTGTCCTTTTCCTCAAAGGAGGATGCGTAAAGGTTAATGCTTTCGGGATCGTCAAGATCAACGTAGCCGAGCTTTTTAAGGTTATCCTTATAGGTCGAATCCGAAAATTCAAGAACCTCGTCGTGATAGAATGCAAGCGTCTTTACGGCTTTTGTCTTTTCCTCGTCCGTGCCGGTTCTGTCGGAGTTAAGAAGCATATCGAGCTGCTGAACGAGCATTTCCTCGGAAAGCATCGAAAGCTGCTGCTTTATACCCTCTGCATACTTTTGCTTTGCGGTTTCGGAAACGATCTGGGCGAAGATGGTTTTGATCTCATCGTCGCTCATATCTGTAAGATAGGATTCAACGTCTTCCTTCGACATTCCCATCTGCGCGGTAAGAACGGCAGAAAGCGTGCCGATCATTTCTTCTCTCGAAACGTTCTTTGTTGCCTCGGCAATAAGACCGTTCAAAACCTCCTTGGTGGGAGTGGAAACCATTTCAACGTATTTTGCCGCCTTTTGCTTTTGATCAAGCTCGTTGAAGTAGTTTTTAAGCTCTGCAACCTTTTCTTCATCGGTAAGGTTGCCGGTGCTTTCCTTAAAGGGAAGTCCGGTGAAAATATCGGTCGTTTCATCGGCAAGCTGAGCCTTGATAGCATCCGAATCCTTCGATTGCTCGATGATATATTTGGTAAGCTCGCTCGTATAACCGATCGAGCCGGTCATCATTGCGGAAACGGCGTCCTCGCTCGGGCGGATAATGCCAACCACTTTAAGGTCGAGTCCGTTTGCATAAAGCATACGGAGCACCGAGCTGTCCTTGCTCTTGCGAAGGTCCTCGTAATTGCCTTCGCTGTTAAGAACGAAGCACTGCGAAGGAAGAATGGTGCGGAATTCCATACCGCAGATCTCTTCATAGGTCCAACGCTTGGTGGTGTAATCGATAGGCTGCTTGTTAAAAGCGGCGTTTGCGAGTGCGTCGATATCGTCCTTGGAGATAAGACCCAAAGCGTAAAGCGCCATATCCTCGATCTCGTTGTTTTCGTCAACGACAAGCACGATTTCGTTATAATCGTTCGGCCATGAGCCGTAAATTACGTCGTATTGCTTTTCAAGCAAGGGGTTGATGAGCTTGCCGTCATCGCCCGAGAGCATTTCCTGCCAAAGCTTAACGCTCGTGTTGGACATCGAAAGGGTAGCCGATCCGCCCATCATGCTTTCGTTCATCTGCATCATGCCCGAAAGGTCAAGACCGAAATATTCAACGAGCAATTCCTGCAAAAGTGCGTTTGTATCCGAATGAATTATCTGTCCGTCAATGCTTTCGGTATAGATAAGAAGATCAAGCGCATAGGTGTACTGAACGCCGTTGATAGCGTTTTGTAACCCGGTCGCGCTGTCGGGATTCGAGCGTTCGGCTTCAAGGAATTCCTTAAAGGATTTAAGGTCGTTTTCGGTCGCTTCCATAGCGTTTAACGAGTTTACAAGATTGTAAAACATCGCCTTTTGGTAAACCGCATCCTTTTCGTGGTTTGCATCCTCTGCGGCATTGCCCATGAACGCTTGGAGCAACGAGCCGATATCCATGTGCTGAGATTCAAGCGTAAGGGGATAGGACGATAAGGTGTCCTCCTGAACGGTATTGATGTACGAGGTCATACCCTGCGATACCGCAAATATAAGCGCAATACCGATAATACCAATGCTTCCCGCAAAGCTCGTAAGCATCGTTCTGCCCTTTTTGGTGATAAGGTTTTTAAGCGAGAGTGCAAACGAGGTCATCAAGGACATCGAGGGCTTTTTAGCCTTCTTTTCCGCCTCTGTCTTGATCGCGTCGTTCACCTTTTCCTTTGCCGCATCCTCTTCGCTCAAGGGTGCGCTGTCGGAAAGGATCTCGCCGTCGAGCATCTTTATAACACGGGTTGCATAACGGTCTGCAAGATCGGGGTTATGGGTAACCATAATAACCAATCTGTTCTTTGCAACTTCTTTAAGGATATCCATAACCTGCAAGCTGGTTTCGGAGTCCAAGGCGCCCGTAGGCTCGTCCGCGAGAATAATTTCGGGATCGTTAACAAGCGCTCTTGCAATAGCAACGCGCTGCATCTGACCGCCCGACATTTCCGAAGGCTTTTTGTAAAGCTGATCGTGAAGTCCAACGTCCTCCAACGCCTTTTTCGCACGAGCTCTTCTTTCCGACTTTGAAACGCCGCAAAGCGAAAGCGCCAATTCAACGTTCGAAAGCACCGTTTGGTGGGGAATAAGGTTATAGCTCTGGAAAACAAAGCCGATGGAATGGTTGCGGTATTTGTCCCAATCGGAATCCTTATATTCCTTTGTCGATCTGCCGCTGATGATAAGATCGCCGCTGTCGTATTTATCAAGTCCGCCGACAACGTTAAGCAAGGTCGTTTTGCCGCATCCCGAAGGACCTAAGATCGCAACGAATTCGCTTTCGCGAAAATCGATAGAAATGCCCTTAAGCGCTTGTGTTACCGTATCGCCCACGGTATAAGATTTTTTTATATCCCGTAGTTCGAGCATCGTGTTTCTCCTCATTTGGTAAAAATTTATACATCTTAATATAAAACATTTACACTCGACTTGTCAATAAACAAATATCAATAATTATTGTATATTTTGTAAACATTTGCACGAATACAAGAAGAAACATTCAACAAACAAAAAAAGAGAAGCATATAAGCTCCTCTTTGAGAAAAATTCATGGGGTTTAAGGTATTACAGTATTTGAACGTCTTCAAAACGCTTGATCACGATGTCCGGCCGCTTGTTGTGTATCATTTCCAACAGGTTGTCAGTGCATCGAACCCTTAAGGCGTCGTTTTTATTTGTGATCAAATCATCGTTACGATCCATCAGAGTAGTGTATGCGTTGCAATACTTGTCTGTGAAAATATAAGCCCTTATATTGCCTCTCGGCAAACGTCGGATCTCAACGTCGGTCACGTTATTCCAAGGAATGAAATCGTATCCAACGCCTTTACGGTAAAGCTCTATGCCATCGTTACTGTATTTTATGTTATCCATGCCGTTTTTTGAGGTAATACCAAAGATAAACACCGCGATCAATACCAGCAAACCGAGGGAAGCGAGAAAATAAAGCGATAAGGATAAAACGCCTGAAGTATTTGAGGCAAGCATAAATAAGCCGTACATGATTAAGGCAAAAAACGAAAACGGCAAAATGCCAAATAATAGATTCCTGATGATCGATTTCGTCTTGAAACTCATTGTGCGAACTCCTTTTTAATGAATTTGCAATCTCCCTTTATAAAAATTATAACATGTAACCTTCTTGATGTCAAGAAAAAGACCGCCGAAGCGGTCTTTGGGGTGTTATATGAACTTGAACGTATGTATTTCGTAAGGTGTGAATTTGGTTTCGCCGTCAAGCTCGCAAATGATATTTTCCATCAGGTCGCAAAGGTAAGCCTTTTTGCCTCCGAAAATGTCGTTAAGCTTGATCGAAACGGTCGTTTCCTTGCCCGCAAACTCATAAGCGCGGACGATAACGCCATTGCCGTCCTCGGCGATCTTTACCCAGTCGACCGCAACACTGTCGCCGCTGCATTCAACGAACGACTTGTCGAGCAAGGTTTTTTCAATGCCGCCGTCAAACGCCTTGGGAGGATCGTTAAGGGCATAGCCCTCGGATGTCAAGGAGTTTACATAATCCTTGCCGTGAACGTAGAAGGAATAGGTAAAGGAGTGTTTACCCTTGTCTGCATCCTTGCCGGGGTACATACTGCTTCGGAGAAGGTCGATATCAAGCACGCTGTTCCATACTCTGTGACCGTATTTGCAATCGTTCATCAATGCCGCACCGTGAGTGCCATCAAAAATATCGATCCACTTGTGAGCGCATATTTCCTTCTTTGCCGCCGCAAAGCTGTCGCGCTTGTGAGTGGGACGCTTGATAACGCCGTACTGAATATCACAATCTGCATCGTCGCTTTGTGCTGCGAGCGGGAATGCCGCACGGAGCATCTGGTGAGTTTCCTTCCAATCAACGTCGGTGACGAAGTCGATCTTCGCACTGTCGGGATAGATGATCGCGGTTTGGGTAATGACGCTGTCGTTTATCGTATAAACGGTTTTTCTTTCGGCAACACCGTCAACGATTTTTGTCGAAACCTCTTTAACCGCAATGCGTTTCTGGGGATTTACCGCGTAATCCGCGGGCACCTCCCAAGCGTTTACGGTGTCGGAATAAGCGGTAAGAACGTTACCCTCGCTGCGCAGATATTCAAAACCGTCCTCCTTGCCGATGACCGAAGAAATACCGCCGTCGGGTGTGAAGGTTACCTTGATCTTGCTGTTTTCAATACAGTTGCCGTCTACCGAAACAGATCCGCTTTCGCCGCCGTTTGCCGTTGCAAAGCTCATCGGCTTTGCAGTTACGCGATCGTATTTTTCGCCGTTTTTAATATATCCGTCAAAGGTAAAGGGCGAGGGATTGAAATAGGTCTTGCCCTCCTTTTCGGTCGCAAGGGAATCAAAAGCAGTCTGCTCGATATTCTTGATATCGTCAAGAATTGCGGCGTATCTTACGTCGGTTTCGTCGTAAACACGCTTTATCGAGCTGCCCGGAATGATATCGTGGAACTGATAAAGCAGAACCTCTTTCCAAAGCTTTTCGAGCGATTTATTGGGATATTCCTTCTTGCCCAAAAGGGAAGATATGGTTGACATAATTTCGGCATCGTGGAAGCCGAATTCGCATTTTCTGTTGTATCTCTTATTGCGCGATTGGGTGGTATACGTGCCCTGATGCTTTTCAAGATAAAGCTCGCCCTGATAGGAGGGGAAGATATCCTTGTCCTTTTCAAGATCTCTGAAAAAGTCGATCGCGAACGCCTGCTTTACCTTCGGGATACCGACAAGATCGTATTCGCGCTCCAATCTTTCAAGATGCTCCATACCGGGACCGCCGCCGCCGTCTCCGATGCCGTAAAGAAGCATCGAGCGGTTGTCGATTTCACGCTCGCGGAATTTTTCCTCGGTGGTGATCATCGATTCGGCTCTTGCCGCACTGTTGTAATTGCCCTCGGGAGGCATATGTGTAAGTATGCTCGAGCCGTCAAGACCGATCCAGTTAAATGTGCTGTGAGGGAAGAGGTTAACGGCGTTCCAGCTCATTTTTATCGTAAGGAAGTATTTAACACCGCTCTTTGCCATAATCTGGGGAAGCTGTGCGGTATATCCGAATACGTCGGGGATCCAAAGTATC
>JAFYON010000068.1 GCA_017560145.1 Clostridia bacterium | reverse complement strand
CTTCTTTCAGACCGAAGACAAATGGTCTGTTTACACCCTTGAAAAGAAATAATCAAAGCAAAAAGAGCATTTTCGAACATTTCGAAAGTGCTCTTTAATTTTATAAGGAATTTTTATTTTTTATTGTATTTTCAAGGGTTTTGAAGAAAAACTTCGACTGTCGTAGTTTTCTACGCCAACGCTCGTTTTTCTCCAAAAACAGCCTCATTTCTCTCAGTCTGTTTCAGTTTGCAGACTTTGTCTGTAAACTGAAAGAAGACGGTTAACCCCGTCTTCTTTTTTTGCGCTCGTTTTTTGTTGACAAAGAATGCCCGATACATTATAATTATAGTGTAAATGAAAATAAAGAAGGAGAGCATTATGAAAAAAATCGCGATTTTACTTTGTTTAATAATGTTTTTCGGTGTTTTGGCTATGCCCGTAAGCGCGTCTGACGAGCTTAAGGCACCGTCAGACGTGCCCAAGGTTTTTATTACCACCACTAATTCGCTTTCGAGGGATTATATTGACTGTACCGTCGAAATAGTGGATGAGAAGGGGGGCACTCACGAGGTTATCTACGATAGCAAATCAAAGGTTAAGATTCGTGGTAACTCTACTTCTTCCGGCGAGAAAAAGCCCTTTAATATTAAGTTCTCCTCCAAGACCGACGTGCTTGGTATGGGTAAAAACAAAAAGTGGTGTCTGCTTGCAAACTGCTATGAAAAGACGCTTATCCGTAACCAGACCGTTTTTGATTTTGCCGATGGCATCGGTTTGGATTACACCCCCTCCTACCGCGTTGTAGACGTTTATCACAACAACCGTCTGCTTGGTACTTATCTTCTTACCGATGCGGTCGAGGCTTCGGAATCGAGAGTTGATATCGATACCGACGGATATGAATTTATTCTCGAGCGCGATGCAAGAACCGATGAGGGAACCGTTTATTTTACGACTGATCATTACGATATCCGTTTCGGTATCAACGAGCCCGAGGAGCCTACTACCGCGCAATACGATTGGCTTATGACGTTTTTGAAGAAAGCGGAATATGCGTTGAAATCGAAGGACTACAATGAGGTTCAGAAATATTTCGATATCGAATCGATGATCGATTTCTATATCGTTCTCGAGCTCTTTAAAAACGTTGATATCAACACCGGCAGTACCCGTTTCTATATCAAGGACGGCAAGATCTATGGCGGTCCTTGCTGGGACTTCGACCTTTCCTCCGGTAACTGCTCGTCTTCTTATTACACCACCTATAACAACGTAGGCGGATCAGGAAAGAGCTGGGAGGGTTTGTGGTGCAACACCCTTTGGTTCAGACCGCTTCTTCAGTACAGTGAATTTAAAAGCGCGCTCGTTGAAAGATACGGCGATCTTCAGGATGAGATAATCAACCTTTATACCGATAACGGTCTTGGCAGAAATTATATCGACGCTACCGTTGATAAATACAGTGCCACCATCAACCGTAATTATACCGATGCGGGCTGGATCATTCCCAAGGTATACAGCGATCTTGAGCGTATTCCCGACAGCACCTATCAGGCGAACGTTGAATATTTCCGCAACTGGCTTAAAAACCGCAACGAATGGCTTCTTAAGCAGTGGAATATGGAGGGAATCAACAACATCGGCAACGGCTCGGGCGTTACCAAGGAGGGTTATTTCCTTACCGGTGTCGGCGAAAAAATAAAAACAAGCGAATTTTTGAGCGGATTTAAGTCCGGCGCAAGCCTTGTTTATGAAAACAACGTAATCTCGGGCAATGAATACGTTCGCACAGGCAGTGCGGTAACACTTGGCGGCGCATCCTATTACGTTCTTATTCGCGGCGATATTTCGTCGAACGGTATCGTTGATAAGTATGACTATATTATGGTTAAGCGTATCTGCCTTAATACCTACAAGCCCGATCATATCGATTCGAAGGTGAGCGATATCAACGAGGACGATAAGATCAACGCGTTTGACTATATCCTTGTAAAACGTCACGTGCTTGGCACGATCGATCTGTTTAAATAATTATGACTAAAAAGCTTTTATCTTTAATCTCGCTCCTTCTTGCGCTTTTGCTTCTTTGCTCCTGCGCGGAACTGACAAATCTTAATAATTCTTCAAGCACCGATGAGCAAAGCGACATAAGCAATGCCGAATCGGGCAGGGAAGAAAGCGAATCTGCCCCTGTCGAGGGCGAGCTTCGAGTGCATTTTCTTGACGTCGGTCAGGGCGATTCGATATTTATCGAGCTTCCCAACGGCGAATGTATGCTTATCGATGCGAGCGAGCGCGAATATGCAAACCGCATAATCTCGTTTATCGATTGCCTTGGATATACAAAGATCGACCATCTCGTTGCGACACACCCTCACGCCGACCATATCGGCGGTATGGAAACGGTAATTTCGCATTTCGAGCTTGGCGAGGTTTATATGCCCGAGGCGGTCACCGATACAAAGACGTTTATCAATCTGCTTGAGGCGCTTGATAAAAAGGGCGCGCAGATCACCGCGGTAACTGCGGGTCTTGAGGTCGATTTCGGAGGCGCAAGCGGAAAATTCGTCGCACCCTCGTTGATAGTTGACGATATGAACAACTGCTCGGCGGTGCTTCATCTTAGCTTTGGCAACCGCGCGTTTCTGTTGACGGGCGATGCCGAAATCGACGAGGAGGGCACTATCGAGGGGGATATAAGCTGCGACGTGCTTAAGGCAGGCCACCACGGAAGCCGAACCTCATCGGGAGAATATCTGCTTAGCAAGGCGAACCCGGAAATAGTGGTTATTTCCTGCGGGGAGGGGAACTCCTACGGTCACCCCCACAAGGAGGCGCTTGACCGATTTGCCGATAAGGGTATAAAAAGTATTTACCGCACCGATATTTCGGGCACGGTAAGCATAACGACAAACGGAACCGAGCTTGAAATAAAGGAGCAGGTTGCGATAGGCGCGCACAGATGGGTGCTTAATATAAGCTCGAAAAAGGTTCACACTGCCGATTGCGGCGGCGCTGTCGATATGAAGGAAGCGAACAAGGCTTATTCACAAAGATCGCTTTCCGAGCTGACAGAGCTTGGCTATGCGCTTTGCAGTACCTGCAAGCCGAAGGAATAGGTGAGTAGTATGAAAATCGTTATTGACAGAATCGAGGGCGATATTGCCGTTTGCGAAATCGACGGAAAGCGGTTTGTAAATCTTCCTGTTGCGCTTTTCGAAAACGCAAGCGAGCGCGATATTTACCTGCTTACCAGGGACGATTCCGCAAGGGAAGAATCGCTTAACAAGGCGCAATCGCTTTTCGACAAGCTGAAAAAGAAATAATTTGTTTAGGATTTTATGAGAGAGAAGCTTTTAAAAAAGTTTCTCTCTCAAACTCTCTCTTCAAAATTTTT
>JAFYON010000067.1 GCA_017560145.1 Clostridia bacterium | reverse complement strand
ATCAAAGAGCACTTTCGAAATGTTCGAAAATGCTCTTTTTTCTTATATGTTTCTTTTAAAGGGTGTAAACAGACCATTTGTCTTCGGTCTGAGAGCTTCTCGACGAGAAGCTCTTTTGATTTTACGTTTTTACGCTGCGGGAGCGAAAACCTCAACCTCGTTCATCCAAACGAAAGAGTTGCCGATGGGAAGAACGGTGATAACGAACTTGATGTAACGTGCGTTTACGGTTTCAGCTGCGCCTGCGGTGAGCGAGAAGGTGCTCCAGGTGTCGTCTGCAACGCCGGAGCCGGTAACGAGAACCATATCGGAAGACGCTGCGGAAGCAACGGATACGAATTCGCCGTCAGCGGAATCGGAAGCGAATACTTCAAGCGAGGTAGCATCGAAATCGTTGGGAATGCCGATGCCCCAGTTGCCGCCTGCGAGATAAACCGCGTAAGCGTTGGATTCCTTAGCTTCGCCAAGGTCAACGATAACCTCAACGGTGTTACCGATGGTCTTGTCGGGGGAGTTCCAGCCGGCAGATTCGGTGGTGCCGGGATCGTCGGGGTTCTTTACGCCGTTGGTAAGGCGAACGCCGTCGTCGTCAAAGCTGTCGTTACGGTTGGGAGCGGTGGTGGTATAGGACTTGCCGGTCGAGATAACCTCGCCAAGCTCGCCGATTTCAACCTTGGAGGATTCTTCGGGCTCGGAGGATTCTTCTGCTTCAGAGGATTCCTCGGTAGCTTCGGAGGATTCGGTAGCTGCTTCAGAGGATTCTTCGGTAGCAGCTTCGGAGGATTCTTCGGTTGCTGCTTCGGAAGAAGCGTCAGCTGCAACGGAGGATTCGGTCGCGGGAGTGGAGCTTGTTTCGGTTTCGTCGCCACATGCAACGAGCACGCAGGAAATTACGAGAACGAAAGCAAGCAAGAGAGAAAGCTTTTTCATTTCGATTAACTCCTTAATTATTTAATTGGTTATTGGCATTATACACCCTTTGATTTTGTATGTCAAGGCAAAAAAACGCGTCAATAGCCATACCTTTTGCGGTATGCAAGCATAAGCGCAACGGTCATTATCGCCGCAAGAAGCTCGGCAACGATGATCGAACCCCATATTCCGTCGACGCCCCAAAGCAAGGGCAAAAGCAATACCGCTGCAACCTGAAATACGAGCGTCCGCAAAAAGGAAATGACGGCGGAAATAAGCCCGTTGTTGAGCGCGGTGAAAAATGAAGAGCCGAAAATCGCGATTCCGGCAAACAAAAAGGAAAAGCTGTAAATACTAAAGGCGTTTACCGTAAGCTCGAGCAGAGCAGGGTCGTATCCGACGAACATCAATGAAAGCGGACGCGCCAGCAAAAGCGAAAGCGAAAGCATTAAAACCGAGCAGACGCCGATTATGACGATGCTCTTTTTAAGCACGTTTTTAAGCTCCTTTTTGTTGTCTGCACCGAGGTTATAGGAAATAATGGGGGCGCATCCGACCGAATATCCGACGTAGGTGCTTATGAAGATGAACGCAACGTACATTATAACGCAATACGCCGCAACGCCGTCCTCACCCGCCATATCGTAAAGGCGGTAGTTGTAAAGTATGCAAACGACCGACGAGGAAATGTTCGTCATCAGCTCGCTCGAGCCGTTTGTACAGACCTTAACAAGCGAGCGCCAATCGAATTTCGGGCGCACGGTTTTTAAAAGGCTTGAATTGGGGAGCATAAAATATACGAGCGGAATCGCCGCGCCGACAAATTGGCTTATGCCGGTTGCCCAGGCGGCGCCTGCAAGCCCAAAGGGGAGCACCGCAACAAAAAGCCAGTCGAGAAGCATATTCGTAACCCCTGCGGCGACAGTTGACCAAAGCCCAAGCTTTGGCTTTTCGGCGGTAACGCAAAGCCCCTGAAAGACGAATTGAAGCATAAGTGCAGGCATAAAGATCAAAAATACTCTGCCGTATTCAACACAGCCCTCGTGCATTTTGCCCGTCGCGCCGAGAAGATAGGATATCTCCTCCAAAAACAGCTCGCCAACGGCGGTGAATATCGCACCCAGAGCAAGAGTAACGAGTATTATAAGCGAAAAGGTTCGGTTCGCCTTTTCTCTGTCGCCCTCGCCGAGCGTTTTTGCAATAAGCGCGCTGCCGCCCGTGCCGAACATAAAGCCGAGCGAGCCGAGGATCATAAGAAAGGGATAGATATAGTTAAGCGCCGCAAAGGGAACCTTGCCGACGTAATTGGAAACGAAAAAGCCGTCCACAATGCCGTAGATCGAAATGAAAACCATCATCGCGATCGACGGAAGCGTGAACCGAAGAAGCTTTTTATAAGTAAAACGGTCGTAAAGATGTATCTTCATAAATGCTCCAAAGAGATGATAAGCTTACTTTACCACAACGCCTTCTCGTTTACAATGGCGAAAAAAACGAATTTGCCGCTCTTTACATCGCCGATTTGGTATGTTATAATCGTTTTCGGAGGTGTAGCGATATGATTTTACCTTACACTACGGTTCTAATAGATATGTACGGCGTGATACTCGAGCAGAGCAAGGGCTGTCTGCTTAAATATTCGCTCGACACGTTCGGACAGGAAAGATACAACGAGATCGAAAGCAAGATCCGCGAGGAACGGCTTTTTGACAAGGCAGTGCTCGGTGAATTTACCCGGTATGAATTTTTGAAAATGCTCGGCTTTGACGATCCCGAATATCATATGAAGCGGTATATCGAAAATTATCTTACGCTCGATAAGGGCTTTATCCCCTTTGCCGAGCGCATAAGCGGCAAATACGATCTTGTTTTGCTCTCGAACGATATTTCTGAATGGAGCGAATATATCGTAAAGCATTTCGGAATAGAAAAATATTTCTCGCACCGTACCGTCAGCGCCGACGTGAAGTGTCGCAAGCCCGATTTTAAAATATACGATCTTACCCTTGAAAAAATAGGCAGAGCGCCCTCGGAATGCATTTTTATCGACAACGACGTGAAAAATCTGCTTGCCGCCGAGGAGGTCGGGATCTCTGCCGTTTTGTTCAACCGCGACGGCGTTCATTTCGACGGCGCCTCGGTCGAATCCTTCGAGGAGCTTTGCGCGCTGATAGGAGCTTAAGATGAAAAAATTTGCTTTGATATTTATTATCGCCGTTTTCCTTGCTGCGGCACTTTGCATTCCCGTGCTTGCCGAGGAAAGCAGCAATGCGGTAAGCGAAATAAGCCAAGCCGAGGAAACGATAGGCGGAATAAGCAAAACCGCGTGGACGGTCGTTTCGGTCTGCTTCGTTTTGCTTGTCTGCTATGCCGCTTACAGCGTGAAATTCAAAAACAAAAAATAAGAAAAGATTGCCAAACGGCTCACCGCGGGTATAACGCAGGCTTCATTTGCGAATCCTAACGGCGGGTGAACGCGTTTGACAAAAATCAAAAAGAATGTTATATTTTTCTCGTCGGGTGGGGTAGGCTACGGTATTATCGAGCTTATCTGGCGCGGCAGAACGCATTGGTCGATGCTTATCGCAGGCGGCACTTGCTTCGTTATTTTTTCGGTCGTGTCCGAAAAATGCAAAAGGCGCACGCATTTCTGCAAGGCTTCGCTTTGCGCGCTCGGCGTGACGCTCGTCGAGCTTGTGTTCGGAATAGTGTTCAATCTTATCTTCAAGATGAACGTTTGGGATTACAGCGAAATGCCCTTTAATCTGTTCGGTCAGATCTGCTTGCTTTACACCCTTTTGTGGGGTGCGCTCGCGGCGGCTTGTCTTCCGCTTGCCGAGCTTATAAATCGCAAATTGGAGGAATGTAAATGAAAACGGTTGCCGTTATCGATGATGATGTTTATATCGGTGATATGCTGGAAACGCTTTTGCAATGTGAGGGCTACGGCGTTGTGCGCGCATATTCGGGCACCGAGGCGTTAATGCTTCTTTCACAGACACGCCCCGATATTGTGCTGCTCGATCTTATGCTTCCCGGGCTTTCGGGCGAGGAGCTTTTGCCTAAGATCAAAAACATTCCCGTTATTATAGTGAGCGCAAAGCTTGATATCGAAAACAAGGTAGAGCTTTTAATGGGTGGCGCTTGCGATTACGTGACAAAACCCTTCGATCCGAAGGAGCTTCTTGCACGTATTGCGGTGCAGTTAAGAGGCAATCGTTCAGAACACGATACCGAAAACGAGCTTGCGCTCGATTTTGCCGCGCGCGGCGTTACCGTGTGCGGAACTCAGGTTCACCTTACCCGTACCGAATACGCCATACTTAAAATACTTATGCAAAATCCCAACAGAGTAGTTTCTAAATCGCTTATTCTCGACAGGATCAGTATGGACACTCCCGATTGCACCGAAAATTCGCTTAAGGTACATATAAGCAACCTTCACAGAAAGCTCCGTGCCGCAGGCGGAAGAGATTATATCGAATCGGTCTGGGGGATCGGATTCCGCATTCTTTAAAATCTTTACCGAATCTTAACGATTTTCTTAACGCTTTTCTTTACCGTTGCAATTTATAATGATTGCATGAGGGGGTGAAGCGTTTTATGGATAACGAAAAAATAAGAAAACAAAAGCTGTTGCTTCGCAAATACGATAATGACCGTGCATTGCGAACCGTTGACAATATCGGCATTCCGTCGATACTCGGAGAAAGCCCGGTCGAACCGATCGAGGGCTTTATATTTGCGGACCGCGACGAGTATGCCGTTTTTCTTTCGTTCGTTTTCAAAAATCTTTCAGAAAAAGCGTTGGTCGGACTGGATATTCGTATTGATTTTTACTACTATCAGAACATTCCTTATCATACTTTGTGCTTCTCCTATTGTGAAAAAGAGCTTTCGTTCGGAATCATTTCGTCAGGCGATAAAAAATCGGGTTTTCGGCAATCTGTTCTCCGCAGTCAAATCGAAAGCGGCGAATGCTTCGGCGAGGGCGTCCTTATTCCCATAACCGATATAAGGTATACTAAAATCAAAACCGTGCTTGTTTCGGCTAAGTTTGCCGACGGAACGGAAAGCCCTATCGATATTGCGATAAACGGCAGGGCGACGCTGATATCCGAGCTCGACCGCGCAAGCCGAACGGTGTTTGAAAAGGGCGACGTGTCGCCCCATCTCAAAAAACGCTACACCCAAAAAAATATTCCTCAATTCGGTTCTGCCTCGTGGCTTTGCTGTTGCGGAAACAAAAACCCCGCTCGGTTTGATAAGTGTGAAAAATGCCACCGCGACAGAGAAAGTCAGGAAGCGCTTTTGAGCGAAAACGTTATCGAGAAGGGAAAAACTCAGATCCTTTCGGATCCGACCGCCATTACGTTCCACGATAAGAGCAAATTCAGACAGAACAAATATCTCGAAAACGAGCGCGATCTGAGAAAAAAGAACGATATGATCGAAAAAGCGATCAAAAACGTAGAGAAGGCTCAAAGTACTGCGAACGGTGCGTTCGGAATAATTTTCAGGATCTTGTATTGGATAGTGGCGATCTCGGTGGTTAGCACGTTGGTCGCTATTATATATTCGTTGATCAACATCTTTAAGGATTCGTACGGCGATGAGGCGAATTTCGCCAAGTTTATACGCAAGCTGGTCGACGGAGATTTTTTTATTTGGTTGGGTGATATATGGCCTGGTTGATTTCTGCCGTATTGGCAATAACGCTTGGTGTGATTATTTATAAGCTTGCCGTTTTAAAAAAGGATATTAAAGATCTGACACGCTTTGTCGAAGAATCGGTTTCGCTCGGAATTTGCGAAAAAATCGAGATAAAAACCTCGGACAAGAGCCTTGCGCGTGTTATCGATTCGCTTAACGGCGAGCTTGCACGCATCCGCGAGATAAAAAGCGAATGCGTTGCAGAGGACCTCGGTTTGAAGGAGGCGGTAATGAACATCGCGCACGATCTTCGCACTCCGCTTACCGCGATATATGGATATCTCGATCTGCTGTCAAAGACCGAGGATGCAAACGAGAGGGAAAGATACGTTGCCGCGATCGAAAACCGCGTTAAGGCAATAACTCATCTTACCGAGGAGCTTTTTGAATATACGGTAATATCCGCATCGACCGAAAGATCTGCGGTAACCGTCGACGTGCGCCGCGTATTGGAGGATGCGCTTATCGCAAGCTATCCGATATTTACACAAAAGGGGATATCTCCGGATATCAAAATGCCCGAGGAGGCGGTGCTGTGCGAGGTCGATCCCGTGTCGCTTTCGCGGGTGTTCGGGAACATAATAAGCAATGCCGCCAAGTACGGCGAAAACGATTTTTCGGTCGTTATGACCGAAAAGGGCAGAGTTGTTTTTTCAAATCAGGCGTTGGGGCTTACCGAAAAGGACGTAAGCCGACTGTTCGATCGCTTTTTCACGGCAGATCCGTCAAGACGCTCGACGGGGTTGGGGCTTTCGATAGCCAAAACGCTTATAGAGCAGATGGGCGGCACCGCAAAGGCGGAATATTCCGACGGTACGCTGAGCATATCACTTCAGCTGGTACAAAAATAAGCAAACTGAAACAGACTGAGAGAAATGAGGCTGTTTTTGGAGCGGGGTCCCCGAAAACGCTTGTCGTTTTTGGGGCTTCAATCACGAGCGTTGGCGTAGAAAACTACGACAGTCGAAGTTTTTCTTCAAAACCCTTGAAAATACAATAAAAAATAAAAATTCCTTATAAAATCAAAGAGCACTTTCGAAATGTTCGAAAATGCTCTTTTTGCTTTGATTATTTCTTTTCAAGGGTGTAAACAGACCATTTGTCTTCGGTCTGAAGAGCTGTTTCATAACGGCTCTTTCATTTTTAATTAAATTACTGTGCGTCGTAAATTTCGATTTCGTTGATCCAGGTCCAAGTACCATTTGCCTGTACGCTGATCATAACGTATCTGCCGGAGGTGTTGATGTCAACCTCAGCCCAGTATGCCAAAGTTGCGTTGCCTGCTTCTGCGGAATCCTTAACGGGAACCTCTGCAACGTATTCAAAGCTGTCAACGTCAGCGGAATCAGAGATCTTAACGTCGAACCAGAGGGGAGAGTTAACGCCCGAGGGAGCCTGGTTGCCGCAGTGGATGCGAACCTTGGTGAGATCCTTCTTTTCGCCGAGGTCGATGATTACGTAGCCCTTTCCTTCGGGTGCGTTGAGGTTAGAGGGATCCATAGTGGGGTGAGAATAGAAAGCAAACCAAGTGTCGTTGTATGCGCTTACGTCGTCGCCTGCAACACCATCGGTAAGATTAGCAGTGTAATTTCCGCCGGGTTTGCCGTTGCCGGAAATGGTGTAGGGTCTGCCTGCAGCAACGTTACCGCCGGTAACGATAGTGCCGGTTTCGGATTCTTCGGTAGATTCTTCGGTAGCTGCTTCGGAGGATTCTTCAACTGCTGCTTCAGAGGATTCTTCGGTAGCTGCTTCAGAGGATTCTTCGGTAGCTGCTTCGGAGGAAGCGTCTGCTGCAACGGAAGATTCGGTTTCGGGGGTGGAGCTTGCTTCGGTTTCATCGCCGCATGCTACGAGCACGCAGGAGAGAACTAAAACGAGAGCAAGAATAAAAGAAAGCTTTTTCATTGTTCGTAAATCTCCTTATGAGTTGATGCGTTATTATACCTTAAACATATCGATATGTCAACCTTTTATTAAATTTTTATAAAACTGTGTAATTTTTCGGAAAATCTTTTGGAAAATCTATTGAAAAATAAAGCAAAAGGATATATAATAAACACTTGGTGATGTTTAATGGCTGAAATGACTAAAAAAATAGCGTTGGACGGACCTTCGGGCTCCGGCAAAAGCACTCTTGCCAAAAATTTAGCTCGGCATTATGGCTTCGTTTATATAGACACGGGCGCTCTTTACCGTACCATCGGTCTTTTTGTTTGTGAGCGCGGCATTGAATCGACCGACGTCGCAGGCATTATTTCCTGCCTTCCCGATATCAAGATCGAAATGAAGCTTGAAAACGGCGGCGGTGCCGTTTATCTCGGTGGCAGACGTATCGGCGATGAAATTCGCACTCCGATCATCTCGAAATATGCGTCCGACGTTTCAAAGGTGCCCGAGGTGCGTGAATTCCTTTTGGAAACTCAACGCGCTATCGCAAGAGAAAACAACGTTATTATGGACGGCCGCGATATCGGCACGGTGATCCTGCCCGATGCACAGGCAAAGCTTTTCGTTTTTGCCTCTGCCGAAGCACGCGCAAAGCGCAGATATGCCGAATTGCTCGAGCGCGGAGTTGAAACCACCTATGAATCGGTCCTTGCCGATATGCAATGGCGCGATGCCAACGACAGCCAAAGAGAAATCGCTCCCGCAGTCCCCGCAAAGGATGCGGTAATGTTCGATAATTCGCTTATGAATATCGATGAAATGGTTAAAAACGCAATCGAAATTATAGATAAGGTATTGTTTTAATGAGCTTTTATAAGGTAGTACGCGCACTCGCTCTCGCCTATACAAAGGTCGTTTACCGCGTTTCGGTCCACGGCAAGGAAAACGAACCTGCGGAAGGCCCCTTTATCGTATTTTCCAACCACTCCTCCTTTGCAGATCCGCTTTTGACCGCAAGCGCAGTCAAGCACGAACTTTCGTTCCTTGCGAAGAGCGATCTTGAAAAGGTCGGCGTTTTGCGTTGGTTGTTCAAAAAGTGCAACGTGGTTACCATCAACCGCGGCGAATCGGATATTGCCGCGCTCCGTAAAAGCTGTGATATCCTTAAAAACGGCGGCTGCCCCGCGATCTATCCCGAGGGTACCCGCATTCCCCAATCCGCACCCGTGGCGGAAAAGGCGCAGGCCGGTATCGGTCTTATGGCAACGAGATCAAAGGCGACTCTGCTTCCCGTTGCGATATGCTACGGCAAAAAGAACAAAAAGCCCCGTGCCTTTCGTAAGGTACACGTATATATTGGAAAGCCCATAAGCTATGAAGAATATTCGACGGTAAACGAGCATCCCAATTCTCACGATATCTCGGTTTATGCGTTTTCCAAGCTTTGCGATGAGTTCGCGAAAAAAAACCATGAATAAGATCAGAATTTCGGAATACAGCGGCTTTTGCTTTGGCGTAAAGCGTGCTGTAGATATGATAAACGCCAGCATCGACAATCGCGATAAAAGAATATTCTGCCTTGGCGAGCTTATTCACAACCGCATTTTCAATCAAACGCTTATCGACCGCGGTGTAACCTTTATTTCTATCGAGGATATCGATTCGCTCCCCAAGGACGCGCTCGTTTTCCTGCGTGCCCACGGCACTACAAGACAGCTTGTCGAAAAGCTCGAATCTTTGGGTATCGAATACGTCGATGCGACCTGCCCCTACGTTTCAAAGATACATAAGATCGTTGCGAACGAAAATTGCGAAACGAGCGTATTCGTCATCGGCGATGCGCGCCACCCCGAGGTCGAGGGTATAATGAGCTTCGCAAAGGGCAAAAAAAGAGTTTTCAAGGATATGAGCGATATAATCGCCTCGCATCCCGAAGGATTTAAAAGCGAAGAGGATTGCATTCTTGCCGTTCAGACGACCTTTTCGGGCGCCGAATGGGAGCGCTGCAAGGCAGAGATGCAACGGCTTTATCCGAACATAAGAATTTTCGAAACGATTTGCAGCGTTACCGAAAACCGCCAGAAAAAGATCCGCGAGCTTGCAAGCGATTGCGATCTTACGGTGGTCGTCGGCGGCCGCAACAGCTCGAACACCGCAAAGCTTTTTGCGATCGCGAGCGAGGTTTGCAAAAATTCGCTGCTTATCGAAACGTCAAGCGAGCTTGACGAGCACGCCGAAAAAATCATTTCGGCAACTAAAATTGCTATAGCTGCGGGCGCATCGACGCCCAGCGGTATAATACAGGAGGTATACAACAAGATGGCAGACATCCAAAAAGAGGAACTCAGCTTTGCCGAGATGCTCGAACAGTCATTCAAAACTTTAAATACAGGTGAAAGGGTTACCGGAATTATTTCGGCAGTCAATCCTGCTGAGATCAAAGTTGATCTCGGCACGAAGCACACGGGCATTCTCCCGTACGACGAAATTACTTCTGAAAGCGGCGTTAATCTCAACGACCTTTACAAGGTTGGTGATGAAATAGAAGTTATCTGCGGCAAGTTCAGTGATTTCGACGGTACCGTTCTTCTTTCCAGAAAGAAGATCGATATGGCGAAATATTGGGAAGCAATCAAGGCTGTTGCAGAATCCGGCGAGCTTCTTGAGGGTACAATCAAGGAAATCATCAAGAACGAAAAGGGCTATGCAGGCGTTATCGCTTACTACGGCCCCAACAAGGTATTCATCCCTGCATCCCAGACCGGTATTGCAAAGGGCGAAGAGCTCGAAACCCTCAGAGGTCAGAAGGCTTCCTTCAAGATCATCGACGTAAACGATCAGAAGAAGAGAGCAGTTGGCTCCATCAAGGCATCCAACAAGATCTCTCGCAAGGCAGCAGAAGAGGAATTCTTCGCTAACGTACAGGAAGGCGACAAGTTCGAAGGTAAGGTTCGCGCTCTTATGAGCTACGGCGCGTTCATCAACCTCGGCCCCGTTGACGGTATGCTTCACATTTCCGAGCTTTCTTGGGGCAGACTTAAGAAGCCCGAAGAGGTTCTTAAGGAAGGCGAAACCATCAACGTATTCATCAAGTCTGTAGATAAGGAAAAGAAGAGAATCTCTCTCGGCTACAAGACCGAAGAAAACGATCCTTGGAACATCTTCAAGAACAACTACAACATCGGCGACGTTGTTGACGCTACCGTTGTTTCGATCATGCCCTTCGGCGCATTCGCTGAAATCTTCCCCGATTTCGACGGCCTTATCCACATCAGCCAGATCGCTGACAAGCCCATCTCCAACCCTGCAAGCGTGCTTAAGGTTGGCGACAAGGTTACCGTTAAGATCACCGCTGCTGACTTCGAAAAGAGAAGACTTTCTCTTTCCATCCGCGCTCTTCTTGAAAACAACGACGTAGCTGAAGAAGCTGCAGAAGCTGTTGCAGAAGCTGTTGCAGAAGAAACCGCTGAATAATTTAAAAGCAAACAAAAAAGAGCTGTTGCAATCGCGACAGCTCTTGCTTTTTTCGTTACCCTGCTATATAATAATGAATAGGTATGAAAATAACCGCATCAAGGGTGGTAACAATGCAAAGCTCGTTAAACGGTCAAACGGCATCCTTTACAAGCGACGCTGTTTTTATAGACGGTAAAACGCCTTATTATCAAAGCAGACTTTTAAATGAATACGGCATCCGCCACGCGTTTTTCACAAGAATAGGCGGAGTGAGCGAGGGCGTTTTCGAATCGCTTAATTTTGCCGAGGGCATCGGCGAGATAAGGGATAGCGAGGAAAGAGTCCTTATGAATTACGATATCGCCGCAAAATGCTTCGGGCTTTCGGCGAAGGACGTTTGCAGAACCTATCAGACCCACACGAGCGTTGTCGTCCTTGCCGACGAGTCAAAGCGCGGAGTCGGCATCGTAAAGCCGAAGTTCGATTTCGGCGTCGACGGGCTGGTCACCACCGAAAGGGACCTTTTGCTTTCGGTCCGCACCGCGGATTGCGTCCCCGTTCTGCTTTGCGACAAAAGCAAAAGCGTGTGTGCCGCAGTCCACGCAGGCTGGCGCGGAACCGTTGGCGGTATCACGAAGAATGCGGTGGAAATGATGTGCGAATCGGGTATAGATAAAAGCGAAATACTCGTCGCTATCGGGCCCTGTATCGGAAAATGCTGCTATGAGGTCGGAGAAGAGGTAAGGGATGAATTTCTTGCCGTCGACCCCTTGTACGGCTCGTTTTTCACGCCGAACGGGCAGAAATTTATGCTCGATTTGAACAAAGCAAACGAGGAGATACTTGTCGGAACGGGAATACCGCGACAGAATATTTCCCGTCTTGATCTCTGTACGAAATGTAACGAAAATCACTTTTTCTCGCACAGAAGAAACGGCACGAGCCGCGGAACGATGAGTGCGTTTATATGTCTGTAAATCAGGTTATGGGTGGTAAGCAATATGGTTAAGGTATTTCATTGCGCGGATATTCATCTCGATTCTCCGTTTTCGCTCTTTTCCCCGCGTGAGGCGGAAAAGCGCCGCACCGAGCTTCGCGCGGCGTTCACCTCGGCGCTTATGTACGCGCGAGAGAAGAAGGCGGACATTTTTATAATCAGTGGCGACCTTTTCGACGGCGAATACGTCACGCGTGACACGCGTGAGCTTTTGGTGCGCGAATTTGCAAAATGCGGCGATATGAAGATATTCATCGCCCCCGGCAACCACGATCCGTTGGGAACCGGCTCGCCTTATGAAACCGCCGATTTCCCCAAAAACGTCCATATCTTCGGCGGCGAGCGTGAATGCGTTTCGCTCGACGATCTCGGTGTCGACGTATACGGCTTTGGCTTCACCTCCAAAAATTGTCTTTCCTCGCCCGTTGCGAATTGGAAAATCAAGGACAGATCGCGCATAAACATTCTTGCCGTCCACGGCGATATGGTAGGCGCCGATCAGACCAACGGCCCGATCACCAAGCGCGAAATTGCGGAATCGGGCTTCGATTATATCGCGCTCGGTCATATACATAAGCCGACCGGTCTTTTGTGCGAAAACGGTGTTTATTATTCCTATCCCGGCTGTATCGAGGGCAGAGGCTTTGACGAGCAGGGATATAAGGGCGCAATGTACGGCACGGTCGAAAAGGGCAACGTCGAAATGTCGTTGAAGCGCTTCTCGAAATCGCGCTATGAATCGGTCAGCGTCGATATCTCTGCCGCAACCGAAAAAATGGAGGCGCTCGATATCATCCGCAACGCGATCCGTCCCTATAACGAGGATACCGCGCTCAAACTTACTCTTGAGGGTGAAATGAAAAGCGCCTTCGTTATTCTTCAAAACGAGATCGGCAGGGGCTGTGAATTCCCTTATTACATAGAAATTATCGATAATACCCACGTCGCTCCCGACCTTGGCGAGCTTGAGCAAAGCAACACCTTAAAGGGCATTTTCGTTCGAAAGATATTAGAGGAAATGGATGGCTTGGACAAGGAAAGCGAGCAATACCGCGTTCTTTCTCTCGCGTTGAAATACGGCATCGCCGCGCTTGAGGACAGGGGCGTTGTCGACTATTCGGGAGGTGATCAGGCGTGAACGTTACGATAGAAAAGATCGAGATAAACTCCTTTGGTAAGCTTAAAAATGCAACCATTACCGCAAAAAGCGGCATCAATATCCTTTCTGCGCCCAACGAAAGCGGTAAATCAACCGTCGCTTCGTTCATAAAATTCGTTTTCTATGGATTTGCGGGCGCAAGAATGCAATCGCTTTCGGATAACGAAAGAAGGCTTTATACCCCTTGGGACGGCGAAATTTCCGAGGGCACGATATATATCGTTGCCGACGGAAAGAGCTTTTCGGTTCACCGTCGCTGTCTAGCCTCGGGCAAGGACACCTGCGAGGTGATAAACCGTTCAACGGGCAAGCCCGAATTCTTCGGCGAGATCCCCGGCGAGGTCTTCTTCGGCGTGTCCGAGGAGGTCTTCGCAAGAACGCTCTTCTTCCGTCAGCTTACAACACCGCAAAGCAAGGACGATATCCTTGCCGACCGACTTCGCAATATTGCAATAAGCGCCGACGAGCAGGTCGGCACAAAAAAAGCGGTGACCCGTCTTAACGAATGCAAAAACGAATTAAAGGGAAGATTGGGCAACGGCCTTATCCCCAAGGCGGAAAAGGAGCGCGACGCGCTCGAGGAATCGATCACCGCCGCAATAGACACACGCCGCGAGGCGATCAGATTGGGCGACGAGGTGAAGAAGCGCAACGACGTGCTTGACGGCGCTTCCGAAAAGCTCGACGATCTGCACGCCGAGCGCAGAAATATCGAAAAATACGAGGCTAAGGTCAAATTGCGTAATATCGAGCGCCTTTCGCTTGACGAACGCAACGCGCGTGAGGAATACGAAGCGGTTTCCGCAGGACTCAAAAAGCGCGAGGACGGAGCCTTTAACGAGCTTTTCCAAAAGAATACCGAATACGTGGCGGAATGCCGCGATTGTGAAAATATCGGCAAAATGCTGTCTGCCGCCGAGGCGGAAAGAGAATCGCTTCTCGACGAAACGGTTATCGACGGAAGCGAGGTAAAACGCGCGCAAAAGGTTCTCGATTCTTCAAAGCGTAATTCAAATATCTGCTTTTACGGTGCGGGAATCGCGGTCGTGATCGGCGCGATCCTTGCTTTTGCAAGCAGCGCAACGATGGGCTTTGGTATTGTTCTTGCGGCGCTAGGTATCATCCTTACGGTCGTGGGCTTCGTTTCGCTTTCAAAGCCGAGCAATCTCGTGCGCGAGCTTGGATTTGAAAATTTAGGCGAGCTGAGAAGCGCTATCAACAGCTATCCGATGCTCGAAAAGCAGCTCCACGACGTGGAGGCGCGCATCAAAGCGCTCAGAGAAAATTTCGAGGAAAGCCGTACCAAGTGCGCTATTCTTAAAAGAGAATTGGATGCAGGTATAGGCAACTATATCGACGTCTCGGACGAAAATTATTCCGAGCAGCTTCGACTCGTTCTTGCAAAATCGTCGGAAAGCGGCGAAAAGCTTGCCGTTTGGCGTGCAAAGAAGGAAGAACTCGACAACGCGACGAAGGATTGCGATCCCGTGTTGCTTGCCGAGGAGGCAAGGGACGCCCGTGAGCCCGACCGTGAAAAGGCAAAGGTCGATCGAGAGATAAGCTTTTACACCACCCAGTTCAACCAGTTAAGCGATCTTAACCGCCGCGACGAGCTTGACATTGCCGCACTCGAGGCAAGGGGCGGCGACCCTGCCGCAATGGTGGGCAAGCGCGATGCACTCAACGCACGCATCGACGACCTTGCAATCAAATACAAGGCGTATGAAACGGCAGTGCGCGTTATCGAGGAAGCATCCGATTATATGAAGAGCATGGTCGCTCCCCGAATCGGCGAGCGTGCCGATGAATATTTCACCGCCGCAACGGGCGGAAAATACAAGGCGCTTGAGATCGACACAAAGCTTTCGATGAGCTTTGGCGAGGATATGCGCAGAAGCTGTGATTATCTTTCCGCAGGCACGCGTGACAGCGCTTATCTGTCGCTTCGATTGGCACTTGCCGATATGCTTTTCGGCGGATGCGGCGTGCCGATGCTTCTTGACGATGCTTTCGTCCGTATCGACGATATGCGACTTCGTATGATGTCGGGCGCGTTGAACGAGGCGGCGAAAAAGCATCAGCTTTTCATTCTCACTCACAGCGACCGCGAAATGCGCGCTTTTGAGGAGATCGGCGTGGATTACAACCAAATTTCCATTAAAACGGAGTAAAAATGTCAATAAAGCTTACCGCCCAAACACCGATAAAGTTCATAAAGGGTATTGGCGAAGCAAGGGGAGAGGCGTTCACTCGGCTCGGTGTCGAAACCGCCTCGGATCTTCTTGCCTTTTATCCGCGCGCTTATGAGGAGCGCGGAAACGTTCGCCGTATCTCGGACACCATCGACGGTGAGCTTTGCGCAATAGAAATTACCGTGCGCGAGACCTCGAAGGTAAAGATGCTCAGAAAGGGCTTTTCGGTCTTTCGCACCGTTGTAGAGGACGAAAGCAACGTTATGGAATTCGTCTTCTTCAATATGCCGTTTATGGCAAAGGCGCTTACCTCGGGCAGAAGATTCCGTGCTTACGGACGAATGAAGATCGGACTTTACGGGCGTGAAATGACCTCGCCCAAGCTCGAGCCGATAATCGAGGGTGAAAAATTGCCCTATTACGTGCCCGTTTACCGCCTGTCGCCTCCTCTTACCCAAAAGGCAATAGCCTCGGCGGTCAGGGAGGTGCTTCCGCTTTGCGAATCGCTCCCCGAATTACTACCCGAATCGGTAAGAGCGGCAAAGGGGCTGCTTACCCGTGCCGAGGCAACGCGGATAATGCATTGCCCGTCCGACAGGGAAGAGCTTGCACTTGCGCGAAGAACGCTTGCGTTTGCCGAAATAACCACCTTCCGCTTGGCACTTTCAAGCATGCGGTCGGGACAAAAAAAGGAAAACGCACAACCGTTAACGCTTAAAAATACGGGAATAAAGAGCTTTTTTGCTTCGCTCCCGTTTGAATTGACAAACGCTCAAAAGCGATCGGTAAAGGAGATCTTTGCCGATCTTGAAAAGCCAAATCCGATGGCGCGTCTGCTTCAGGGCGACGTCGGAAGCGGCAAGACCGCCGTTGCCGCGGCGGCGATATATCTTTGTGTGAAGAACGGATTTCAGGCATGCCTTATGGCACCGACCGAAATTCTTGCATCTCAGCACAAAAAAACGCTCGATAAATTTTTATCCCCGTTCGGCATAAGAACCGAGCTTTTGGTTTCGGGATTGCCTGCCGCCGAAAAAAGACGGGTGCGCCAAGGACTTGCCGACGGCTCGATCGACGTCGCGGTGGGTACCCACGCGCTTATTACCGATGCAACGTTTTTCAAAAATTGTGCGCTTGCCGTTGCCGACGAGCAGCACAGATTTGGCGTAAGACAAAGAAAAACGCTTCTTGACAAGAGCGAGCATAACGGAAAACGCGCGCATATGCTCGTTATGTCCGCAACGCCGATCCCGCGCTCGCTTTCGCTTATAATATTCGGCGATCTGGATATTTCCTTGCTTGACGAGCTTCCGCCCGGCAGACAGAAAATCGAAACCAAGGTGGTTAAAAAAGAGGATTCCTTAAAGGTTTACGACCTTGTGCGCGGCGAGATCGAATCGGGCGGACGTGCATATTTCGTCTGTCCGCTTATCGAGGAGGGCGAAAGCGAATCCGACCGCAGAGCCGCGGAGGAATATTTTACAGAGCTTTCGACCGAGCACTTCAGGGGAATATCCATGGGGCTTTTGCACGGCAGAATGAAGCCGAGCGAAAAGGCGGCGGAGATGGAAAAATTCGCATCGGGCGAAACAAAAATTCTCGTTTCCACAACGGTTATCGAGGTTGGCGTCGACGTGCCCGAGGCAACCGTTATGGTTATCGAAAACGCCGAATGCTTCGGTCTTTCTCAGCTTCATCAGCTTCGCGGAAGAATCGGCAGAGGAAGCAAAAAATCGGTTTGTATACTTGTTCAGGGCGGCGGAAACGATCAAAGCGCCGACAGATTAAAGATAATGCGCGATACCTCGGACGGATTTAAGGTTGCCGAGGCTGATCTCGAGCGACGCGGTCCGGGTGACTTCTTCGGCGAAAGACAAAGCGGAGAATTTTCGTTTGCCTGTGCGGCGATCGGAGATGTTTCGTTGCTTTCCGAAACCGATGGGCTTGTTAAGGATATACTGGCAAATACCGAAAACAGTGAATATACGAATATATTAAGTGCCGCTGCGATGTTTTTGTTGAAAAACAGCGACGGCAGAACGGTTAACTGATTTATGAGGATTGGAAATATAGAATTCCGCCACGGGCTTTTTCTTGCACCGATGGCAGGGATCACCGACCACGCGTTCCGTGCGCTTTGCGTTAAAAACGGCGCCGAATGCGTTACAAGTGAATTAATAAGCGCAAAGGGCGCGTTTTACGGCGACAAAAAGACCGACGGTCTTGCGCGCGTTTACGATGACGAAAGGATCGCCGCGATACAGATTTTCGGAAGCGATCCCGAAATTATGGCAAGCGCCGCAAGGCTTATGATGCGCTTCTCGCCCGATTATATCGATATAAATATGGGTTGCCCCGTGCCGAAGCTTTACAAGAACGGCGAGGGAAGTGCGCTTATGCGCAACCCCAAGCTTTGCGAGGAGATCGTTTCGGCGGTAACAAGGGCGGTCGACGTACCGGTTACGGCAAAATTCCGCAAGGCGTGCGACGACGATAAGCCCGAAGCTGCAATCGAGGTCGCGCTTGCCTGCGAGAGCGGCGGTGCAAGTGCCGTTTTCGTCCACGGAAGAACGCGAAGCCAGATGTATTCGGGACGTGCGGACAGAGAAATTATCAAAAAGGTTAAAAACGCAGTTAAGATTCCCGTTGTCGGAAACGGTGACGTTGCAAGCTATTCGGATTATCTCGCCATGCGCGAGGAAACGGGCTGCGACGGCGTTATGATAGGTCGCGGAGCTTACGGCTCGCCTTGGGTGTTCAGAGAGATAATCTGCGGACTCGAGGGACGCGAATATATCGAGCCGACGAACGCCGAAAAGAGAAAAATGCTCACGGCTCAGCTCGATACCGTGGTAGCCGAGAAAGGCTTAAACGGAATACGCGAATTCCGTCACCATATTTTGCAGTATTGCAAGGGCTTTTCGGGCAGTGCGAAGATGCGCCGTGATATTTCGCTTATCACCTCGCGCGAGTCGGCGATTCAGGCGATCAATTTTATTTTCGGATAACGAACAAGAGCAACCGACCGTTGCTCTTTTCTTTTTGTTGACAATCAAGGTAAAGGAATGTATAATTAAAGCAATAAGTGAAAAAACGAGGTTTTTGGATATGATAAAGGACCGCTCGGGCAATATTATCGCGCAGGACAGCGCACAAGGCGGCGCTTTGGATTTTCTGTACGGAAACGCCTTCGGCAGATTGATAACAAAGCTTCTTTCGCGCAAATTTATTTCCGAAATCGGAAGAATGTATATGAATTCTTCGCTTTCGAAAAAACGCATAAGCAAATTGATAAAGTCGGAAAATATCGATATGTCGCAGTATGAAAACCGCGAATTTACGTCCTTTAACGACTTTTTCACCCGTAAGCTCGCGCCCGGAGCGCGTAATGTCGATCAGGATCCCGATCACGTAATATCGCCTGCCGATTCAAAGCTTACGGTTTACGATATAACAAAGGATTCGCACTATCGCGTAAAGGGCTGTGATTACAGCATAAAAACGCTGCTCGGCGGCGACGAAGAGCTTGCAAACGAATTTTTGGGCGGCAAATGCTTCGTCTACCGTCTTTCGGTCGACAATTATCACCGCTATTGCTATCCCGACGGCGGTATCGAGGAAGAATATCGCTTTATTCCCGGCGTTTACCACACGGTCAACCCGATAGCACTTTTGAAATATGACGTCTACGGCAAAAACTGCCGTGAGCTTACCGTTTTGCAAACCGAAGGATTCGGGCGTGTTGCCTATATCGAGGTCGGCGCAATGATGGTCGGCAAGATAAACAATACCCATCCCAAGGAAAAATTCAACCGCGGCGACGAAAAGGGTTATTTCTCGTTCGGCGGCTCGACGATCGTTATGCTTTACAAAAAGGACGTTATCGAGCTTGACGAGGATATCGCAAAAAACAGCGCCGAGGAAACCGAAACAACGGTTCTTTTCGGCGAAAAGGTCGGAAAAAGGAGATAAATGTAAATGGAACGTGTAAATCTTGTTCTCGGCAAAGAAGTAAAGATAATCAATATCGCGCCCATTGAAAACAGCTATGCCTCGGTCGAAAAGGGAAGAAAGGATATCCTTACCGACGGTCAGATCGGCGACCCTGCAAATTGCTATGGCGGCGATTGGGCACATTTCTATCGCGGCGTCGGAAGAAGACTCGTTATCGACCTTGAAGAGATCAAGTCTGTCGACGGCTTTGATATCGGCTTTATCCACGACAGAAACGCCGGTATTTACGCTCCCGAATTTGTAAAATGCTATCTTTCGCTCGACGGAAGCGGATATTTCGAGGTTGCCGAGGTCAAGGCGCCCTATGAAGCTTCCTTCACCGAAAAGGTCCGCGCCGTTTATTCTGCCGATATAAACGCCTGCCGCGCACGTTATATAATGCTTGAGTTCTACGTTGAGGTAAACGCGTTTTGCGATGAATTGCGCGTTTTCGGCGGCGATTGCATCGGCATCGAAGGCGAGCTTTCGGGCAAGCCCTTTACCGACGTTTACAAGGGTTGCTTTGCATCCCGCGACGTGCTCGAGGGCATTCACGATATCCCTCTTCTTTATTTCGGCTATTGGCCCGAGGACGAAAGAGTCGCAAGGCTTAAAAAGGACGACTTTTTGCCCTATCTTGCATATATCGACCGCGATAAGAAGGTTCAGGACACGATGTTCGATGCATTGATGTTCCTTATCGTTCAGGGCCGTTGCCCCTCGGGCGGCTGCTTGGGATATCACGGCGCACCCAATTATTTAAGCGACTGGGAATATATTCTCGACGAGCTTTTTGCCGAAGGACAGAACCTTAAGGCATACGATCAAGCGGTCGAGGAGCTTAAAAAGACACTTTCTCTCCCCAAGGATTACAAGCATAAATTCTATCTTACCGCGCCGGTGCCGAAGATATCTCACGAGCCCTTTGGCGATCTTAACGGCGACGGAATCGAGGAAAAGCTTCTTACCACTGAGGATTGCATCAATGCATACGCTTGGTTTATCGATGAAGCGATCAAGCGCTTTAATGCCGAGCATTTCGAAAATATTCAGCTCGACGGCTGGTTCTGGGTGAACGAATCGGCTTCCCGTGCGAACCGTGACGACGAGGAATTTTTTGCAACGGGTTGCCTTAACGAGCTTCACAAGCGCAACCAGAAATGCATTTTCATCCCCTATTTCCAAGCGGGCGGATGCGAAAAGGCGGAAAAGATCGGATTTGATTGCACGACGATGCAGCCCGGACTTTCCTTCCAAAGCGTGCTCGGCTTGAACCCCGAGGGAATGTTTAACGATTTTACAAGCCTTTGCAAAAAGTATGGCTTCGGCGTTGAATTGGAAATCCACCACGGCGTTAAGAACCAAGCCACCAAGGAGCAATACGGCAAGCTTTTCGATGAATATCTGCTCGGCTGTATCCGCAACGGTATGATGACCGAAACGGTGCACACCTATTATCAGGCGGCAGGCCCCGGCGTTTTCCATTACTGCGCTCACGCCGAGGACGATTATCAGCGTGCGATCTACGACAAGCTATATAAGTTCATAAAGGGCACGCTTACCGAAGAGGATATCATCCGCAAAACAGAAATTGCAGAACCGACCGAGCCCGAAACCGAAGAAGTAGTTTCCGCTCCCGAGGAAAAGGCAGAGGAAATTATCGAGGAGATCGCGGCAGAACCCGAAAACATTATCGCCGAAGAGTCCGACGTTCTTCAAAACGATGACGTGGACGAGGAGATCTACGTCGATTTCGAGCCCGTAGAGGAATACTCCTTCGATTCCGAGGTAATTGAAAAGAAAAAGAAAAAGCTTAGAAAATATCTCGTCATCGGCGCCGCTGTTGCCGCCGCTGCGGGTATCGCATATCTTATTTCCAAAGCATTCAGAGATAAAAAATAAAAACAAAAGGATATTAATGACGATGAAAAAAACAGTTTCGTTAATTCTTGTTGCTCTCCTTATCTTCGCTATGCTTCCGCTTTCCGTATCGGCGGCAAATGAATCCGAACCGAACGAAAATTATCAAAAAGCGACCGCTATTTCCGTAAATACAAACGTTTACGGCGCATTGTCCAACGATACCGATGAGGATTGGTATAAATTTACACTCAACGAAAAGGGCTCGGTGCAAATTTCGTTCAAACACGAAGATGCAGGCACTGAAAATACCCGTTGGGAAATGTATTTGTACAGTTCTGATGGCACAACCCATATCGACGGAGGCAACGGCTTTTGGTCTGTTCCCGGAAACAAAGACGTTACAACCGGCGAAATCGGTCTTGATGCAGGCACCTATTACATTAGAATCAAGCATTGGAACTCGAGCTGGGTAGTTTCCTCGACTTATACGATAAGAGCTTCTTTTTCAGCATCGGCAAAATACGAAACCGAAATCAATAATACTCCCGAAACTGCTGATGAAATCGGCAACAACGTTTATGTATACGGCTCGATCAGCTCCAAAGGTGATGAAGACTGGTTTAAGTTCACTCTTGAAGAAAAGGGCTACGTAAGCATTTGGTTTGCGCATCCCAAGGCAGACACCACCAATACCCGTTGGGAGGTCTATTTATACCGTGCCGATGCCGCAACAGGCGTTGACGGTGGAAAAAGTTATTGGTCGATAAACGGCAACGAAAACGTTCAAACCGCCGAAATCGGCGTTGATGCCGGAACATATTACGTAAAAGTAAAGGCGTGGAACGACTCGTGGGTGGTTGATTCGACGTATACGCTTGACGTATATTTCACTGCATCCGAAGAATATGAATCGGAGCAAAACAACACTTATCAAAACGCAGACGCACTTTCGTTATACAGCGATATGAAGGGCTCTATCAGCACCGCAAATGACGTAGACTGGTATAAGCTTACCGTTCCTCAAAGCGGCAAGCTTCGTCTTTCGTTTACTCATCCGATAGGAATCGAATCTAATCCGCGTTGGACGATATATATTTATCGCAACGATGCTTACAGTAAAGTCAAAGAGTGGAATGTTTCCGAAACTCTGAATCTTAACAACGAAGCAATCGATATAAGCGCCGGCACCTATTTTATTAAAGTAAAGGCGTGGAACGATTCGTGGGTGGTAGATACTACTTATACGATTACCGCAACACTTGACCACACTTGTGACGGCGAATGGAAAACAGTTGACATAGCTACTTGTGAAGGCAACGGCAAACAAGAAAAATATTGTGACGTTTGCAAAAAATTCATTGCCGAAAAAGAAATCCCCGCAACCGATCACTCGGTTAGCGAGTGGAACGTTGTAACCCATCCCGATTGCGACACGGTGGGATTAAAAACCGGCGTTTGTACAACCTGCTTTGCAACGGTAGAAAAAGAAATTCCCACAACCGAGCATAACCACAACGCGGTGGTGACTCCTCCCAATTGTACCGAAAAGGGATACACCACATATACCTGCAAGTGCGGCGACACCTATGTTTCCGATTACGTTAAGGAAAACGGTCACACCGAAGGCGATTGGGTTACCGTAAAGGAACCCGAGGTCGGTGTGCTCGGCAAGCGAGAAATGCGTTGCACCGAGTGCAACGAGCTGCTTGGCGAAGAGGATATCGATGCCCTTGAGCCCGCATATCTGCTTGGCGACGTTAACAAAAACGGCGCGATTGAAAAATACGACTATATTGCAGTTAAGCGTGCGGTAATGGGTACTCTTGAGCTCGACGAAACACAACAAAAGGCTGCTGACGTAAACGGCAAGGATGGCTTCGAAAAGTACGACTATATCCTTATCATGCGTCACGTAATGGGCACGTTCACAATAGGTTAGGAATAAAAACAAAAGAAGTCCGTAAATTACGGGCTTCTTTTGCTTTAGGAGATCTTGAAAAAGTTTATTATTCCGGAAATCATCCGAAGCATGCGGTGAAAAGCGTGAGTAACGAAATGAACAATGACGTACCCACAACGCCTTTTATGAATCCGTGTATAAACCCATCGCGGTCGTAAACCGCCTTTTTTGCAACGTTTACGAAATTTTTCATTTTGTTTTCCTCCTTGTATTTTCGTGTCGGTTCTTTATCTTACGTGCTTATTTTAACGCTATGCGTGTCCCATAATCGGGACAATGAACGGCAAATTCGAAAAAATACGAAAAAATTGCAAAGAAAAAATACCGCCGTAAATTAATACGACGGTATTTAATTACACCCGTTAAGGGTGTCTTGCAAGTGAAGAATTGCATATCCGCAAGGCAAAAAGGAGGTTTTAAGAAAAATGCCGTGCGGAAGATCGCAAGGGATAACCGTTTGTGCAATTCTTAAATTCGATTTTACCTTTTAGGTAACGTATGCTTCACTTCTTGGAGCGTGTTAACACTCCGACAAATTACAGGTCATCGGCATCCTGTATAGGGCGTTTGCCGTCGATCGGCACACCCGTATAGCTGCCCAACACGTCGCTGTTCATTTCGGGTGCCATATCGTTAATTCCAAAATTGTCCGTAACGAGATTAGTTGGGTAACCCACGCCTATGGCTTGGGGATGAGGATAATAAAATCTGTCCACATCGTTAATGCCTTTGGGAAACCTGTATTTTCTTCGTTTTCCCATTTGTTCGATGCTCCTGTCTGAACGAATCTCTTTCGTTCAACAATATTATTGCCGTTATCGCTCTTTTAATACCTGTGTGATTGTTGACAAATGCTGGAAAATGAATTAAAATGAATTTACTAAATCAAAAGGTTGTGATCATCATTAAGATTATCGGAATAGATTACGGCGATGCACGCGTTGGCGTTGCCGCAAGCGACGGAACGGGATTTCTCGCCTCTGCGGTCTGCACAATAAACGTAAACGGAATGCGCGATGCTTGCAAAAAGGTCGCCGACAAAATAAAAGAGCTTGGCGGCACGAAGATCGTGCTCGGACTCCCCAAAAATATGGACGGATCGGAATCCTTCCGCGCCGATAAATCAAAAGCGTTCGCCGAAATGATCTCCGAGGCAACAAATCTCGAGGTCGTTTTCGTCGACGAGCGCCTTTCCACCGTCGAAGCGTATACCTATATGAACATAACCGACTTTAACGGCAAAAAACGCCGCGCCGTTATCGACGCACTCTCGGCACAAATAATATTGCAATCCTACCTTGATGCACAAAGAAGGTAAAAGAGACGGTTTGTGTTTTGGGAGAATAGGTATTGGTGTAACGTTAGTAAGCGTTGCGTTGTCTGTTAGGCGTTTACGGCTGATAAGTAAACGGCAAAAATATCCAATAATTCTGCGGGTGTAGGCGGCTTTTTCAGTTTGGTATCGGCCAACTCACATAGTTCGTCGTAGTTAAAAGTCCATGTTTTTAATATAATATGTCTTAAGCATCGTTCTACCGCTCCCCACGAGCAGTGATATTTTTCCGCAACAGGCATATACACTTCTTTAACAACTGCCTCTAATCTGCTGCTGTTTTCTGTGACCAAATACACTGCATAGGCTAATCGGTTATATCCTTTATAATTACGATAAAGGCCCAAACGTCTTAACATAATGGCGATTTGTAACAATTTTGCTTCTTCATAATTCGAAAATTCAATCATTTTTCGCCTGCTGAAATTTTTTGTTTTTTATTGTTTTGATATATTGCCTTCATTTCGCTCATTACCTCATCGCGTGAATAATATACAAATAAACCATCAGCTGGCAAATCATATAGGTCCCATAGCATAAGAATAGTTTCTAGAGAAGCACTCGTTGTACCATATTCGATATTTCGCAAGGTTCTGTCGCTTATGTTTATGATTGCCGCGACTTCTTCTTGGGTGTATTTTAACGCACACCGTCGTTTAAATAAAAATTCACCTAATCCGACAAAGTTCACCATATCTACTCCTATTAAGTCAATTGTATGGTACAAATTTCCAACTTAACAGGAAATCGTTTTCCTATTTAATAGATTTCGTATATTTAAATAGTATCAGATGTTGAAGTATTTTCAATTATTGCCATGTTTGACAACACACAATTATTTACAATTTGGACATATTTTAAACAAAACAAAAGAACCTTTGCCAGTTAACGGCAAAGGTTCTTGCGTATGACGTTAATTTCGCTCGAAGGTCAAGCGCGTGGTTGTTATATCAATATCTGAGCTGAATATATCTGTTAAGAAGATTGAAAACGTATCATTTCCATAGGTGCATGTACCCGAAAGGTAGATTTCTGTTCTGTCGGCGTTGGTTATCGAAACTTTTCCGCTTTCCATATCAGCAAAAACGAGAGATATTGCAATTGCCTCGTCGTACTTATTAAGCATTGTGGCATCATGTATAATGCTGTCGCTGGATACAGTAAAACTTATACTTGCAACTTCGCAAGTCCAAGAGCTGTTCGGATAATCAATTGGACGTTTTGGTTCTTCGCATGAAGTTAAACATAGCGCAAAAGCGATTAACAACAAAAACGAAACATGTTGAAGTTTCATAATCCCTCACTAAAATCGTACTATTAAGATGAGTGTTTCCTACATGGACAGCATTATAACACAAAGATACAATAAAAGCAAGAAATATATATTAAAGGCAACAATTGCAAGATGGACTTTTGCTACCGCCGATTTTTATTGCTTAAATCAACTTTGGTAGAAAGATAAACGGCAATATAAAAAGACTCGCCTAAGCAAAAGTAAGACGAGTAATAAAATTATTTGTGCATATGCGATAGCAATAGATTGATAGCACTATTTCAATACAAGATGCGATTGTGCATCGTTCACTGATGTTGGAAAGCAAAAACGCATCGATAGTAGCGAAATAATATGATATCGCCCGCTATAATCAATTTAATGAAATTGTTAAAATATCTATTTACAAGTCTAAAAAGGAGAAGGTTTTGAAGGCTAACGAAAAAGATGTATTTCGGTTAACAGTGGACGAAGCTGAATATATCAAGGAATTAATAATAAGAAACGAATACATAATCCGTGCTACGGTTCGAGCTGTGTTGCGCGAAAAGTTTGATCAAATTGGAGATGACTGTATAAGCGAAGTTTATGTTCTTACTTGTAAAAAGATCAAGGTGTTAAAGAATCACGATAAACCCGATGCGTGGATTACGGTCGCGGCACGCAAAGTTGCTAAAAATATGGCAAGAAAACATAATACTGTTTTGAAGAACACAACCGACGATGAAATAACTGACGCAAGCTCGGAAGATAGTGTATTTGAAGATGCATTGTATAATATTTGGACAGAAAACGGTTCAATTGATAAGTTGCTTAATGCCTTAACCCAACATGAACGAAAAATATACAACTTGATATATGAAAAACGGTTGTCGTCGAAGGAAGCGGCTATAATAATGGGTGTTAGCGATAGCACAATTAGTAATATGGTTGCAACAATTAAGCGGAAAATAAAAAATGCAATCAAAACAACACTTTTTTGAAAAATTCTAATTTTAGAATAGACAGTTCTCAATATGAAAACATATTTATAATGAGGAGGTAAGATATTGGAAAAATTTTTGCTTGACAATATATCCGGTCAAGAACTCAAGGAGATGATTAATGATGAGATAATCATTTTAGAAGATCTTGATAATACGGCTTTGGAAAAAATATTAAATTTCGAAATAGATATGCTTTGTTTTGGTGCCGGCGATATGACAACGATACGCCGTTGCTCTGAACTTTTGAATAAAAGAAATGATTCTGATGTATTAAATAAAGATAAGATTATTTCTATTATTGATAAAGTTAAACGCGAGCATGTTATAATTGTTGACGAAGAAAAAACACAGGAATCCAAAGCAAACGTTATCAAAAGAAAACCTATTATATTACGCAAAATCGGTTTGATTGCTGCTATTATGGCAGTCGTAATGTCGGTTACCGTGTTAGTTGCAGCTGCATTTGGCGTAAACATACTTGAATATATCAGCAAAATTGTGCGCCAGGATGAAGGTTCACAAATTAATGTAGAACAATTTACTTTTCACAATGGCGGTGAAGTTAAGGTCTATTCCTCTATAGAAGAAATGGAAGAAACTGAGAACTACAATATTATGTATCCCTCAAAGCTTCCCGCAAATGTTAATATAACCAGTGTTAAAATTAACGAAAGTGAACAAGGAAACCGACAAATACAGTTCATCACTAATGAAAATGAGACCTATGTTTTTATAGAGAAGAATAAAAAAGCACCTAGTACCTTGGATAAAAACAGTATCCTTTATGAAAAAAACGGTGTATCTTTTTATATCGCACAAGAAAACATATATTTCGCATTTTGTTATTATAATGATGACTATTACTATATTCAAACAACCACATATGAAAAACTGATTTT
>JAFYON010000066.1 GCA_017560145.1 Clostridia bacterium | reverse complement strand
TAAACTTCGCCGATATTCATAGCCATACCGCCGATACCGGGAATAAGGATAGCAGAAACGGTGAAGAGGTTAGCGTTGTCGTTAAGATCAACCTTTTGGATCATCTTAAGACCGGAAACAGCGATGAAGCCGTAAAGAGTAATGCAAACACCGCCCATTATGCAGCCGGGGATAGAATTAAGGAATGCAACGAACGGAGAAATGAATGCGATAAGTATTGCGATGATCGCGGTGGTGGTAATGGTTGCAACCGATGCATTTCTGGTAATAGCAACACAACCAACCGATTCGCCGTAGGTGGTGTTGGGGCAGCCGCCGAAGAATGCACCTGCAACAGAGCCTACACCGTCACCGAGAAGGGTTCTCGAAAGGCCGGGGTCCTTAAGAAGGTCGCGGTCGATGATGCTCGAAAGGTTCTTGTGGTCTGCAAGGTGTTCTGCAAATACAACCATTGCAACGGGGATGTATGCAACAGCAACGGTAGCGATATAAGAGCCGTCAAGCTCGCTAAAGCCATCGATAGCCTGAACAAACGAAAAGTCGGGAACTTCAAAGAAGGTCTTAAGAGAAACGCCGCCGTCAACAAGTGCGGTAAAGGGTGCAAAGTTGATGATCTTCAAAGCGTCGTTTTCGGTAGCATAGCCGATACCGGTGAATACAAGACCTACTGCATAACCTGCAAGGATACCGATAATAAAGGGGATAAGCTTGGACATCTTTTTGCCGTAGGTGGAGCAAAGGATAACAACCAAGAAGGTAACGATTGCACAGATAAACGATACCCACAAGGAGGTGTCCATCAAGAAATAAGAGTTGGTACCAAAGGTTTCCTTGGGACCGTAGGAGAATACGTCGTTAACTGCTGCGCCTGCGAGCGAAAGACCGATAAGTGCAACGGTCGGGCCGATAACAACAGCTGGCATGATTTTGTCGATCCAATTGGTGCCTACGAACTTAACGATCATTGCGATAAGCACGTATACAAGACCGCCAAACAAAGCACCTATGATAATGCCGAGATAACCGAGCGAAGCGGAAGCAGCGCCGGCGAAAGCAGCAGACATCGAGCCGATGAATGCAAAGGAAGAGCCAAGGAAAACAGGGCTGCGGAACTTTGTGAAGAGCTGATAAACGATGGTACCTACGCCTGCACCAAACAACGCCGCGGAATAGGACATTCCGTTACCGACGATAGCGGGAACAGCGATAGTAGCTGCCATGATTGCAAGCAATTGCTGCAATGCGAAAATGATCATTTTGCCAAAACTGGGTCTGTCGTGGATGTCGTAAACGAGTTTCTTTTCCATTTTTTTCCTCCATAAAAATTTTGGTTTGTCAAGAAAACTTTGTTTTTCTCATCACTCGACATTGTATCATACTTTTTAACGTTTTTCAAACATTTTTCATAATTTTTCTGCAATCTTTGACATTTTTGTGCATTTGTGCTATAATGACCCAAAAGCAAGAATTTTCATATCGGAGAACAAAATGATTAAATATATTTTGATCAAAAAAATACTTAAGATCGCGCTTACCGTCCTTGCCGCTTTGCTTTCTCTCGTAATAGTCGTATGGGGTACATTGAATATATTGAAGTTTGCCATATATTCGGATTACTACTCTATCGAAAGCACGCTTTGCGACAACCCCGGACTTTCCGACGGATTTGTTTGTCAGGGCATTTGCGCTTTGGAGACCGAAGGCAAAATATTCGTTTCGGGCTATATGGCTGACAAAAGTGCAAGCCGTATTTACGTTACCGATTATGACAACAATTCCTATTACGTTTCTCTCGCACATGAGGACGGCAAGGAATTCACGGGTCACGCAGGCGGTATTGCCGTCTGGGGCGACAGAGTTTATATCGCGAACGGAAGCAAGCTTTATTTTGCCTCTGCAGAAGCGATTTTAAACAGCAACGATGGGGATATTGTAACGATCACCGTCGGTGCCGAGGTCAACAATTCGGCTTCGTTCGTATTTGCAGATGAAAATTACGTTTACGTCGGCGAATTTCACGACGGCGGCGCTTACGTGACCGAGCATCCTTATGAAACGAAAAACGGAATGCACTATGCGATCGTTTCCAAATACTCCCACGAGGATCTCACGACCCCGTTAAAGATCTATTCTATCCCAAACAAGGTTCAGGGTATGTGCATTACCGACAGCGGCAAAATTATTTTCTCGACCTCTTACGGACTTACCGATTCGGAATATTTGGTTTATGACGAAAGCGGCGCAAGAGATTCGGGCTTGACGCTTGACGGCGCGAGCGTATTCATTCTCGAGGACCGCATTATGCAGATAAACGGCCCCGCAATGTCCGAGGAGCTTGATTTTAGCAACGGCAAGGTAATAACCCTTTCCGAAAGCGCATCGGATAAATACATTTTCGGCAAATTCTTCTTCGCAAACGATATCGTTGCGCTTGATTTTGATTCGATTCTCGAAAAATAAGAGGAACTGATATGAAAAGACCCGATTTTTACCTACATTCAAGCATCGGCGGACGTGAAAATAACGAGGACGCCTGCCTTGCTAAAAGCAAATGCAAAAGGCATTTGTTTGTCGTTGCCGACGGACTCGGCGGACACAAGGACGGACAGATCGCCTCGCGCACGGCAGTTAACGCAATAGCCGATTTCTTGTGGCAAAGCGCCAAAAACGAAATCACCGATGCGATAGAGATTGCAAGCGAGGCGGTAAGAGCCGAGCAGGAAAAGCATAGCTCGCGAATGAAAACGACGGTTGCCGCTGCGTATTACAACGGCGATCAGCTTGTTTTCGCCCACGTAGGCGACACAAGAATTTACGCCTTTTCAAACGGCAAAATAGTTTTCCGCACCGTCGATCACAGCGCTTCTCAGCTTGCAGTGTTTGCAGGCGAGATAACCGAAGCCGAAATACGCGGCCACGTTGACAGAAATCTGCTTATCCGCACTATCGGTGCGAAGGATGCGGCAAAAGCCGACGTGACCGTTGCGACCGATACGCAATACGATGCACTTTTACTTTGCACCGACGGCTTTTGGGAATACGTTTTGGAAAATGAAATGGAAGAAACGCTTGCACAAAGCAGATCTGCAAAGGATTGGATAAAAGCAATGACCGAAATACACGCAAGCCGCGCACCGAGCGATTGCGACAATAACTCGGCGATTGCCGTGATTGCAAGATAACTGCTACCAACGGTAGATATTTGTGCCTTGACATCGCTCAAGGAGCGTGTTACAATCAAGACGTAGCCAAGGCGTACTGCAGACGCTTTGAGTTATATAATTTATTTTGAAAGGAGGGGCAGTATATGATTATTTGTTGCGCACTGCATTTAGCAAGTGTCGTATTGCTCGCCCCCGACAGTTGCCGTTAATTCGGAAACTAAAGCGAGTAATAGCAATACCGAGCCGTGTTTTAAAAATGCGGCTCGGCATTGTCACGTTCGGCGGCAAAGAGCTGCTATAGGTGCGACACTCCAAAACCACGCAAAGAAATTTTCGGAGGAAAGCACGTAATATGATTCTGCCTATCGGCAAAAATATCAAAGAGCTTCGCACAAGCTCGGGACTGACCCAAAGAGCACTTGCTGCTTCGCTTAAGGTCAGCGTCCAAGCGGTGTCGAAATGGGAGCAGGAGCGCTCCTATCCCGACGTTACCCTGCTTCCGCATATCGCAAAGCTTTTTTCGGTAACGATCGACCGCTTATTCGATTAAGATCAACACACCCGAACGTAATTATTACGCTCGGGTGTGTTTTTTGTTGACAGAGAAGAACAACGGTGGTAAAATAATAAAAAAGCGCTTGGAGGATCATATAATGAAAACACCCATCAGTTGGATCATCGACGACCCCGCTCCTATAATTTCTGTTTATCACGAGCACTCGCGCAAGGGTCATACCGAGGACGGTCGTCCCCTTATTCCCACCTATCCCAACGAAAAGCTTTTTGAATTTTGTGATATTATCGAACGCCGCGGCATTAAAGGTAAGTTCAGCGTCGTCCCCATGCCCGGCAACAAGGGCGATATTGTAAACGGCCTTGACGGTGTTGATAAAAAGGATCTCGACGAATGGCTCGAATGTGTTAAAACACGCGTTATGCCCGCATTCTCGGTCGGCCCCGAAATGCTTACTCACCACAAGGCGGTTGACCTTGCAACAGGCGAGGCACTTTCGATGAACGAGCGCGACTGGGCATCCACCCAAGACCGCACAACGCTTGTTCCTTATATCGAAAAGGCTGTTTCGCTCGTTAACGAGGCAGGTCTTTACTCGATCGGTGTTACCTCTCCTTGGGACTTCGGTATCGAGGTTGAGGACGAATACGAGCATTCCATCTCGCTTGCGGTAGAAAAGGCAACCGGCAGTAAAAAGGCTTGGTTCTTCCTTCGCGGACTTCGCGACCGCCCCAAGGCAAAGCCGTGGGTAGCACGTGAGGAGGACGGCAGAACCTTGGTTTCCATCCCCGCAACAACCCGTGACTATATCTGGCAGACTATCGACACCTTAAGAAGCGACGACGATTACGTTAACGAGATCGCCGATAACCTTATTACCGCCGACGGTAAAGAGGGTCATATCATCCGCGTGCTCGAATCGGAAGGCTATCCGATACTTATCACACACTGGCAAAGCTTGATGTCAAACGGTCTTTACACCGGTCTTAGAGTTATGGACGAGGTCGGCAGAAGAATCGCCGAGCACCTTTCCGACAAGGTCGAATGGATGAGCTTCGAGCAGATTACCGATCTTGTTTTGTCAAACAAAGCAGAATATCCCAAGCCTGTATTTTAAGCAATATAAAAGAACCGCGAAATCTCGCGGTTCTTTTTTAGTTAAATTATTTCCAATTCATTCATCGAGGGAAATTCGGGATAAACGTCGTTAAGATTATCCGAATACCAATAAGCTACCGAGGAAATATCGTCCTGCAAGGGCAGATAGCGGTTTCCGCTTCTCCAGCCGAGCGCCTGAATGGTAACCCTTAGATCGTTTTCAAAATAAATCGGGTCGGTAATATGCCAACGGTAGAGATTAAAATATCTCTGCGAGCGATAAAGATCGTCCGTGGTGCTTATTTTATGCATTCCCGAATAGGGAGTACAAAATTCTTGATATTTTCCGTTAACGTCGAAATTATAAGCGCCGCAAAAATAGTCCTCGGTGCCTGTGCCGCAAATGGTGGGATATTCACCGTCGCCGTCGATATAGAACTTAATTTCGCCTTCGCCCCACCATCCATTACTCTTTACGCCCCAGTTCATATAAGTGCCGACGTAATGTCCCTTGCCCTTGATATTATCCAAAATAACGTAAGGCTGCATATAGGGGAGCGGATTTACACGGCGGAATTGCGCGTGGAAATACAAGGTGTCGGGAGATAATTCCTTCTCCTCGCAATCGATCTGGTAATAAATATTACATTCGTGTCCAAGGTTTTCGACCTCAACGCGAAAGCTCTTGAAAAAGGGCATTTCGAAATAGCAGTTAAGCCCCTTTGCAGGGTTTACGCACATTGCAAGGCTTGAAAGCTGACGAAATTCTTTATAATCGGCGTTGCAGAAGAAATCCGAAAGAGGACATTCGATATTCGGCTTTTCCTGACCGTCGAAATATATGCGAAGAATAAGCTGACGTCCGGCGCTTGCGGCATCTGTCATCCAGATATGCTTTATAGCGCCTTGACCCTTATAATCGGCAAGAATGATCTTACTGTGCGCTTCTATCCTTAAATAGGGGTTTACCTTCCAACCGACGCCAAGCTCGCGCGATGCCTCGGAGGCGCTTCCTACAACGGCTCTGCCTCCTCCTCCCTTTTCACCCGTTAGGTTTTCGGGAGTGATAGCAAAGGATTTTATATTTTTCTTGGTTGTCAAATTATTCATCATCAGCGTTATCGCCTTTCTTGCGCTTTAATTCCATATCCTTGGGCAAAACCAAATTCATAATGATCGAGGAAATAAATACGACCGCAACACAGTTTTCGGCAAATATTGTGCGAATCATATCCGGGAACAGATCGAACATTTCGGGCACCTGAGTAAAGCCCAGTCCGATGCTCAACGAGATCGCGGCAATGGTTATGTTGCGCTGTGTAAATCCGCAAGAACCGATCATCTGCAAGCCCGAAATAACGATATTACCGAACATAATTATCGTACAGCCGCCCAAAACCGCCTCGGGCAGAGTTGCCAGAACCGCACCGATCGCCGGAAAGATACCCGAAAGGATCAAAATACCCGCACCCGTAGCGATGGTAAAGCGATTTATAACCTTTGACATCGCAAGAAGTCCTACGTTTTGGCTGAACGAGGTCACGGGCATACATCCAAAGCAAGCCGAAAGCGAGCTTACGAATCCGTCGCAAGCCAAACTGCCGGTAATTTCCTTTTCGGTCGGCTCGCGATTTAATACGGTGCTTGTCATCGCAGAAGTATCGCCTATCGTTTCGGTTGCCGATACAAGGAATATCATACAAACCGATATTATTGCATTGATATTGAATTCGGGCTTATACGGCATTATTTCGGGGAGAGAAACTATCGAAACGTCCTCCAATGCGGACATATCCACCATACCCATACACAAGGCAACGATATAACCGACAACAAGTCCGAACAAAACCGAAAGCTGCTTTAAATGGCCCTTTGCGAAGATATTAAACAAAATACAGCAAGCAAGCGTTACAGAACCCAGTATCCAGTTATCCGCCGATCCGAAATCGGCCGAGCCCGAGCCGCCCGCAAAGGAATTTGCGCCGACGCTGAGCAGTGAAAAGCCGATAGCGGTAACAACACATGCAGAAACGATAGGAGCGATAATACGGCGCCAATATTTTGCGAAAAGGCCCAGCAGCCCTTCGAATATACCGCCGACAATAACCGCGCCGATAACTGCATCATACCCCCATTGCGATGCGATATAGCAAAATACCGAAACGAAGGTAAAGCTTATACCCATTACGATGGGAAGCCTTGCACCGAGCTTCCATATCGAAAAAAGCTGCAGCAACGTACCGATGCCCGCAACTATCATGGCGGTTTGAATAAGCGATGCCGTTTCACGCGGGCTTAAGCCGCTTGCTCCCGCAACTATCACGATGGGCGCAATATTCGCAACGAACATTGCAAGAACGTGTTGAAGACCAAACGGGATGGATTTCAAAATCGGGACTTTTCCGTCAAGCGCATATATGTTTTCAATAGATGCATTATTTTGCTTTTTTGACATTTGCTTTTCTCCAGTTCTGCTGTGAGTACCGCAACAGATATCAAAACAAGGAACGACGATTCTGTTCCTTGCTTCGTTTTCTTATCTTTATAATACTACGTTTTCGAAAAATCTTATTTTTTCGGGCTTTTCGGTCGCTACCGCAACTGCATATTCCCTGCCGTCAACGGATTTGACAAAGCTTTTGTATCCGCCGTTTTCGGTATCGATAGCATAAGGGTTGAACGCACCCGTGTGCGACGCCTTGAAAAGCGCCTCCTTTGCGGTCCATACCTTAACAAAATATCCCTGCTTTTCGCCTTCGTCAAGCTTTTCAAACACAGAATATTCGCTATCGTTCATAATACGCCTTGCAAGGCTGTCAGAGCATTCGGTATCCATCGGCTCGATATCAACGCCGATCGGATTGCGCGATACCGCAACCGCCAATGCACCCTTACTGTGCGAAAACGAAAATTCCGCACGGTCGGTCATATAACGTCCGTTTTCATCGCGGACGAATTTTAAATCCGCAATCTTCAATCCAAGACTGCGCTGCAAAGCATATTCAAAAAGCTTCCAAACAAAATACTTTTCACGCTTTACCTTTTCATTTGTGACAGAATCGATTTCCTTCTGACGCAAATCGCAGGAAAGCACTTCGCCAAGCTCGGCTTCGGGAAGCTTTGCAAGATAAACGTCGACAACGGGCAAGCTTCTTATAAAATCGCGCACACGGTCTGCCTGATTGCACACCGCCGTGCCCGAAACACATTCGTTCGCAAAATGCTCGCAATTGTAGTAAAGAACGCTGTAGCCGCGCATACCCATTTTAGAACGCGCATATTCCACGATCTCATCCGGAGTGCGGTTCTTTTTTCTTTCTTTTCGGTCAAATTCGCAGGTTTCAAGAAAACCGCCTGCCAAAAAGCCGTCTATATCGGTTGCAAGCACCTCAACGTCGCTGTCCTTCAAAAGATTGCGACGCGACGGTGCAAGACCGAACTGAATCACCTCTTCATCCGAAACGTAGATTCCGAAATGATAAATTCCACCCAGTTCAACGCGGATCATATCCCCTCTGGAGGGATTTTTTATATGCCACTTCATATTTTCTTTTCTATGTAGTCGATAACGTCTCCGATAGTTTCAAAATCGGCAAAGCCAACGTCGTCAAAGCGAATGCCAAAGAATTCCTCGATCGCAATAACAACGTACAAAATGCCGACAGAGGAAAGTCCGATATCGTTGACAAGATTCGAATCCTCGGTAATTTGGGTTTCGGCAACGTCCAACGTGGGCATTACCATATTGATAACCTCGTTAAGCTTTTCGAAAATTTCACTTCTTGACATTGCCATTTAAATTCCTCGCGATCTTCATTGCAGGGGTACGGATAAAATCGGTATCCCTGATGACAAGTTTATTGATTCTTTCAAAGGTGGGAAGGGTTTTGTTCACCTGCTCAAACTCCGCCTTGATATGTGCGTTGATATCCTCGATGCCCAATTCCTTTGCTTTTGTAAATCTCGGATATACCTCAAGCACAAGCTGATGCATACCGTTTTCGGTGGTGTCATAAACAAGGCAATCCTGAACGGTATCTATAGCACAAAATTTAACCTCGAGCTCTGCAGGCGAAACCTTTTCGCCACTCGAAAGCACGATAATATCCTTGATTCTGCCGATGATGTAAAGATATCCTTCTTCGTCGATACGGACAAGGTCGCCGGTCTTGAAATAGCCGTCCTCGTAAGCGATATCGTTTTCCTCGTCGGAAACGTAGCCCGACATCATATTGATACCCTTCAGCCAAAGCTCACCGTCGACTATCTTATATTCCATTCCGCCGTACATCAAGCCAACCGATTCGGGCTTTCTTAACGGCTCAATATTGCCGCTTACAAGGTTTGCCGATTCGGTAAGTCCATAACCGGGAAAAAGCGAAATGCCGCGCTTTGCATATTCGGTAACAAGATAAGGCGCAACGGGTGCGGCACCGCAAATTATGGTTTTAAGGTCGGGACCCCACATATTTCTGCCGAACTGAGCCGAAAGGTTAAGCGCCATTTCCGCCAAGGCGGGAACAAGCACCATGATCGTAGGCTTAAAGATAGCTACGTCGCGGAACATATCCTTGTTATTTCTGCAGATAAACAACGTACTGCCGGTGTAAAGGCTCGTCATAAGGTTTCGGATAAGACCGAAAACGTGAGTCAAAGGCAAAACGAGAAGATAACGCTCGCCGAAAACGTCATGCACACCGTAGCAGCCGTTTTTCGTGCCCGCCATAAGCGCACGCTGACTAATCTTTGCTCCCTTGCTCTTGCCGGTCGTACCGCCGGTAAAGAGCACTGCTGCCGTTGCTTCGGCAGGTACGGGGATCATAGCGGTTTTTTCGGAAGCGGTTGCCGACGAGGGAATCAATGCAACCGAAGGATTTTTTTCTCTAAGAAGAGCAACCCTGTCCTCCAACGATTCATCATAAACGACCGCCTTCATTCCGAATTTGGATGCAACGCCGAAAACGGTGTTCACGTCCATATGTGCAGGAAGCAAAACCGCTGCAACGCCGAGCGTCGTTGCGGCAAGAAACGCCTTTACGAATCCATAGGAATTCGGGCAAAGTATGCCGATAAGCGAGCCGGTGCCCGCATTACTTTCCTTAAGCACGGTTCTGAAACGGGATACGTCCTCGTCCAACTGCGCGTAAGTATAATTTTCGCCGTCAACAATAGCGATATCGTTCGCATATTCCGAAATACAGCGTGTCCACATTTCGGTAACGTTTTGAAAATCTACGATTCTTTCAAAGGTTTCGGGCGTGGTATATTTTTTGAATTTTTCGTTCATCACTCGTTCTCCCCTTTTTTACTCTTATTTTTAGGATAATTATCGTCGAGATACTTGCGAAGCTCGATCTCCTTTTCCCTCAGATACTCGGTCATATCGTTCACCGCCTGCATCGTTGGTATCTTGCCGAGCTTTTCGGAAATATCGATAGGAGCGCCCATAACGATGCGCTGTCTGTGATACCATTTCTTTCTTTTGGAAAGATACATCGGGAGCACCTTTGCGTTTCCTCGGTGCGCCATAAGCACAACGCCCGATTTAAAATCGAGCACCGAGCCGTTTTCCTCCCTCTCGTTTATCTTGCCCTCGGGAAAGATGCCGATTATCCTGCCCTGCTTCAAGCGGTCGGTAACCTCGTGGAAGGAAGAAATGTTGAAATTCTCCCTGTCGACCTCGACGCAATGCATTCGGGTAAAGAAAAATCTCGTTATTTTCGTATTAAAAAGCTGCTTTGTCGCAAGAATGTTCACGCGGTGTCTTGGAAATGACAAAAGCACCGAAACAGGATCCAATCCGCTGTAATGGTTCGCGGCAACAAGAAGCGGTCCGTCCTTGCACGGCTTTCCGAAGGGGTAATAATACTTCGGACGAAGCCAAAGCCACGCGGGCACCGCACCGGTAACCTTTACAAAATCGTAAACAAGATTGTCAAATGGCTTTTTCTTTTGTTTTTTCGATTTGTTGTCCGAGTTCAATGATCTTACTCCTTACATAGTCGTTGATTATACGAATATTTTCTCTTTCCGACAAGGAATCGTCATAAAGCGAGGAAACATCGATAGGCTTACCGATCACAATACGTCTGCGCTCACTGCTAAGCATTTTTCCGTTGTTGTAGATCGGAATTATCGGCGCGCCCGATTCCAAAGCAAGCAGCACGTAGCTCGGCTTGAATGCAATAGGCTTCTTTTCATCCTTACTCGGTATTCTCGATTCGGGATAAATTTCAACAACGCCGCCGCGGTTCAAAATCTTCTTCATCTTGTCAAGAAAGACCATATCGTAACTGTCACGGTCGACTCTGACACAACCGAATGGCTTTAAAATAAGCTTCAGAAATATATTCTTATCAAAGGTTATCTCCGCAACTGCACACCGCAGAATACGGCTCCAGAAAACGAACAGAAGCACGCCGAAATCCATCAAGCCGTTGTGGTTGGATACCACTATCGCCTTCGAGCGGATAAAACGACTCTGAACCGACTTATCCTCGTAATGCACCTTGGTACGGAAAAGGATAAGCTGGGGTATGTAACCTGTGATTCTTACGAACCAATGATAAATCGCATAAAGCATTAATTACTTGTCCTCGTGTGCAAATATCTTATTCATTCCGTGCTGCAAAACAGCAAGCGCGGGAACGTTGACGAACAGAACGGGGAAAATACAGCAGAAAAGGATAAGAGGAAGCTTGGGTATCTTGACAGAAATGCCCTTTTCTTCTGCAATGCCGATTATTGTCTTGCGCATTTTAAGAACGCATATAATGTGCGCGTATGGGATAAAGCAGGAAGCGATATAGGTGATAGCGCTCGGGAATTTCTTTGCAAAGCTCTTGATCGATTTAATAAGAATACCAAGCCAGATAAAGCCGAATATAAAGCCCGAAAGAATGGTAAGACCGACCTGCACGAAAATGATTTCCGAGCGTTCTCTTTTTTCCTCGGCGTTTTCAAACGCGCTTATATCAAGAGAGGGATCCATTTCCTTGAATTCTCTTGCAAGAATTGCGGGGGTGAAGTCACGGGGCATCTTAAACGCTACGATAAAGCCGATAACGACGGCGATGACCACGATAAAGGGAACCAAAAGGTTGCCGAGGTTGAATATAGAATTCATAACCTCTTCCTCGCTTCCGCACACACCGAAAAGCTCGCGATATGCAACCTCGGATGCCGAAAGCTCACCCTCTGCCTCTGCCCAGACAACGCCCTTGCCGCTTGCAAAGAAAAGGTTCTTTATGTATTCGTAAACGAGCGAGCCGGAAATAGCGCCTGCCACCGAGGTGGTCACCGCGTTGCCCGCAAAATACATTGCCGAATGGTTTCTGCCGGTAAGCTTTTCTTCAACGCTCGATATCTGCGCAGGTGCAAGATAAGGAAGCATAAAGAACGCGCCGATAGACCAGCTGCCCAAAAGTCCGCCCAAAATACCGATAATCATTTTTGCGGTAAGATTGTCGTTGCCGAGCACAAAACGCGAGCCGATAAAGAAGTTGAGCATCGCAATGCCGAACACGAGCAAGCAGCTTTGATATATCTTTCTTACACCAAAACGCGCCTTTGCCTTATTGAAGAGATAAAGCATAATAGGCACGGGCGCAAATGCGCAGGTGTTGAATATCGCCATTTGGAAGCCGTTAAGTCCCATACCGCCGATAATAAGTCCGTTCATCGATGCCAAAAACATCTGAAGTCCGAAATAAGCGCAGGTATTTACAAGCAACCAACGTCTGAAGATTTTGTTTTTAAAGGTAAGAGCAATGCTCTGACGAAGCGTTGCCTTTTCCTCGATAATTCCCTCGTTTTCGGGATAGCCGTATTTTTCACCCTCCTTGATAAGGAAGAGCGGAATAAGCATTGTAACCATCATCGGAACGCACACGAACGCCAAGGTGTCGATATGCATCTCGATTGCGGAAAGGATAACGGGAACAAGCGCATATACCAAGCAATAGGAAATGGTATCGAAGAACGCCTTGTAGCCCGAAACGCGCATACGCTGAGGCTCGTCGGTGCAAACAGTCGAGAAGGAGCCGTAAAACGCGATAAGACACATTGTGTAGGTTGCAAAGAAGATAAGGCTGAACACGGTGATCCAGATAGTGTTCAAAAGCTTTCCGTCAGCGCCGCCGATCGGGATCCAACACATAACATAGCTTATAAGCATGGGAAGGAAGCAGACCGCGATAGCAGGGCGGCGTCTTCCCCATTTTGTAGAAAGCGTATCGGCAATGTGAGCAAAGGGAATATCGATAATTCCGTCAAACGCCTTGCCGATTGCGAAAAGGATCGGGAAAACTGCGGGAAGGATATAGCAAACACCGGGCATGATCGCCTGAAATTGCTCGCCCATTTCCAACGAAGCAGGGTTAAGAGCATCCGAAAAATACGAGCCCATCAAAATCATAAGAAGATTAGGTCCGAATCCCGAGAATGCAAATAAAAACTCTTTCCATTTTGTATTCAGCGATTTTACCATATCGGTACCCCCGTTTTAATCATTGCTTGTTTTGTATATATGCGGCAAACTCACTTATTGTGGAGATATGCTCGTTGCCGCCGTCAAAAATTTCAATTCCGAACTTTTCTCTTATCCTGCCGAGCAGAATGTGGTAATCAATGCTCGTTCCGCCGAGATCCTGAAAAAAGCGGCTGTTTCTTCCGACCTCGCACGGCTCCTTGCCAAGCACCTCGGCAAAGCATTCGCAAAGCTCTCTTTCAAGCCCCAACGCAAGCTCCTCCGAATGGCTTTGAACCGAATTCGGATCAAAGGTGCAAAGCGTTCCGTTGGCAATTCTCTGCGCAAGGCGCTTGCGCGAGATTTTGATCTCACCCGAGGCAAGAAGGCTATCGTTCGTGAAATATATTTTACCGACCGCTCTGTCAAGCCTTGCAGATGCAAGTGCCTCGACAAGCGCTTGGTGTATCTTACCGATTCTTTCCTCCGTATAGCATCCCGGCACCGAAACGATAACGGCTACCCTGCCGTCGCAATCGGTAAATATGCAAGCACGGTCAACGTGCTCGACTGTCAGCTCCTTTTCGACAAGCTGAGGCGCGATATTTTCGCCGTTTTCGCAGATTATCATATCGTCAACGCGGCCGCTTGCGAAATACCTACCGTTTTCAAAGCGCATCATATCTCCGGTAGAAAACCATTCGTCCTCATACGAGCAGACCGTTTCGCCATCGACAAGTATGCGCGTTGCGCGCGTTTTGCCGCCGATCAACAATATGCCGTTTTCGTCGACACGATGCTTTGTGTATCCGAACGGAGCGCCGATAGCGCCCGAATTAAGTATTTTTTTGCTCCTCGACCTTTCGACCGAAACGATTCCTATCTCGGTCATACCGTAGCCGTTTGCAAGATGATAGCCTATTCCGTTGAAGAAGCTCAACGTCGAAGTGCTTATTTCACTTCCGCCACTGATCAAAAACGTAATACTGTCGCCGAACAGACCGTCGCGCACCTCGGAAAGCAGGCGCCTTGCAAGGAAATCGCCCAATCTGCCGGTTGAATTTACAAGCTTGCTTGTGCTGATAAAGCGCTTATAGGTCTTTGCACCGCGCGCCTTGATTTTGTTCGTCGCCGCCTTGGCAACCGCATCCCACACCATGGGAACCGCAAAAATATGCGTTACCTCGTGCTTTTTGACGGTGCGCTGAATCGTTGTAGGATTCAAATCTCTTGGGAAAACGAAGGTTCTCGAGAAAAATCCGAACCACAAATAAACCGCGATAAACCCAAAAACGTGGCAAAGAGGCAAAAGCACAAGATGCTTTAATTCTCCCTTGTAATGTTTTTTTATATCGGGACAGGTCGAAACGATATTCACACTGTCGCAGATCTGATAATAAAAATTCTCGCCCGTGTACGCGCAAAGCTTCACCTTGCCCGAGGTACCCGAGGACATAAAATATATCTCGCTTCCGAATTCAACAATATCAGCAATTTCGTCAGAGGGTGCGATCGCATCCTCCTTCAAAACCGTTTTAACCTCAAAAGCTGTGCCGTCGGAGATAACGCCCTTTACCGCATATTGCTTTAAAATGCCGTTAAGAACGTCGTTCGAAAGACGGGTGTTCATCAAAAGCGGCTTATAGCCTGCCGCAAGGATCGCCCAGAAGCAAACGAGCCATTCGGGGCAGTTTGACATATAAAGCCCGATGATCTCGCCGACGGGAACGTCCGCAAAAGCACTTTTTACAGAGCCGACGGCTTTGAGTATTTTATTTTTAAACTCGCCGTAGGTCACCTTGTGGATACGGTAACCGTCGGTAGTTTCGACCATAACGTTATCCTGCTCGTCAAACATCAATTCGAAAAGCGTACCAAAGGTCTTTTCCCTCTTCGAATAAACGTCGAGCTTGTATTTAACGTAATCGTCTATATTGTCAAAACCGCGGACGTTGCGAAGCTTCATAATCGAAATCCTTTTTAACCGTTTCGCACGTGGCGCAAACGGTCGAATTTTGTCAAAATAAGTATAACATAAAACCGCCGATTTTCAATACATATTATGAATTTTCTTTCTATAATATATGAATTTTCCGTTTTCTTCCTGCACTTTTCTCTCCCCGAATAACCGTTTTTCACCCTTTTTTTCAGATTGCTAAAGCTTAAATAAAAAAGCACCTTAAAACCGGTGCTTTTTTATTTCCTGTTTATTCCTTCCAGATGAAGTTGTAGTTTATCGATTCTCCGCCGTCGACCAGAATGCTTTGACCGGTGCAGAAGGTGTTTGTTACCGTAAGGAAATACGCCCATTCGGCAATCTCCTCGGCGGTCGCCCACCTTTTAAGCGGAGTTTCGTTCATTATCGCTTCCCAAAGAACGGGATCGTTGATAACGCAATCGTTAAGAGGGGTTATAACTCCACCGGGATCAAGGCTGTTGCAGATGGCGTTAAAGGGTGCGACACGCATTGCGACGTTCTTGGTATAAGCCAAAATTCCCGCCTTGCTCGCGCAGTATTCGGGAAATTCCGCGCCCGTATGCGCGCTTGCCGAGCCTATATTAAGTATCGAGCGGATATCCTTTTGTATGCCGTATTTTTCGGTGATATGGATAAGCGCCTTTAAATTAACGTCAATATCCTGCTCGTTCTGCGTGCCTGCGTTGTTAACGAGCACGTTAACGCCCGAAAGCTCGGGAAGCCTTTCATAATCGCGAACGTCGCACTGATAATGTGTGTAGTTCACATCGTCGATGCTCGATTCTTGTCTGTCGATGCCGATAACCGTATGGTTTTCCTTCAAAAATCTTTCGGCGATCGCCTTGCCTATTCCTTGGGTGGTTCCCGTTATTAAAACCTTCATTTTTTGCCTCCGTCAACAAATTCAAGATATTGCTCTCCGACGCTTTGCCTTTTCCACTTTTTGACAACTCTGTAACCGATCGGCGAGAAAATCACTTCCATAATAAGCTCCGCGACCGCTCCCGTAAGCGCACACGTCGTGCATTGCAATAAAGTCCAACAAAAGCCGTCCCAATATATCGGTGCAAACACCGTAAAAACGATGACCGAGAAGATAAGATTGTCGATAAACTGACCTACAAACGTTGAAACGTAGCACTGTGTGACGTACGCCAATTTGCCGTCGGGATTTTTCGAAAACGCCTTGCCGATAAGCCAATTCAGAAAATTGTTTATCAGCGCGGATATCAAAAAGGCAATAGTACTGCCAAGCAGGATAAACCAAGTGCCGCCCAAAATTCCGTTAAGCGCGGTATAATCGTTCGCATTCGAGGGGATAGCGCTTGCGATATAAAACAGCAAGCAGGTAAGCAAATTTATGCCCGAAGCAAGTATCGCCACCTTGTTCGATGCCTTGGGGCCGAAATATTTCGTAATAATATCCATACACATAAAGGATAGCCAGGATATCAAAACTCCTCCGTCGAGTGCGATAATTTCGGTCTGCACAAGCGTCTTATTAGCCAAAAGGTTCATACATATAACGCTTACGACAAACAACGACACGACCGTCGAGGGAATACTTCTGAGAAGGAGAGAGGTTTCTTCCCTCTCTCTTTTTATCCAACTTGAAATCGTTTTCATTTTATCACCTAAAAAGAAAGCGGCATTGCAAAACGCAAAGCCGCCAATCAACAAATATTTATGATAAGCAGTCCTGGTTTTGTTTAATGACAGGATGGTACAAGCGAACTGTCAGTAAGGCAATTATAACACATTAATTTAAAAATGCAAGGTTTTTTTATGATTAAACCGTCGAACTTATCGTATCCCTCGCCGCATTGCAAAATATCGATTTGAACCTACTCGGATTGTGGTACCCAAAATCGCCTTTGCTTCGCGTTTGCTTTGCAAGCAATTTTGACCGCTGCCCCTTTGATATCTCGCTGTTTCCGTTTTGACAAGTCGCACCGATTTAGATATTGGCCTGTTTACTTCTTTATGCTTATGTTAATATCACCGGTTTCGGTTGTGATTTCACATTTTCCGCCTGATGTTGTTTTAGGCACATCCACGTTGCCTGTATCAGTCCGAATAACAAAAATTTTATCGGCAAGCAAGCTACCGCTGACATCTCCGGTATCGGTTTCGACAAAAATCTCGGCAGCATCGCATCCATCAAACTTTACAGCACCCGTACCTCTTTCAATCGAGAATTTTTCTGCAGCAATTACATTTTTCAGGGATATCGCTCCCGTGTCTCCATTAGACACAAAATTTTCGCACTCGATGTTGGCCAGATTCGTCTTTCCGGTGGAAACATTGATTTTAACATCACCTTCGCAGGTTACGTTAGAGACCGTAACCACGCCCGTTGAAGCGGAAAGATCAAGTGTGTTTGCGGATACATTTTCAACACGAATATTGCCCGTACTTGTCTTAATTGTTATATTTTTCGAAGCGGAAGCATAGTTCGTTACATTGCCTGTGCTTTCCGAGATATCAATATTTTCGAATTTGAATTCTTTGGGTATTTCTACGTTACCTGTACTGGATTTCACAAATAGCGCATCGTATTCACCCTGCGGAATAGATACTGTTATTTTCGTCATACCGAAGTTTATATCAATATAGTCATACCATTTTCGCGCATCAACAATCTCAATTACAAGCTTGCCGTTCTGTACCGTAACCGAATGCTTCGCATTTTTCAGTTCGTGGCAAACAACGGAAGTTTTTTGGTTTTCGGAAGGCACAAGCAAAATATCGGCTGTGTCAGTTACAATCGATATTTTATTAAAAATTTCAGCAATCTCATAATTGTTCGTTTCATACTTTCCAGTTGATAATTCCGTAAAATCCCATTTAAACATCGTCATCACACCCCCGAAAACTATACATCCAATCAACACAAGGGAAGCTGCTATAATAAACCATACTTTTGTTCTCGTTCTCATTACGATGGCTCCTTTTTGATAAAGCAGGTCTTAATCTATACTGCAAATTTCTTTGTAAGTATCGAATTAATTATATTGTCCTTTTGCAATCCATTTCTTTGACCAAGCAAATAATGTTTCGGACATTAAATTAAAATCCACCATTCCGCCTTTTTTCAAATTCAAAAAAGTTTCCACTATTGCACGTTCATCGGAAGAAACAACTCGGAGCAATTCTTTTTGATGTTTAATATAGTTTCCGGTTTGCTTAAACACAATTGCC
>JAFYON010000065.1 GCA_017560145.1 Clostridia bacterium | reverse complement strand
GAAAGCAACGAAAAGATGAAGAACCGTATTCGCGAATTGCTCGACGGCGCAAATTATGACGAAGCAAGATTGCTTACCGAATGTGCGGTGTTTGCAGACAAGGCGGACATCAGCGAGGAGCTTGCAAGACTGGATTCGCACTTTGCACAGTTCAAGAAGATACTCAAAGAGGACGTTCCCGTTGGCAGAAAGCTTGACTTCCTAGTTCAGGAAATGAACCGCGAGGTCAATACCATCGGTTCGAAGTGCAACGACAGCGAAATTGCAAAGCAGGTTATCGAGGCAAAGAGCTTTGTTGAAAAGATCCGTGAGCAGATTCAGAACATTGAATAGGAGCGCGGATATATGAAATTGATTGACGCAGGCTTTGGCAATTACGTTAATTGCGACCGTGTTATTTCGGTCGTTTCCCCCGATTCCTTGCCCGTAAGACGATTGGTACAGGACGCCAAGAACGCAGGACGTATGATCGACGTCAGCTGCGGTAAGAAAACAAAGTCGGTGCTTATTACCGACAGCGATCACATTATTTGCTCGGCAGAAGAGCCCGAAACGATCATTAAGTCGATCGAGGGTTAAATTACGATAAACATTGACGAAATCAAAGAGGTAATTTTATTATGATGCTCTATCCTACAGTTGCAGACCTTACAAACGAAAAGGTAAACCGCTACATGCTCGTTATTGCGACCGCAAAATGCGCACGTCATCTTATTGACAAGGCTAATGACGAACACGAATACGAAGAAAGCCACAAGAGCGAAACCGACCGTTTCGCAAAGGATACCGTTAAAACCGATTACGAGCTTCTTCTTACCGAAAAGCCGGTTTCTGTTGCTGTTGCAAAGCTTTACGACGGCGAATATTCCATCGTTGAAGCATAACAAACAATGAACAAGGCATACGCGCTGGTTCATATAACGGATATCGCATACGGTATTGACAGACAATACAGCTATTCTGTTCCGAATAATCTGCGCGAGCAGATCAAAATCGGTTCTGTTGTCGTTGTGCCGTTTGGCAACGCTAACAAAAGAGTTAGCGCCGTTGTCGTTGATTTTTCGGATCGATGCGATTATCCGCACGTAAAATCGGTTGAAAGCATAATGCAATATCCTTTTGACGTGCCGAGTGATCTTATTAGCACCTGTACGTTTATGAAGGAGCGCTTTTTCTGCACGTTTGGCAGTGCTTTCCGCGCGGTGATTCCTCCGGGGGTAAACCTTGGAACCGAAACGATTTACACTGCCGAGAAGGATTGCGATATTTCGAAGCTGAACGATGCGGGACAAGTAATGATGCGCTTTATTCTGCTAAGCGGGTGCATTACCGAGCGCGAGGCGGTTGATGAATTCGGCGAAGAATGCAAAATTCTCCTTACCGCATTATGCAAGGGCAATTATATTGTCAAGGGTAGCAGAGTGCCCGAAAAGCTTAACGAAAAAAATCTTTTTACCTATTCGCTCACCGTTACTGCCGAGGAGGCGAACGAGCTTGCCGAGGCGGGAGAGGGATTGACCGAAAAGCAAAGAGGTCTTATTGGGCTTTTGACACACTACCCTGCCGCAACCATGCGCGAAATTGAAGAGATCGGCGGATATTCCGCCTCGATCGTTAACGCTCTTATGAAGAAGGGGCTTCTTGAAAAAAGAGAAACCTCGTTTTTCAGAGATGCATATTCATTTGAAAATATCGAGCCCGAGAAGGAATTTACTCTTTCCGAGGAGCAGCAAAATGCAGTTGACGGCTTAAGCGAGCTTGTTAACTCAGACAGTCCAAGCGGTGCTTTGCTTTTTGGCGTTACCGGAAGCGGCAAGACGAGAGTCATTACCGAGGTCGCAAAGAAGGTTATCGAAAGCGGCCGACAGGTTATTATTCTTTTGCCCGAGATCGGACTTGCTTCGCAAGCGGTCAAGGCTTATGCAGCTGCCTTCGGCAAGCGTTTGGCTGTCGTTCATTCGATGCTTTCGGTTGGAGAACGCACCGACACTTACAGAAAGATCCTTTCGGGTGATATAGACGTCGTTATCGGCACGAGAAGTGCGGTGTTTGCGCCCTTTAAGAATCTTGGTATGATCGCCATTGACGAAGAGCAGGCACACACTTATAAAAGTGAAATGCAACCAAAATACAATGCGGTTGACATTGCACGCTTCAGGTGCACGGAATCGAAGGCTTTGATGCTTTTGGCATCCGCGACGCCCTCGATCGAAAGCTATTACAAGGCTAAAAAGGGTATTTACTCGCTTTTCACGCTTAAAAACCGTTTCGGAAAGAACGAATTACCCGAGGTTATTATCGAGGATCTCCGCGACAGCACCTTTTCTTCGCCCGACAAGCTTATAAGTGCAAGACTTGCGAAGGAAATCAGAGAATGCAAGGATAACGGAAAACAATCTTTGCTTTTTGTAAACAGGCGCGGATATAATTCACATATTTCCTGCAGAGAATGCGGCTACGTTTTCAGCTGCCCTAATTGCTCGGTTTCGCTTACACATCACGCGTTTGAGGGAAATATTCGCGGAATAAAACGAATGACCTGTCATTATTGCGGATATACCGAACGCTTACCCGAGATATGCCCGGTTTGCGGCAAAAGCAGAATTGGCTATTCGGGATTCGGCACGCAAAAGCTTCAGGACGAATTAGAAAACGATTTTTCGGATCTTAAGATCACGAGAATGGATTCGGATACCACCGGCGCGAAATTTTCGCACGATAAGCTTATTGAAGAATTCGCAAGCGGTGAGACCGACGTTCTGATCGGCACCCAAATGATTTCGAAGGGGCTTGACTTCCCTAACGTTATGCTTGCGGGTGCGATAAGCATTGACAGCTCGCTGTATATGGACGACTTCCGTGCAAACGAAAGATCTTTTTCGCTTGTTACACAGCTTGTGGGAAGAGCGGGACGCGCAGGTACGCGGGGCAAGGCGATTTTACAGACCTACAATCCCGACAACGAAACGCTTTTGCTTGCAGCAACACAGGATTACGAAAAATTCTTTGAAAGCGAGATCAAGCTTAGGAAAGCGGTTGTATTTCCTCCCTTCTGCTCGATGGCGGTTATTGGAATCTCTTCGTCATCCGAAAGCGAATGCGAAAGCTTTGCGAAACGCTTTAACACGTCGCTTCTTTCTATTTACGATAAGGATTTCAAGGATATAAAGCTTATTAAATTCGGACCCTTCAAAAACAGTCTTTACAAGGTCATGGGAAGGTTCCGTCAGCGTATTATTATTAAGTACAAGGACAATGCACGCACGCGCGAATTTCTTTCGGCGCTGCTTACAGAGGGCTTGAAAACTGCGCCTAAGGGCGTAAAGATCGAGCTTGACGTTAACCCTGCATTGATCTAGATATTGGAGTGATTTTATGGCAATTTTAAACATAATCAAAGAGGGCGATCCCGTACTTCGTAAAAAGTGCAGACCTGTTGAAGAGATCACACCGAGAATTTTACAGCTTCTTGACGATATGCACGACACTCTTGAAAAGGCGCAGGGCGTTGGTCTTGCCGCACCGCAGGTAGGTGTTATGAGAAGAATCGTTATCGTCGAAATAGAAGATAAAAAATACGAAATGATAAATCCCGAAATTATCGAGACCAAGGGCAAGCAAGAGGAGATCGAGGCATGTCTTTCGGTTCCCGAAAAATTCGGTCTTGTAAAACGTCCGCAATGGGTTAAGGTCCGTGCAACCGACAGAAACGGCAAGGTTTATGAGGTATCCGGAAACGGACTTATGGCAAGATGCTTTTGTCACGAGCTTGATCACCTTGACGGTACGCTTTATATCGATAAGGCGATCGAAATGTACGATGCAGACGATATTGAGGACGCGGAATGAAGATAGTTTTTATGGGCACGCCCGATTTTGCGGTTGCTTCGCTTGAGGCAATTTGTGAATCGGGACACGAAATTGCATTGGTCGTTACTCAGCCTGACCGTCCCAAGGGACGCGGCTATACCCTTACCCCTTCGCCCGTTAAGCAATACGCGCTTGATAAGGGAATCGAGGTCATTGCACCCGAAAGCCTTAAGGACGAATCGGTTTTGGAAAAGCTCAGAAGCACCGATGCCGATATATTTCTTGTAACCGCATACGGCAGAATCCTTAAGAAGGAAATTCTTGACATGCCGAAAATCGGTTGCTTTAACGTACACGCCTCGCTTCTTCCCTATTGGAGAGGTGCAGCACCGATAAACCGCGCGATAATGAGCGGCGATACGATTGGCGGCATTACCTTGCAGTTTATGGCAGAGGGTGTTGACACGGGCGACATTGCTCTTGTGAAGGTGCTTGCTATTGACGACGCTTGGTGTGCAGGTGATTACCACGATGCTTTGATGGCGTTAAGCAAGGATGCAGTAAGCGAATTTCTTGTGCTTGCAAGCAAAAATGAGATCCCCAGAAGAGCGCAAGAGCACGAAAAGGCTACTCACGCCGCGAAGATCGGCAACGACGATGCTTATCTCACTTTTGATGAATCCGCACGCGATGCGCGCAACAGAATCAGGGGCTTGTCCCCCTTCCCCGGATCGTTTTTCTTCCTTAACGGCAAGAGAATAAAGGTTAGAAACGCTATTCTTGGAAACGGTAAGGGTGAAGTCGGAACGGTTATTTCGACCGATAACGGCGGAATAGAAATCGCTTGCAAGGAAGGTAGTGTGATCCTTACCACCATTTGTCCCGAGGGCAAGGGTGTTTGCGACTGCGCGAGCTACTTGCGAGGAAATAAGATTGAAATCGGAACTAAGGTAAATGAGCGATAAAGCGAGATTAGCCGCATTTAATGCAGTTAAGCGCATTAACAACGGCGCATTTTCGAACTTAATATCGGTTGGTGCGGAAATAAGCGGTATTGACCGCGCATTTGCAGAAAGCATTGCGATGGGAACGCTTGAGCGCAGGATAACGCTTGAATACGTTCTTGCCGACGTAATGCGCGAAAGCACCAAAAACGATATCAAGATTTTGTTAATGACAGGTCTTTATCAGATACTTTATATGGACAGAGTTCCCGACAGTGCCGCTTGTGACGAAACGGTTACGATTGCGAAATCTATTTTCGGAAGCAAGACCGCAGGGTTTGTCAACGCTGTTCTTAGAAGCATTTGCCGAAGCAAAGAAGATATTTACAATAAAATCAACAGTGCTAAAGGCTATATCAAATACTCGGTAAACGAGGAGCTTTTCGATTTGTTATCGGCGCAATATCCCGATTGCTATGAATCGATATTCGAAGCGTTTTTTGGCAAGCTGCCCTTGTATTTGCGCGTAAATACGATCAAAAGCGATGCTTTGAGCGTTGCAGACAAGGTAAACGGCAAGGCTATCGGCGAAAGCACGGTGCTTTGCAACGATTCCAACAAAGCGTTAGGCTTGATCGAAGACGGAGAATTTTACGTACAAGGTCTTGCTTCGCAGACCGCTGTAAAGTGGCTTGACGCAAAAAGCGGTCAAACAGTTATCGACGTATGCGCCTGCCCCGGCGGAAAGACGCTCGGTGCGGCAATCGATATGCAAAACAATGGTAGTATATACTCCTTTGATCTGCACGAAAACAAGCTTCCCTTGATCGAAAAAAGCGCAAGACTCCTTGGCATCGACATTATCAAAACCGAAAAGCACGATGCTAAAAATGCTATAGATTCGCTTATCGGTACGGCAGACAGAGTAATTTGCGACGTGCCTTGCAGCGGTACTGGTGTAATGGGAAGCAAGCCCGAGATCAAATATAAATCCCCGAAGGATTTTGCAGGTCTTTACACCACACAAAGGGCTATTATTCAAGCGGCGTCGAAATACCTTAAGGTTGGCGGTGTTATGATATATTCCACCTGCTCGATAAACAAGCTTGAAAACGAAAGCGTAGTCGGCGAATTTATTGCAAACAACCCCGATTACAGACTGATCGAGGACAAAACAATACTTCCCTTTTACGACGAAAAGGAAGGCTTCTATATGGCAAAGATTATACGGGAGAATTAACTATGGCGTTTGATCTGCTTTCAATGTTCCCCGAGGAATTAAGCGCATTGTGCGTTGATCTGGGACAACCGAAATACAGAGGAAAACAGATTTTTGAAGGACTTTATAAGGGCGTAAGAGACATTAACGAATTTTCGTCGCTTCCGAAGCAGTTCAGAGAAAAGCTTGGCGAGTCCGCTTTCATCCCCACCGCGAAAATCAGAAGAAAGCTTGTTTCTGCAATAGACGGAACGGTTAAATATCTTTATGAATTGCACGACGGCGAAACCGTTGAAAGTGTGTTTATGCGATATCATCACGGAAACACGATGTGCATTTCAACCCAAGTCGGATGCCGTATGGGATGTGCATTTTGCGCAAGCACCAAGGCGGGATTAGTTCGCTCGCTTGCACCCTCCGAAATGCTTTTGCAGATAATTGAAGCAGAGCGTGATCTCGGAGAGAGGGTTTCCAATATCGTTCTTATGGGTATGGGCGAGCCGCTCGATAACTACGATAACGTTATGAAATTTTTACGATTGGTTAATCACGAAAGCGGTTTGAATATCGGTTTAAGACATATTTCGCTTTCGACCTGCGGACTGGTAGATAAGATAGACAAGCTTTCCGACGAAGGCTTGCCCGTAACGCTTTCCATTTCGCTCCACGCGCCTAACGATGCTATCAGAAGACAGACTATGCCGATTGCCAACAAGTGGTCGATAAAGGAGCTTTTGGACGCTTGCAGAAGGTATATTGACAAAACCGGCAGAAGAATTTCATTTGAATACGCGCTTATCGACGGCGTTAACGATACGAAGGATCACGCGAACGAATTGGGTCGACTTCTTTCGGGAATGCTTTGCCACGTTAATCTTATTCCCGTTAATCCGATAAAGGAAAAAAACTTTAAAAGAAGCGAAAAAAATACCATAAAGGTATTTACAGAAACAGTTGAAACATATAAAATAAGTGCAACGGTGCGCAGAAGATTAGGCTCTGATATCAATGCATCGTGCGGTCAGCTTCGTGCTGAGGAAAACGAAAACAAATAATTTTAAATAATCAAAAGGAGGAAAACGGCTTTGAAATACGGTGCTAAAACCGATGTCGGAATGAAAAGAAAAAACAATCAGGATAGCTTTGCCGTCTTCTCCAAGAGCGGATATTTCTGTGCGGTCGTTTGCGACGGTATGGGCGGCGCCAAGGGCGGAAATATTGCAAGCGGTCTTGCCGTTAAAAGCTTTGCGACCGTTATTAAAAAGGCGTTTTCCGCAAGAAGCGCAGACGATTTTGAAGAACAGGATATTAAGATCCTTTTGAAGGAAGCGCTTAATACGGCAAACGACGCCGTTTATAAGAAATCGCTTACCGAGCCCGAATATGAAGGAATGGGCACAACCTTGGTTGCAGTTTTGGTTTGTCTTTGCGGTACCTTCGCGCTTAACGTTGGCGACAGCCGCATTTACAGACAGCTCGACGGCGTTATTCAGCAGGTGTCAAAGGACCATTCGTTTGTGCAATACCTTATCGACAAGGGCGAAATCAAGCCTGAGGAAGCGGCTACACACCCGAACAAAAATATTATTTTAAGAGCGTTGGGTGTTAATGAGCACGTCGAGGGCGATTATTTCAGAATAGATAATTACCATAGAATATTACTTTGT
>JAFYON010000064.1 GCA_017560145.1 Clostridia bacterium | reverse complement strand
CTTGAATTCCTGCTCGTTATGGAGATAGAGCAGGTGCATAAGCTTGACGTCGTGACCGCCCTGCTTCATAACCGCGGAGATGGATGCCAAGCCTTCGCTATAGTTACCGCCGGTGAGCTTACCTGTGAGCTCGCGGTCGGTATAGTCGGGGTAAACAAGCAACATTCTTGCTTTTCTGCCGTTTAAGTTCTTTAACATTTTATATTTCCTCGTTACAATTAGTTATTCGTTAATCCTTTGCGTCATACCAGCTTTTGCCAACGCCGATATCTACTTGAAGCGGAACGCTCAAAGCCGCTGCCTCTTGCATCGCCTCGCGCAGTATTTCCTTTGCCGACTCGGCTTCCTCAATTGGAGCCTCAACGATCAATTCGTCGTGTATTTGAAGTATAAGACGCGCCTTTAATCCTGCCTCGCGAAGCATTTTGTCGGTGCGGATCATTGCGATCTTTATCAGATCCGCCGCCGCGCCTTGGATCGGGGTGTTCATCGCAACGCGCTCGCCGAATGCTTGAAGGTTTTTGTTTCCTGCGTTTATTTCGGGCACGTGACGGATTCTGCCGAACATCGTGCGGACAAATCCGTTTTCGCGCGCATCGCGCTTGGTTGCTTCAAGATATTCCGAAACGCCGCTGTATTTCGCAAGATAGCTTTTAATATATTCCGCCGCGACCTTTTTGGGAATCTTAAGGTCCTGCGACAGTGAATAATCGCCTATGCCGTAAATAATACCGAAGTTTACCGCCTTCGCGCGTTTTCTCATTTCACCCGTTACGAATTCCGCAGGCACGCCGAATACCTGACTCGCGGTAACGGTGTGGATGTCCTCGCCGTTGCGGAATGCGTTGATAAGAGTTTCGTCATCGGCAACGTGCGCGAGTATGCGAAGCTCTATTTGCGAATAGTCGGCATCGATAAGCACGCAGCCCTCGTCTGCGACGAAGAAACGGCGAAGCTCCTTGCCCTTTTCGCTTCGTACGGGAATGTTTTGTAAATTCGGCTCTGCCGAGGAAAGCCGTCCCGTAAGCGTTTGCGCTTGCTTAAAGGTCGTGTGTATCTTTCCTTGCTCGGTTATTTGCTTGCCCAAGCCGTCGCAATAGGTGTTTTTAAGCTTCGTATCCTTGCGGTAATCGAGAATATGCTCGACTATCGGGTGGTAATCGACAAGCTTTTCCAAAACCGAAACGTCGGTCGAATAACCGCTTTTCGTTTTGCGGAAGTGGGGAAGTGCAAGATCCTCGAAGAGAACCGCGCCAAGCTGCTTGGGTGAGTTTATATTGAATTTTTGCCCCGCCAGTGTGTAAATCGCCTCTTCCTCTTCGGAAATCGCTTGCTCAAGCGCATTGCCGAACGAATCGAGCGCGTTTTTGTCGACCTTAAAGCCGTGGTGCTCCATATTGCAAAGCACGGTTGCGAGCGGAAGCTCAATATCTTCGTAAAGCCGCTTGGTTTCCTCGGTCAACCTTTCCAAAAGCTTTTCGTGAAGCTTGGGGAGTAATGAGATCTTTATTTCGGAAGCCGAAACGCCCAAAAGGTCGAGCGCAAGCTTGCCGAAGGTAACGCCGTTATCGGCAGGGGATACAACGTAGGCAAGAAGAGAAATATCGTCAAGCTTGGCGTTCAATTCCAAATTCTCGCGCTTTGCGATATGCAAGGCATCCTTGACCGACCAGCAAACGCAGCTATCGCATCCCGACAGACGTGCAATATCCTTTGCATCGCCCGAATAAAGAACGCCATCGCAGGAAACGAAAAGTCTTTCATCCTCGCAGTGGAGGTAAACGGTTTTTTCGTTTGCATCAAGTGCGTCGATCGGCTTGAATTCCTCGTCCGCTGCCGCTTCGGGAGCGACAGAGTCGAGCTTTTCAAGGAATTGACGGAAGCCGAGTCGGGTATATATCTCGCGCAGCTTTAAAACGTCGCCGCCCTTGTAAAGACAATCGTCAAGCGCGCAATCAAGCGGAACGTCGAGCTTTATTTCGGCGAGGAAGCGCGAGGTATATGCACTTTCCTTGCCCTCGATAAGCTTTTTGTTGGTAGCACCCGTAATCTTATCGATGTTTTCATAAACGCCGTCGAGCGAGCCGTATTCGGCAATAAGCTTTGTCGCGCCCTTTTCGCCAATACCGGGGACACCCGCAATGTTATCCGAGCTGTCGCCCATTATCGCCTTGACGTCGATAAGCTTTTTCGGCTCAACGCCGTATTTTTCGAAAATTTCCTTCGGCGTGGTAACCTTTGTTTCGTCGTTTGCCGCGAGCAAAACCGTTACGTTTTCGTTTACAAGCTGAAAGCTGTCGCGGTCGCCGGTTACGATAAAGGTGTGCTCGCCCGTTTTAGTGAATTCATAAGAAAGCGTGCCGAGAATATCGTCTGCCTCATAGCCCGGGATTTCAATAACACGCAAGCCTAAGGCGGAAGCAATTTCGTGCGCGATGGGGAGCTGAAGCGCCAGCTCCTCGGGCATCGGCTTGCGCGTTGCCTTGTAGCTGTCACACGCCTTGTGACGGAAGGTTTTTTCCTTAAGGTCGAACGCGATCGCCGCGTACGTGGGATTGCCGCCAATCTGCGATATCGCCTTGCTTATCATACCGATAAATCCGTAAAGCGCGTTCGTCGGCGTACCGTCGGGCGCAGTCAAGGGGCGCACACCGTAAAAAGCGCGGTTCAATATGCTGTTTCCGTCAAAAATCAATGCCTTGCCCATAGCGTTTGCCTCACATAATTATTCAGTATTATTCTATCACCCAAAGACGGTAAAGTCAAGGAATTACGAAAAGTTAATATATATTTATATATATTATTGACGGCAAAAAGCAACAAAAAAATACCGCTTGAATCAACAAGCGGTATTTAGGTTTGCCCTTGGTTATTTAATGACCTTAAAATAATCGAGGAAAGTAAGAACGATACCAACGGTGAGGTAGAGATCGCCAACCGAACCGATGAGCCAAGCAAGGATTCCGCCAACAAAGGGGATGATGCCGATGAGCCAGCAAAGAACGGTGAGGATGATCATGCCTACAACATGGATGATAACGTTGATAACGAGCGATGCCACGTCCTTTTTGTTAACAAACGAGTAAGGCCAGATTTTCTTAAGAATATCCATAATGTACCTCCAAAAAATACTTTATCTTATTTTAATACTATTTTCGCGCAATTGCAATAGCTACAGAAGAAAAACTCAATAAATTTTATTTGCCGAAAAGAGTTTTCGGGTCGTAATCGGGCACGGCGCCCAGCTGCGTAACCACAAATGCACTCAAGGTCACTGCGCGGTCAAGCGAGTCGGATACCGATTTGCCCGAAAGAAGGCTTACAAGGAAGCAAGCGGCAAAGCTGTCGCCTGCGCCGACTGTTGAAACGGCTGTGCACTGGGGCTTATCTGAATAAAGCACGGTTTTGTTGCGGCAATCGTAAACCAAAGCACCGTCCTTGCCGAGCGTAAGGCAAATGTATTTGAGCTTGGGGTTGTTTTTTGAAATATCGAGAAGCACGTTTATATGATCGCGCTTGCCGAAAAATCCGATCTCCTCGTCGCTTATCTTCAGTATAGTCGTTTCCTTCAAAAAGGTGTTAACGAGCTCACGGGTATAAAAATCACCGCGGAAGTTTACGTCGAAGAAGACCTCTTTGGTATCGATGTACTTAAGAAGCTTTTCAAATGCTCTTCTCGAATCGGGAGAGCGCATTGCGAGCGTGCCCATATAAAGCGCATCGAACTTGCCGCGGGGACAAACGTCGGGGATGTGATCGTATGCAACGTCCCTTACGAGATCGTAGCTGGGCTTGCCGTCGTTAAGTGTAACCGCGCAATATCCGGTTTTGTATTTGCGGTCAACGTGGATATAATCGCGCTTGATGCCGAGTCTTTCCACCTCTGCCAAAGCGTCGGTGCCGTTTTCGTCGCTGCCGACGGCAGACACCATAAAGCTTTCGGCACCCAATCTTGCCGCGTGTGCCGCGAAGTTAAAGGGCGCGCCGCCGATCTTTTTTTCGTCGGGGAAGATATCCCAAAGGATTTCGCCGAATGAAAGTATTCTCATAACAGTTTCCTTAAAGAGAAGCCCGAAAGTATTATCGGGCTTCTTCTGATCAATTATTTTTCGTTGTCCTTGAAGAATTCGAGCGTTGCGTTAAGCTGGTTTTGTGCAAGCGATTCCTTGTTCTGGTAAGCAGAAGCAAAGGTGCCTACGGTTGCGCTTGCCATATCGTGAAGAAGGGTGTCAAGGCCGCCCCACTTGAATGCCAAACCGATATCGCATCCGCGGTTGGGAAGGATGTAGTTGTTGAGCATATCAACGGAATCGTCATCACGTATCTTCATATATTCAAGGATTTCCTTGTAGTTGGGAGATACGACGTTCATGCTTTCGGCACCCATAACGTTAAGAACGTCGGATACCATCTGAAGCTGAGATTCGGGAACGCATACGGGAATAGCAAAGCAGGTGCTGGACCAGGGGTTAACGAGCGAATAATATTCTTCCTGGATTTCATCTGCCTTGGGAATGGGCATCATACCGAAGTGCTCTTCCATAACGCCGAGCTCGATAACGGTACCAACGTTGCCGTTGTAGAAGAGAGCTCTGCCGGAGGTGAATGCTTCCTGAACGAGAACGCTCGGCCATTTAACAACGCCGAAATAGTCGTTTGCGGAAATGTAGTAGGAATCGTTCTGAACGAATTCCTGCAAGGTTTCCATAAGCTTTGCACTGCGTTCGCTGTACATCGAAAGAGCGGGGTAACCGTTTGCGTCTGCCTTAGCTATTCTTTCGCCCGAGCCGTAGAAGATACTCCACATATCGTCGAGCTGACCGCCCCAGCCGAATTCATCCTTGTAGTCGATGGTGTTCGAGCCGTCTACGTCGCGAGAGATGAGGGATGCTGCTTCGAAAACGGTATCAACGGTCCACTTGCCTTCACGAACGAGATCGTAAGGAGTGCCGCCGAATTTTTCGGTAAGACCGTTTTTGGTCCAAAGGTCAACGTTTACGTAAAGAGCAGCAGTGCTCGATTTGTTGCCGATACCGAGATCACCGATGGTGAAATAAAGCTGGCCCGCATAGGTCATGCTTTCGTTGAACGCCTGATTCCACCAGGGAGCGTCCAATTGAAGAGTGTCGATATCGTAGAGATTGTAGAACATATTGTTGATCGAAAGAGCCGCGCCGTCGTAAAGGCAGGGAACAACGATCTGATATTCATCGGTGAAGGAAAGGTTGCCTTCCTTGATAGCCTTTGACATACCGCCGCCGGGACGGGGACCGTCGAGAACCTTTATTTCCTCGATGGTGATACCAAGCTGTGCTTCAACAAGGTCGGAACGGGTTTTAAGACTGTTGTTAAGCACCTCGGGCATGGTAACGTTGGTGCCGTCAACGTAGGTCTTTTTGGAATCGTCTGCATAAGGATTGTAAAGAATTTCAGATTCATAGGTGGCGTTTACGCTGCAGGTAAGGAAGGTGATGGTCTTACCGCTGTAGTCGGTGCCACTGGTGGAGCCGACGTATTTACCGGTGGAATCCTGAAATTCACCATAGGAAACGTCTCCGTTTGCGTCTTTGGAAGCGTTCAAATCGTCGTTTCCTGCGTTCGATTGGTTCGTTTGCACCGTGGTATCCTCACATGCAGTCAAGGCAAGTGCACTCACAAAGCAAAGAACGAGAATAAGAGATAAAAGTCTGAACTTGTTCATGAAATTTCCTCCGTAAAGATTTTATGCATCTGCATACTTTTACGAATAAATGATACCACATTCAAAAAGCGATTTCAAGTATATTTTCATCTCTTTTGCCATAAATAAACAGATACTTGCAAAAACGTTCGGAATATGTTAATATATTGTTAATAACGACTTTGTTGATACGGAGGACTTTGTATGAGTGTCGAAGACAAGAAAGCCGCAAAAGTCTTGAAAAAGAAAGCGAAAAAAGAGGGAAGACGCGTCCGTTCGCTCGACCCGATGCATTACGTTGCGCTTTATATTATGAAGGATCGCAACGATGCAACGAACTATTTTTCCGAAAAGCTTGATATAGGAAACGCCGAGGAATATATCAAGCAAAAGCGCGAATCGGGCTTGACCGATTTCAGCATAATGCATATTTTTCTTGCCGCGTTGGTAAGAATGTATTCTCAGCATCCCGAAATGAACCGCTTTATCCGCGGAAGACGTATTTACGCAAGAAACAATATCGAAATAGTAATGACCGTAAAAAAGGAAATGAAGCTTAACGCCGACGATACCGTTGTTAAACTGATTTATCCGCCCGAATCGACCGCCGAGGACGTTTACAAAATAACCAACGACGTTATAAGATCGGCGCTCGAGGCTAACGATGATTTTGAGGGCGTTGCAAAAACGCTTAACAAAATGCCGCGCTTTTTGTTAAGGATCATTATGTGGTTCTTGGAAAAGCTTGAGTTTTACGGACTTTTGCCCAAATCCTTAACCTCGGTTTCGCCCTTCCACGGAAGTCTGGTTATAACCTCGCTTGCATCGCTCGGTATTCCGCCGGTTTACCATCATTTGTATAACTTCGGCAACGTTCCGATTTTCTTCGCCTTTGGCAGAAGATATAAGGAAAACGAGCTTCAGACCGACGGAAGCGTGAAAAGGGTGACCTATATGGACTACCGCATTTCCTGCGACGAGCGAATTGCCGACGGACACGCCTATTCGGTCGCGTTGCGCTATTTTAACAGCCTCATTCGCAACCCCTATCTTTTAGATGCTCCGCCCGAATCTGTGGTAGAGGATATTCCGTAATAGAAAAAGAGCCAGAAAAGGCTCTTTTTTGTTGCTTATTTTCCGAACGATTCAAATTCTTCAAGGCTTCCGTTAAAGACGTTCATATCGATAAAACGCTCTTCTCCGTTATATCCGTCGAGCTTGGCGCGGTTGGTAAATTGCCAAAAGTTCCAATTACGTCCGTCGGAAATATGCGGTTCGGAATAAACGCCTCTTATCCAGATTGGGTTGCTTTCGAATCTTCCCTCGATGAAAAGCGAATATTCCTCCTCGGCGGTGTATATTATCGGGTGCATACCGTAATGCTCGTAAAGCGCGTCCGTCATCGTCTTAAGCTCCGAGACGATTGCGACTGTGTCGACGTTTTTTGCGGAAAAATTGCCGTAAAATTCAACGTCAACGACGGGCGGAAGCATATTTTCGGTTTTCGGAACGGCTTTTATGAAATTTTCGGCTTGCGTATCGCCGCCGCTTTCAAAGCTGAAGAAGTGGTAAGCGCCAACGCGAAGATCGGTCTTTAGCGCTTCTCTGTGGTTATAGGCAAAGCACTTGTCCGTAAAGCTGCTGCCCTCGGTCGCCTTGATAAATGCGAATTCTATGTCCTGAGATGCAAGCGTCTGCCAGTCGATCTCTCCCTGATATGCCGAAACGTCAACACCGCGAACGGGAAAATCCTCGCGGCTTGGGTTGTTGATATAGAAAACACCGTTCCATAACAGCAAAGCAACGGTAAAAAGCGACAATGCGACCACCGATATGCTTGCCAAAACGGCGATTTTAACGGTCCTTTTCATACTTTTTCGTCCTTTTTCTATATTGTACAATTTCGATTATATCGGTGCGCGCGTATAAGTCAACCGCATTTTGTTAAATTTGTTCTGTTTTTTGCACTTTAATATGGGTTTACTGTATCGAATTTAGAAAAAAATACAAATTCAAAAAAACTATTGAAAAGCGCATTTTGTTGTGCTATTATCTGCGTTTGGAAATCAAGATTTTTTAATAAACTGTTAAATATATGAAAGTTAGGTGAATGATTTGGAAACCTTGATGCCAATTGGTATAGCTATGACCGCCGGCCTTTTGCTCTCGCGTCTTGTTAAAAAATTCAAGCTTCCTGCCGTTACCGGTTATCTTATTGCGGGTATTCTCGTAGGCCCTTATTGCCTCGGACAGCTTGCAACTCTCACCGGTGTTGAATGGCTCGGCTTTGCAAATGCAGAGGCGGTTGAAAGCAACAGCATTCTTTCGAAGGTTGCTTTGGGCTTTATCGCGTTTGCGATTGGCGATGAATTCCGTATCAATCAGCTTAAGAAGATAGGCAAACAGGCAACCGTTATCGGTATAGTTCAGGCACTCGTTGCAACGCTTGTCGTTGACCTTGCACTTGTCGGACTTTGCCAGTTCCTTCCCGAGGACGTTATCAACACTCCTGCGGCATTGGTTCTCGGTGCGGTTGCAACAGCAACAGCTCCTGCTGCGACCCTTATGGTCGTTCGTCAGTACAAGGCAAAGGGTAAGCTTACCGATATCCTTCTTCCCGTCGTTGCAATCGACGATGCAGTTGGTCTCGTTGTGTTTGCGGTTTCCTTCGGTATCGCAGGCTCGTTGCACAGCGGTGCGGCTCTCAGCGCTATCTCGGTGCTCGTTGAACCGCTTTTGGAGGTCGTTCTTTCGCTCCTTCTCGGTCTTGTGCTCGGTATCCTCTTCAGTGCGGCTGAAAAGTACTTCAAATCCAACAGTAAGCGTCTTACTCTTTCCATCACCTTTGTAATAATGGCGGTTGCTCTTTCGATGTTCGAAACTCACATCGGCGACATCCACATCAAGTTCTCCTCGCTTTTGGTTTGTATGATGCTCGGTACCGTGTTCTGCAACATGTGCGACTTCTCGGACGAAATTATGGGCAAGACCGACAAATGGACCGCGCCCTTGTTCCTCTTGTTCTTCGTGCTTTCGGGCGCAGAGCTCAAGTTCGATATGTTCGGCAACTGGCTCGTGGTGCTCGTCGGCGTGGTTTACATCATCACACGTTCGATCGGTAAGATCCTCGGCGCATCGTTGAGCGCAAAGATGACTAAATGCGACCCGACTATTACCAAATATCTTGGTATTACTCTCTTGCCTCAGGCAGGCGTTGCATTGGGAATGTCGCTCATCGCGGCTGAAAGCCTTGGCGAATCCGGCGCAATGATCCGTAACATAACTCTCTTCGCAGTGCTCATCTACGAGCTTGTAGGTCCTATGCTTACAAAGATCGCGCTTACCAAAGCAGGCGATATCACCCCCAGAAAGGTCATCAACCTCGGCGAAGAGGACGACGAATAATTATTCGATAAGCAACAATAAAGGGACAGAATTTTCTGTCCCTTTTATTTTTATTCTGCCAAAACGCTTATTTCGTCAACGAATATCCAGCTTTGGTTGGTTCCGATCGTGATCTTTATATATCTGCACGATACGCTTCCGTCGAGAACGACGCTTCGAAGCGTTATGACCTGCGAATCAACGCCGAGGTCGGGCGCAAAGGAGCTTGCCGCGATCTGTCTGAAGCTCAAACCGTCGTCCGAAACGAAAACCGTAATTTCGGTCGGGGCGTAAACGGCGGCGGCACCGCCACCCAACGTGTTGACCTCAAGCGCGTAAATGCCGTTTTCGGTCTTGCCGAGGTCGATAACGATTTCGGGCCTTGTAAGGAATCCGACCCATTCGGGGCTCGCATAAGTCGCGCTGCCGAATTTGCCGTCGGTAAGCGATTTTCCGTTCTCGTCGGGGTAATTCGCTTCGGGATTTGGCGAAATTGTGTAAGTCTTGCCCAACGCAACGTTTTTGCCGTTTTTGCCGGTGAAGGAAATTTCAAACTCCGCACTTTCGCCGTCGTTGTTGTAATAATCAACTCCGCATACCGAATACACGGCTCTGCCGCTTCCGTTCAGATTGTAATCGGTAAATTCAAAATTATAGCTTTCCTTTCCGTACTGTGCAGAAAGGTCGATAAGCTTTATCAGCTCACCGTTTTTATAAATTCGCACGCCCATAAGCGTTTTGTCGGCGTTATTCACCTTTCCGCTTATTTTCACCGTAGCGCCCGATTGCTCGGAGGAATAGGTGATCTCGGGCTTTTTGAGTGTAGATTCGGGGATTTTTCCGGTTTCGTAATATTCCTTGTACGCAAGGTGATAACCGGTTTTGCCCGTGTCGGGGTTTGCATAGTGCGAATAGGCAAAGGTTATATGTGCTTCGACGTATTTAGACGATATATTCATCTGCTCGATAAATCTGTCGAGCGGTGCGGTCGACCAGTCGGATTGGGTGAAGCACTCGTTGTTTGCCCAAAAGCGAAGCTCGGGTTTGGTGTCCGTCGCCTTTTTTATTGCGTTGTAATAGGCGTCAAGACTGTCTATTGCAATATGACCTGCGCCGACAGAATCCTGACAACAGAATATATCGCCGTTTTTGAAATTCGTCTTTCCGAAAACGTAAGTCCAAAGCCTTTGGGCATCCTCGGGCGATGCGCCGGATGCGGAAATAAAGGGCGAAAGCATCATCGGCATTTCGGGGTCGATGCCGTAAAGCCCGTCGCGGTAGAGGTTTAAAAGATAAGCCGCGTTGTCAAGCAACTGCTCGGGCGCCTGCATATTATAAAACTCGAAAACGAAATACCAGCCGTAGAAGGAATCGGGATAGAGCGATTTGTATCTTTCGTACATTTGGCTCGCACCGTCAAGACCAAGCTTGGCTTGTGCCTCGATCCATTTCTTGTCGGTGACCGATTTTTGCCACCATTCCGCATTATCATTAAGACCGACAAACACCTTCATTCCGATCTCTTGTGCAGCCTTTAATATCGTTTCAAGCGTGTTGCTGCCGTTGGAATCGAAATCTGCGGTCCTTTCGTCGGTATCAAAGCTATCCTCGAAAAGAACGCTTTTAACACCGTTTGAGGTCGTTTCAAAGGTCCATTGCACGATAAGAATATCAATTCCTACGTCGTACATATTTTGCAAATGCGCCTTCATACGGTCATAGGAATAGGAGCTAAACATATTGGCCTGCATAAAGCTTCCGCAAAGCGTCGGGTAGTCGGTCGGGCGGATTATCGGCTCGTTTTTGATATCATCGGACACTTCATCCGAGGTCTCTTCTGAAATTTCACCGTAAACGCCATTGGAGGATTCGTCTGTAGCAGAGCTTGTAATTTCGTTTGACATTTCGCTCGATACCTCGCTTTCGGCGGTTGAATTATTTTGTCCTTGCTCGGTCGAGCAGGCGCCGAATATTGCCGAGAAGGGAATTAAAAGTGATAAAAATAAAGGGAATATGCGGTTTTTCATATTCTTTTACCTCCGTTTGCCTTGCTTTTATTTTAAAACAACGAAGATCAAATGTCAATATGAATGAATCGCGCAAATGCCGTGCATACTATAAAAAACGAAAAAGCAAAGGAGAACGAAATATGCACGAAAACGATACTTTGAAGCTGCTGCGCGAATGTGATGCGGGCGTAAAAATGGGTGTTTCCTCGATAAACGACGTTCTGCCCGACGTAAGGGCAAAAGAAATGCGCGAGCGACTCGCCGATTGCCGCAATCAGCACGAAACGCTGCTTGCAGATATCAAGGCGAAGCTCGTTGAGCATTGCGATAGCGGCAAGGAGCCTGCACCCACGGCAAAGGGTATGTCTTGGATAAAGACGAATATGAAAATGGCGTTCGATTATTCCGACAAGACGATTGCCGACCTTATCACCGACGGTTGCAATATGGGCGTAAAGTCCTTGAACCGTTACTTGAACCAATATTCGCAAGCCGACAGCGTTTCGAAGGGCTTTGCAAACCGCCTGATCAAGCTCGAGGACGATCTTGCAATGCAGATGCGACAGTATTTGTAATTTAAGAGGATTTAAGGAGAAGCTGCGCGCTTCTCTTTTTTATTTTAACATTGACAAATCGTGTGCGTTGGTATAAAATCAAGCTAATACAGTACTTGTGCAAAGAGGTAAATGATGGCAATGCATTTGTTAAAGCCGCCGATGGGTTGGAACGCATGGAACTACTTCGGTTGGGAGCATATAAATGAAACCGTGGTCAAGGAGACCGCCGATGCAATGAAGGATATGGGCTTTTTGGAAGCCGGCTATAACATCGTTTCGATCGACGACGCCTGGCTTATAAAAGGCCGCGATGAAAACGGCGATTTGGTTGCCGACCCCGAAAAATTCCCTTCGGGTATGAAGGCGATCGGCGATTATATTCACGAGCGCGGATTTAAATACGGTCTTTACGCCGGCGCAGGTGTGCTCACCTATGCAAACTGCGAGGGCAGCTTCGGCCGCGAGCGTCAGGATGCAAAGAAATTTGCGGAATGGGGCGTTGACCTTCTTAAATACGATTTCGGCTACGTTGCACCGGGACAGGACCCCTCGCACCTTTTCAGAAGAATGGGTCAGGCATTGCGTGAAAGCGGCAGAGATATTATTTTCTCGGGCTGCTACGGACATACTCACGTTACCCAATGGATGCGTCAGGCAGGTGCTTCGATGTGGCGCCTCTCGGGCGATATTCAGGATAGCTGGGAATCGATAGTCAAGGCTGCGAAAAACGCGCTTACCGTTGGTGCTTATTCGGGTCCCTGCGGTTGGAACGATCCCGATATGATGGTTGTCGGACTTAACGGCGAGGGCTGGGTAGGTCAGATCGGCGGCGGTTGTACGCTTAACGAATACAGTGCGCATTTTTCGATCTGGTGTATGCTTTCCGCACCTCTGCTTATGGGCCACGACGTAAGAAAAACAACTCCCGAAATAGCAAATATTTTGCTTAATAAGGAGCTTATAGCAATAAATCAGGACGATCTGGGAGTTCAGGCATATACGCTTCCTCCTATGAGCAATGACGATTTCATTCTTGCGCGTCCTCTTGCAAACGGCGATATCGCCTTCTGCCTTGTAAACGAAACCGATGCTCCCAAAAAGATGATACTTTCCTGGGATTATTGCGGTTGGGAGATAACCGATAAGGTTCGCATCCGCGACTGTATAAACCACGAAGACCTTGGTGAATTTTCCTGCGGTGCATTTGCCAACGTGCCTGCAAGAAGCGCCATTGTATGGCGTGCAACAAGAATATAAATTAAGAAAGCGAAGGACATAAAAATGATCAAAAGACTTTTGTGCCTCTTTTTAGCGTTGACCTTTGTATTTTGCCTTGCCGCTTGCGGCGATGAGGAATCGGCAGAAAGCTCGGCAGAGGCTTCGAAGCCCGTTGAAACAAAGATTCCCAAAATTAACGGAGTATCACTTTCCAAGTTTACGGTTGTTTTCAAGAACAACAGCGGCGACGCGGCGAAATTCAGCACCGCGGCACAGTCGTTTATCAAAAAGGTCAAGGAAGAGTATGGCGTTTCGCTTCGCTGCGTGACCGATTCTGCCAAGGAAAATGAATATGAAATCATTTTCGGCGTTATCAACAACCGCGATATCTGCAAGGATTACACCGAAAGATACGACGTTGGCAACTATTGCGTTGAGGTAAAAGATAAAAAGGTTCTTTTTGCGGCTACCTATGCAAACGGTGCTTTGGGCGCGAGTGAAGCGTTTTTAACAAAACTTTCCGAATCCGAAAAGGTGACAGATATGAAATTCGAAGGCGAAAAGAAGGTTGTAAGAGTTGCGTGTGTCGGAGATAGCATTACTTATGGCGCTACCTCGACAAGCAAGACCAAAACCTATCCCGTATTTCTTCAGGAAATGCTCGGACTTGATTATTACGTGTTCAATGCAGGTATTTCCGGCTATTCTATTGTAAGCACCGATCAGTTTGCTTATAAGAAGTCGCCCGAATTCCAGCAGGCAAAGAGCTTCAAGCCCGACGTAGTGCTTTTCGCACTCGGCACCAACGATGCCAATCCGACAGACACTCAGCCCTATAAAAATTGGGAAAACGAGGAAAACGACAGAGCAAACAAGTTCGTGCAAAGCACTAACGAGCTTTTCGATGCATTTACCGAGATCAATGAAGACGTTCAGATCATTATGCTTCTTCCGAGCGCGCTCTTTAAGGTCGGCGCCGATGAATGGAATGCCGATGCGTGGAACGCAAACCTCGATAAATACGTAACTCCTTTGCTTAAGGATATCGCAAAAGACAAAAAGCTTCAGACCGTTGACCTTCGCGCATGGTCCTTGGAAAACGAATCGGTTTTCGTAGACGGACTTCACCCGAAGGACGATACCTATAAGACCTTTGCTCAGTTTGTTTACGAAAGCATTAAGGATACCGTTAAAAAGCCCTGATAATTAAATCGACATAAAAATCAAAACAGCCGAAGCGATTTGCTTCGGCTGTTTTGTTATCGCTGAAGTAAGAGAGGGTTCAGACGATATTGTAAAAATAAGGAGTTGAGGGTTATTTCTGAATATAAGGGAAGCGTTCACACCATCTGCCTGCGCCGGGGATATACATATCGCAAACTTCGTTGTAATATCCTTCCCAATAGCCTTCGATTCAGGCGTAAATGAGCTTGGAAACCGCCATTTCGGGATTGGGAGCTTCGACGTTGCCTGCTTCGATGTCGGCAATAAGGTCTGCGATAAGGAAATCAATATAGCCGGTGAGCTTTTCGCCGCCGCTGAAGGTAAGGGTGCACTGGGTAAGTTCAAAAATTCCGCTTGTTCCGTAGGTGTAGGAGAACCACGTGCCTGCATAGACTTCAATTCTGTAATCACCCTCGGGAAGAGCAACACAACTTACCTTTTCTTCGATCCAAAGCTCGTTTTCGGGCTTGAACTCTTCACGCATAAGCGAGCTGATATAGCTTGTGATCTCCTGCGAGGTGAACGCGAGCTGACCTACGAGCTTGCCTGTTTTGTGGGAATAAACGTCGATAACAACGCCTTTGTCGACGTGTTCTCCGCCGCAGACGTAAACGTTTCTTGCGTCGCCTTCAACGTAATCGAAAACGGGATATTCGTATGCGGGAGCTTCGTTTTCAACGGTAACGTCCTCTTCGGTTTCAACGTAGATCTCTTCGTCAACGTCATTGTCGATCTCGACGTCGTTGGTGTCTTCAACGTTGACCTCAATTTCGACGTTATCGTCTGCAATTCCGTTATCAATTACGGGCTCTGCGGTCGAAACGAGTGCGTCGCTGATGTCGATAGCCGCACCGTTAAGAAGCGAAAGACTTGCGGTAAGGATCAACGCCGCCGCGGTGATAATGGATGCTGTGATAATTGCGAGTGTCTTGTTTTTCATAATTACACTCCTCCTTTCTGTACCGTTATGGTAAAGCAGGAATATTTTAAATTTTTTCTCGATTTGTTATAAATTTGTAAAAGTTTTATTTGAAAACGACGGTGGCAACCGTTCCGTTTCCGAGCTCGGATTCAAAGGAAAGAACGGCGTCGTGCGCCTTTGCGATACGTTCGCAGAGCGCAAGACCGAGTCCGGTTCCGCCGTCCTCACGTGCGCGCGATTTGTCGGTGCGGTAAAATGGCTCGGTAATTCGCAAAAGCTGCTCCTTCGTCATTCCAACACCGTTGTCGGTTACCGAAACGAACGCTTTCTCGTTTTGTATTCCGCAGGAAATTATTATCGCTCCGCTGCCCTTGCACGCCTTTATTGCGTTGTTTGCAAGGTTTGTAAGCAGCATCCCGATGAGCAAAGGGTCGCAATCGCATTCAACGCTTTTGGCGTTGACGGAAATCGAAACCCCGTTATTGTTCGCAAAAATATTTAACTTTTTCGCGGTGTCGGCAACGATTCTTGAAAGGTTTACTCTTTCGCGCTTTATTCCGTTTTCGCGAATAAATGCATCGTCAAGAAGCTTTTCGCCTATCGCCTTTAAGCGTTCGGATTCCGCAATAATAAATTCCGTTGCGTCGATCTTTTCCTTTTCGTCGATGTTGGCGTTCAAAAGATATTCGGCATAGCCTCTTATCGAGGTAAGGGGTGTGCGCATTTCGTGGGCTAAGTTGTCGAGCATCTGCTGTTTGATTTTTGCGCTTGCCTCAAGCTCGTGCATCTGACCGCTTATATGCTCTGCCATACGGTTGAAATCCGCCGCAAGAAGCGAAAATTCGTCTCTGCCCGAATCGTCGGCACGAATGGTGAAATCACCGTTCGAAATCGCTTCGGTCGCCTCGCGCAATCTCATAAGAGGACTTGAGAGCTTGTGAAGCACGAAAAACAAAACGATTGCCAGCAGTGCCGAGGCGCCCAGCGAGGTCAGCACAAAAACGACCGAAATGCTTTTAAAATCCTCGTCTAAGTGCGTAAGATCCTTTGCATAGGTAAAGGTATATTGCCCGTTAGCGACTGTTTCGGAAATAAGGTAAATGCGTTTGCCGTCGTAATATTGGGTGGAACTTTGACCCGCAACGGGAATTTCAAGCCCCGAAGGAAAGCTTGTATACAGCGTCTCTCCGCTTTCATCAACAAAGCAAAGGCCGATATCCTTTGCGGCGTAATGCACACCGAAGGAATACATAACGTGCTTTCTTGCACTTGGCCCGAGATGGCTTATATCATCCTCGAACGCCTCGACGATGACTCCCTTTTCGGAATGGCAAAGCTCGTATGCTGCGGTGGCGCTTTTTTGATGGGTGTAATAGGCAAGTGAAAATATGCCGGCGTTTAAAAAGAGCAAAAACAGCACGAGAGTGATGATGTAAGTTTTGTCCTTGAATCTCATAGCTCGAATCTGTACCCCGTCTTGTAAAGGGTCTTTAATCTGTCGCCGAGCCCGAGCTTTGCGCGGAGCTGACGTATATGAACGTCAACGGTACGGGTGTCGCCCTCGTAATCAAAGCCCCACACCAAAGAAATGAGCTTCTCGCGCGAGAGCGCGATATTTCGGTTGAGAATAAGAGTTTCCAAAAGAGAATATTCTTTCGGAGTGAGAATCGCCTCGAGACCGTTTTTAAACACCTTTTTTGCCGAAAAATCGATAACGATATCGTCAAATTCCAGCTTTTTGTCGTCTTTTTTTGTTCTTCTTAAAACCGCCCGTACGCGAAGGATCAGCTCTTGGATCTCGAACGGCTTTACGATATAATCGTCAGCACCGAGCGAAAGACCCTTTAAACGGTCGTTGATGCCCTCCTTCGCTGTAACGAATATCGTCGGAGTTCCGTCTGCGTGACCGATAAGCTCGTATCCCGAAAGACCGGGGAGCATGATATCGAATATTAACAGATCGAACCGCTCGCTCGCCATGATCTCAAGCGCGCTTACACCGTTATCGATGCCGACGCAGGTATGACCGATAAGCTCCAAATTACGCTGTATCAGGTTGCGTATCGGACGCTCGTCCTCCACAATAAGTATTCTTGCCATTTTTTCACCGCCTTTTTACGCTTTGCGCGTTTAGTATACCACATTATAAGGGCATTTTAAAACACATTTGTAATGAATTTGTTATAAAAAAGACAAAAAACTCCCGATTTTCGTTCGGAGAGTTTTTTTGAAGAATTATTCGGCCTTTGTCAAGCTGTCAGCGATCGATTTTCCTTCTTCGGCGGTTTTTACAAAGAACTTATAACAGCTTCCGTCAAGAACGCCCTCGACGATGTGTCCGCCATAACCGTTGGGGCCTTCTTCGAGGTATGGGCTGATATAAAATACAGTTCCGTGGCTTTCGTATTTTTGCGCTTGCGGATCTGTGCTTTCGCAGGCATTTGTCGCGCCGACCTCGATCCAGCAGATCTCGAGATTTTCGCACGCATATTCGATCTGAAACACGTGGCTATCGCCCCTTGACGTATAGATTATATACGCTTGGAGTGCGTTTTCATAGCCCTCGTAGGCAGGGTAGTAAAGGTCGGTTCCGTAATCGGCTACCGCATCCTTGACCGATCGGTAATAGTATTGGCAATTGCCTGTATAGTCTAACATCAAAACGTTAAATTCGTTGCTGTATTTGGTTCTGCGGTCGATGTGCGGCGGAGCGCTTTGCGAGTCATCGTCGGGGAAGATGTTTTGTATCTTTACGAATATTTCGTCAATCAGCGCATTTCCGTTTTCCGCAAGTGTGAGAATCGCTCCGAAGGAAAGCAATATTGCCACAGCGAGCGCTATCGGGATAAGCTTTATCAGTGAAAAATTCCTGGCGTGAGGCTTTGGGTTAAGGGGTGCCCCTGCGGCGGAAAGCATTTCCAACTTTGGCCTGTGAGTAATGTTATTGAAATCCTTAACGATTCCTTTTTTGATCTTTCTCATAAGGGCTATCCTCCTTTATAATATTTCCGAAGCTTTAAAATACCTCTTTGATAGAGCTTTTCTGATGCCGACGGGGTTATTCCCAAAAGCTCGGCTATCTCTTTATGCTTCATTTTACAGTAGATTTTGAGTATCACGGCCTCTCGCTCTCTTTCGCCGAGCGACGAAAGCGCGTCAAGATAGATAAATTCCGATTCCACGTTAAAATCCGACGCTTTTTCGTCTTCGTACGGTGAAAATACTTCGCTTTTGCGTTTTCTTAAAAGGTTTAATGCTTGATTGCGCGCTATAGATATTATCCAAGCTTTGGCATTCGGCCCTTCATAAGCGGCGGCAGAAACGAGTATTTCGCAAAGGGTATTTTGCAACGCATCTTCGGCATCATGGCGGTTGTTGAGCACAGCCCAAGCCACCGAATATATCTGCCTGTGCATTTTATCGTATATTACGGCGAGCGCGTCCTTGTCCCCTGCGGCGATAGACCGCAGCGCATTATCGCACGCCGTGTTCAGAAATACGTTTTCAAGCATTATATCCCTCTGTCGAAGCATTTTGTTGGTATCCGCCCCGAAAGGAACGAGAGATCGGAGCGGATACGGTTAAATATTATTCCGCTTTTGTCAAGCTGTCAACAATAAGCTTGCCTTCTTCAACGGTTTTTACAAAGAACTGATAGCAGTTTCCGTCAAGAATGCCTTCAACGATGTGTCCGCCGTAGCCGTTGGGGCCTTCTTCGTGGTATTCGCCGAAGTAAAATACTGTGCCGTTGCTTTCATAGATCGCTGTGTTAAGATCATAGCTTTCTATTGTGGTTACGCCGATCTTGATCCAGCAGATCTCGAGATCCTCGCGCGCATATTCGATCTGAAGAACCTTGGGACCTTCGCCCGATTCGCCTCTTGCCGAATAGATTATGTGTGCTTGAAGCGCGTTTTCATAACCCTCGTAGGCAGGGTAGTAAAGGCCGGTTCCGTAATCGGCTACCGCGTCCTTTACCGATTTGTAAAAGCAATCGGAATCGTTTACGTAGTCGAGCGTTAATACGTTGAATTCGTTGCTGTATTTCTCGGAACGCTCGATAACGGTTTCTTCAACGGACTCTTCTTCGATTGCGGGTGCTTCGATCGCTTCGTCAGCGGGAGTTTCGACAACGGAAGCGTCAGCGATAGCTTCGGAAGTCGATTCTGCAAGAGCAAAAGCCGAACAAGTAGCCGCCATCGCAATAACGCATACCGATGCGATAAGTGCTTTGAGTTTCATTGTTTGATATCCTCCTGATTATTTTTAGAAGCCAAGACGTCATTGGTTTTCATATATTAAGTAACTCAAAAAGTGCTTTTTCGGACAAAGTTTTTTTGGCGGTTTCGGAGAAATTTTAATATCTGCCGAAATTCCTTGACTTTAAGGTCAAAAGGAATATAATTTAGTTGAAATTTGCTGTTGGGAGCAAGGTCATGGCATCAAATGCAAGAATGAATATGACCGAGGGGCCGATATTCAAAAATATAGTTAAATATGCGCTTCCCGTTTTGGGCACGGGCGTTTTGCAGTTTCTTTACAATTCTGCCGACACCGTTATCGTCGGACGCTTTGCTCAGGACGGTGAGACCGCTTTGGCGGCGGTCGGCTCGACAGGCTCGATATCCGCTCTTATTACCGGACTTTTTATCGGTCTTGCCGTAGGTGCGAACGTTTCTATCTCTCATGCGTTCGGCTCGGGCAGGGATGAGCAGGCAAAGGACATCGTTCATACCTCGATATCTCTTTCGGGCATTCTCGGTATCATCATTTCGATATTCGGCTTTTTCGCCGCCGAGCCTCTGCTCGGTCTTATGGGTGTACCCGACACGGTTATCGGTCAATCGACGCTTTATATGCGCACGATATTTTTGGGAATGCCTGCGCAGATGGCATATAACTACGGTGCGGCGATAATCAACGCACGCGGCGATACTAGGCGGCCGTTTTTCTTCCTTTTGGTTTCGGGCGCCTTGAACGTCGGTTTTAACCTTATTTTCGTTACAGTTTTTCATCTTGACGTTTTGGGCGTTGCTCTTGCAACGATAATCTCGCAATACCTTTCGGCGTTTCTCGTTTTGCGCTATCTTACAAAGCTTGACGATTATTGTAAGCTCGATATAAAGCATCTTTACATCCGTCGCGATAAGCTTATAAAGATAATTAAGATCGGCGTGCCTGCAGGCGTGCAGGGATGTCTTTTCTCGATTTCGAACGTGCTTATCCAATCGTCGATAAACAGCTTCGGCCCTGCCACAATGGCGGCGAACACCGCGGCGGCAAACATCGACGGGCTTATTTATATTGCGATGAACTCGCTTTATCACGCTTCGCTTGCCTTTGCGGGACAAAACGCGGGTGCGTTGCGGTTCGACCGTGTCAAAAGGGTTTGTGCGGAATGCCTTGGAATGGTCGTTGTCGTCGGCTTGGTGCTTGGCGGAACGTGCTATTTGTTCGGCCCTCAGCTTCTTTCGCTTTTCGGTGTCGAGGGTACTGTTGAAACAAGCGAAACGATGCGCGTCGGTATGACAAGATTGCTTATTGTCGGTGCACCCTATTGCCTTTGCGGTATGATGGAGGTTATGTCGGGTATGCTGCGCGGCTTGGGAGCCTCGCTCGTTTCGGCGATAGTTTCGCTCGTGGGCTCTTGTCTTTTGCGCGTTATCTGGATCTACACCGTATTTGCAGAGCTTCACATGATAGAGATCCTTTATATTTCCTATCCTGCGACGTGGCTTATTACGACTGCCGCTCATTTCACCTGCTTCGTAATAATTCTTCGCAGACGTAAAAGGGCGGTGGCTTTATGACCTATGAAGAAACAAAAGCGTCCAACGGAATAATTTTCGATCGACTCGCATTACTTCTTAACAACAAGCCCGATTTCGTTACCGAAGAAATGGTTTGCGAGCTTACGAACGGTTACGGCCTTTCGGTAGAGGATGCATACTCGCTTCTTATTT
>JAFYON010000063.1 GCA_017560145.1 Clostridia bacterium | reverse complement strand
TGCAACAACGGGAATGCCGAGCTTTCTTGCTTCGTCAACAGCGTTCTTTTCCTTCGTGGGGTCAACGATAAAGATTGCAGAGGGGATACCCTTCATATCCTTGATACCGCCAAGGTTCTTTTCGAGGTCGTTCAGTTCCTTCTGGAGAGCTGCAACTTCCTTCTTGGGGAGAAGATCGAAGGTGCCGTCTTCTGCCATCTTGTTGAGGTTGTGAAGCTTCTGGATCGACTTCTTAATGGTCTTGAAGTTGGTGAGCATACCGCCGAGCCAACGTACGTTTACGTAGTACTGACCGCAACGGATAGCTTCTTCTTTAACAGCATCCATAGCCTGCTTCTTAGTACCAACGAAGAGAATGGGCTTACCTGCTTCTGCAACTTCGCGAACGAACATATAAGCTTCTTCTACTTTCTTAACGGTCTTCTGAAGATCGATGATGTGAATACCGTTTCTTTCGGTGAAGATGTATTCAGCCATCTTCGGGTTCCATCTTCTCGTTTGGTGACCGAAATGTACACCTGCTTCGAGAAGCTGTTTCATGGATACTACTCCCATGTCTTTCTCCTTCGGGTTTCTTACCCGCCACCGCATTTTGAATTTACTTGCCTAATAACACGTTTTGTGCACCCGGGCTAAGCATATACGGTGTGTGTATTTTTGCCTTTCGCAAAATCCTATGAATTATAACACGTTTTTTATGAAAAATCAAGGGTTTTTGCTTAAAAAGTTGCTTAAATTGGGCGTTTTTGCGATCTTTGTTTTATTAATTTATCACAAAATGCTATTCAAATCTGTCGGATGCGGTGCATTGTGAAATAATCTTTTGGGTGTTTACATCGATAACGAACGCATAGTCTTGGTTGAACAAATAACAATAATCGTCTCTTAAGAAGATTCTTACATAATTGTTTGCTATGTCATCCGTTCCGATCATAATATCGCTTTTCAACGTAATCGTATCGTTTTCTATTCCGATAGTGCAATAATAAGCGGGGTTTACCAAGAACTCAGGTCCGATATGATCGTAAATCATTATCGATAGGTCGTGCGTTTTGGGGTTAATAATTGTTTGTAAATTTTCAGAACTGTTAGAGTATGCAGAGCTGCTCGTATATCCTTCGTAATTGATTTTTTCAACATCTATCAATCGAATTGCATATGGATCTTTAAAGTCCAGCAAATGGATCATAAGCCCATCCTCGTCGGGGGGATTAACTAAATTATAACCATCTCCGAAATACGAAAAACCGTAATACAATTCCGAGGAGCCGGTTGTTCTTAACATATTTAAGTCTTGCAACCAATCAGTTTCATAGGATAAATGGATGTTTGGGATGCCAACTTCCGAAAATTCAAAATAATAAATCTGACTTTTGCCACTAACGGTGGACGATAAAAATATGCGGTTGTCGTGGTAGATGAATTCGTGGATATATCCGCCGAAATCAATTACGCCTTGTTGCTTTATCTCTAAACTTTCTTTATCAACGAGGTATACAATATAATTTGACTTGTCTGTTTGAAAATGTTTGAATGTTTCGCCGTTGTATTCGATCTCGTGAATATTTGCATAAAGTGCGCGCGCAAATATAAGCAAGCAATCTTCGGTTTCGGTTACGGTGTTTTTAATATTTCGGTCATAATAAGTTGAACCGATTATAGAGCTTTCTGCAGTAATTTCAAGAGTTCCGTCGATGTTTTCGATTTTGTATATTTTAGATTCGTTTGTAGGCAGGTTTGCTTCATCTATCAATTCGGGTGATAACGATTCGAATTGATACGGTGAAATGGCTTCAAAAAGATATAATGAATCTTTGGTCTGGAATACGTTGTCGATATTACCGAGAACCGAGATTCCGGAAACAAGTTCTTTTTTTTCGATATCAATCAAAGAAATTACCGTATGATAAATGCTTTGGCTTGCTTCGGTCAAATAAATAGGGAAGATGTCCCAAATAGGCTCATTATTGAATTCGGGCACCAGAACGTCTGCATCAAAAACAGGTTCTTCCGGCGTAGCACTTGCTTGGTCGCCGGTGGTGTCTTCAATGTCGATTGGAATGTTGATGTGATAAGAGGTTATCAGATAAAGCTTGCCGTCTAAAACGGTGCAGGATAAAATTGTACCTTCTTGAATAAATTTGTTGATAAATTTAGGCTCATACGGGTCGGAGACATCGTAGAGAGCGCAAGTGGTTTCTTCTTTACCGTTGGCATCTCCGTACACAATTAGAACGTTTCCGTGTATCAAAATCCCTTCAATTCCCAAAATGTCTATGTAGGTTTTGCTTATCACAGATAATTCCTGTCCGTCGGCTTTGAAAATTCTTAAAATATGATCGTCGCCGTTTAAGCCAAAACCGATGCGATATATGTATTCGCCAAAGTATTTTATGTAGTCGCTTGTTTGAATTTTTGCCGATTCTGCAAAGGTATACGAAGGGGTGGCCATACTTGCACCACCGGAAAAGTCGTTTCCCGAAATTGAACTATCTGCGCCACAAGAACCGTATAGCGATTCGACGCCCTCGACGTGTTGAGTTCCGTTTTCGTAAGAAAATGTTTCTTTGATTTTCTTGTTTCTTTCATCGATTTGGTTAATTTTATCGACAATTTCGTCGGTATTGTAAAGCTGCTTAACGCCGTTCTTGAAATCTTCGTTTTTCTCGGAATCGTCTATAGAAAGATTTCCTTCAATGGAATTTCCGTTTTCGACAAAAGAACCTTCTGTTGAAACGTTTTCCAACACGGGGTTTTCTCTTTCATAAAAAGCAACGAATATAGATGAAATCAATATGCAAACACATAATAAAATCATCGAACCCTTTAAAATCGGACTACGGCTGCTCTTGGTATCTTTACATAGCGCTATCGTTGACTTTAACGATTCGTCCGACGGCTTTAAATTTTCAAATGCGTTTCTATAATCCTTTTCCTGCATGATTATTCTCCTTTCAAGGTATCTGTTAATTCAAGCTTTAACATTTTGCGTCCTCTGAAAAGAAGTGATTTGATAGCCGATTCACTCTTGTTCATAATCTGCGCAATGTCTTTAATGGGCATATTTTCGTAATAATGAAGATGTATTGCGGTTGAAATGTCATTCGGAAGAGTTAAAATGAGCTCCAAAAGCGCAATAGCATCATTCTGCTCGGAAATTTTAACGTCCTCGGTAAGTACAATGTTTTTCTTCCATGGCGTGCCGAACAGACTTTTGGTGCGGTTTATCGTTGTTTTTATAAACCAAGCCTTTTCGTGTTCGGTGCTTTCGAAGATTGGTTTGCGTTTCACGAAACGCAAAAACACCTCTTGCATAATATCCTCGGCATCATATGTATTACCCGTTCGGATAAATGCAATCTTATAAACTGTTGATGAATTGCGATTGATTATCGATTCGATTTCATTTTGATTATGCAGTTCATTTGACATCGGCTTTCACCTCCTTCATATAATAATACCCTTGAAAGATGAATTTGGTTGCAAAGGATTAAAAAAATATGAAAGGCCGATTTGCTCGGCCTATCATATGAGATATTTATTTTTTGTTTTTCTTGATAACCTTGATAAACATTACGCCGATAACAGAAATGCCAATGAACATTATAATTGTTGCTATTGCAATTTCGGTTGAACTCATACCATTATCGGTCGTAACGGTCGAGTCCGAAGAATCATCAGAGGTTTGTTCGCTATCTGAGGTTGCGTTTGAAACGTCGGAAGGATTTTCGGAAGCTTCGTCCGAAACTTCATCTGAAACGTCATCCGAAGCTTCGCTGGAAACTTCGTTAGAAACGTCCTCGGAAACGTCTTCGGAGGTACCATCTCCGAAATTGGTTTTTTCTGCATATTCAAAGCAGTAATCGGAAATCCACTTGCAGTAGTTTTCCTGACCTTTATCATTAAGGTGGATGCCATCCTGAATCATAGATTCAAGTTGGTTTTCCGCAAGGGAATTGATATCAAGAAAACCGAGCTTGTATTCGTCGGCAAGCTTCTTGACGACCTCGTTGAATCGGTCGACATAATTAGTTCCGGTAGAATCCTTCTCATTGTAAACGGGGGTTCCGCCGCCATACTTTGAATTGCAAACGTCATGAACTGCAACAAGGATGATATCAGATCCGGTTGCAAGGATTTTATCGATAATAGTTCTGTAATTTTCTTCGTACTTTTCGATCGAGGTGAGGTTTTTGCCAGTGGAAGGATTAACAGCCTGATCGTTCATACCGAAGTTAATGATTACTAAATCGGGGTTTTTATCGATAACGTCTTTTTGAATTCTATTGAGCGCGTGAACGGTTGTATCGCCGCCTACACCGGAGTTGATAACTTCGGTGCCGATCTCACCGTACATCATCGAAACCCAACCCTTCCAAGCGGTGATGCTATCACCGAAAGCAACTACGTTTTTTCCTTTAAACGGACTGTTAAAAGCACGGTCGCTGCATACTACAAAATCGTACACTGCTACACAGGAAGATCCCGAAGCGCTTGTAGCGTAGAGGTTTACCGTGTATTTGGATCCCACGTTAAGCGAAGACGTCGAAAGTTTTACGTAGGTATCACTAGTTTCCTTGGAGATGACGGTCGCGCCGTTGGTGTTGATAGTGCTATTAAGAACCGAAACGTAATACTTGGAAGCTCCGTCAACTTTGTTCCAATTGATCTGGACGTCGGTTTGGCCAAAGAATTCTTCGGTATTGGTTATTTCGGGTGTAGGAATGATGTTGCTTGTGTTGGGGGCATAGCAATTGTCGGGCTTTTCGTCGCTGAAAACTAAAAACGCCTTTGTTTTGAACTTGGAAGAATCATAATAGTACTTGGCGTCACCTTCGTACTTGATTGTGTTCTTCGAAAGGTCGATGCCCTCAAGATAAACCTTTGAACCGATTTCGATTGTTGCTATTTTATCGTAAAAATTGGAAGCGGTCTGATTAACATAATTAGGTCTTGAGCTATCGCCAAGAGCAGGATAATTGTTGCCTTTGTTAACAGAAACCGCAAATCCGTTCGGAGGGATAATAGCATTCTTTTGCATACCGTTGCCAACCGAAGTGTCGCGAGAAATCAAAATGTATGCGTCGTCCTTTGCGCTCCAATCAAATACCGCAACCGTGCACCAACTATAGTTGTTGTTCTTTTCGGAAATGGTTTTGGCATAGGAAGGGGTAAGGATCATTGCCTGACCCTCGCCGATGCCGCCGTTGATAGCGTTAACGCCGAGCTTAACAGTAGGCTTTTTTTCGCTTGCGGTTTCGGGGTTGTATGCCTTAAGACCGTTTTCTTCAGAACCGATTTTGATAAACGCATTGCTTTCAAAGGAATCTGTATACCAAAGTTCTTCATTAGTGTCGACGGTACCGTTAAGAATATCAACGCCGTAAAGATAGGCCTTGTCGCCTGCTTTAACCAAGGAAGTATATGCACAAGTGTCGTTCATTTCCTTGGTAGTATAATTAGGCTTGCTGTTATCGCCAAGCGAAGGATAGTCGTTGCCGGTGTTGCAGCAAAATACAAATCCGTTTTCGGGTATCTTTGTAGTATCTTTTGCGACATTCATCGAGGTGTTGACGTTTTCAACTATAAAGCACTTTTCGGAGCTACTCCATTTAAAGGTGATAACGTTCCACCAATTGAAAGAACCGTACTGTGCAATAGTTCCGTCGCTTGATGCGGTGTATATAACGCCCGCACCCTCGTATTCGGCATAATTAACGTTGACGTGAGTTACTAAAAGCTTTTTAGAGCTGCTGCCGTAGCCTTCGGCAAGTGCCACTGGGGCAAATACCGAAAGCAACAAAGCGATGCAGAGAATAAACGATATTTTTTTCATAGAAGCACCTTAAACCGTGTGATTAAAGGAGCGATTTAACGGGAACGCCTTCTTCAAGACAAGCGAAGATGTGTTCGCAGCACATAAGGAATCTGGGATGATGGAAGGGACCCTTCCACATAGAACCCTTTTGGGTGTGAGAAACGGTGCCGTCCTTGTGGAGATAACCGTACCATTCGCCGTATTCCTTATCTGCAAAATGACCGAATGCATAGAAATGAGCCTTTTCAAACCATTTCCAATATTTTTCATCGCTTGTGATGCTATAAGCGAGAAGGGTAGCGATACATGCTTCGTTATGTACCCACCAAAGCTTCATGTCGTGTTCAAGCTGCTCGCAGGGACGACCGCTTACGTCGGTAAAGTAAATAAATCCGCCGTATTCCTTGTCCCAGCCCCATTCGAGCGAAACGTCCAAAATCTTGAGAGCGTTTGCAAGAAGCTCTTTGTCGCCGGTGTAGATAGCTTGGTTCATAAGGAACCAGCTGTTTTCCATAGAGTGACCGGGGTTGATAGTTCTGCCTGCGGGATTGTCAATAAATTCACCGTTAGGACCAACGGTTTCAAGAACACAGCCGAGCTCGGGCTTGTAGTGGATGTTGATAATAATATCAGCCATTTCCTGAGCAACCTTGGTGTAGTATTCTGCCTTTTCGGGATCGGCACGACGCAAGGTCTGAGCGCTGCTAATAAGTACCATGGGGTAAGATACAGCACGATCTTCGCGAGTGGAAGCGATTCCCTTGGGAGTGATCTTATAGGGGTCAGCGTTGCCATCGCGGAAGATAGCGAGCATCATTTCGAAGCATTCCTCTGCCTTGCGAAGAGCCTCTTTGTCGCCGCTCATTACGGAGTATTCGGCCATCGAAAGAACGTAAAAGCTTTCAGTAAAGAAGTAACGGCGCTTTCTCAAAGGAAGACCTTCCTTGGTGAGAGTGAAATACATTCTGCCGTCGGTGTCTGCAATGTGCTTGTCAATAAAGTCTTTTCCGAGCTTTGCGGCTTCTTCCCATTCGGGCTTGATGCCGTAAACGTTGCAAAGACGGGAGAAGGTCCAAAGACATCTGCCTTGGAACCAACCGGATTTATCGGTGTTGTAGGCTTTGCCTTCTCTGTCAACGCTGGTGATATAACCGCCGTTGTCTTTGTCAAGAAGGTCGCTGTTCATCCAAAAAGGGATGCAGTCCTTCAAAAGCTGATCATTATAAAATTTGCGATAGGATGCGAAAGTTGTCTTATCCATTGTGTTAAACCTTTCTTGTAAAATTTGTCGAGTATATTTTAAACTTTATTTGCAATATTGTCAATAAAAATCTGTGTTTTTATATTAATGTAAATTGACAAAATACATTCTTGATGTTATAATCAATAGGAAATACCCGAAAGGAATATATTTAATGAAAAGATTCTTGCTTTTGTTGCTTGCTTCGGTGATTTGTCTTTCCCTATGCTCTTGCGACACACTGTTGAAAAAAGCAAAAACAGCGGTTACCGGTGTTGAGGAATCGAAAATGCCGGACGACTACTTAACATCTGCCGAAAACGATGACTTTTCTTATGACGTTTACAAGGATTATATAAAAATCACAAAGTATATTGCCGAGGATGGCAAGGGTGAGGTATCCATACCTTCGTCGATTGACGGTAAGCCTGTAAAAGTAATCGGCTCGCTTTGTTTTCACGATACTGAAATAGACGTGATTTCTGTCAAGATCCCCAGCTCTGTTGAAACGATCGAAGAAAGTGCGTTTTATTACGCCGATAAGCTCGAATCTATCCGTATACCCGATTCGGTAACCTCGATAGGCTCGCGTGCATTCGCTTGGTGTAATTCGTTAAAGACGATCTCGTTCGGAAGCGGAGTAACCGAAATACCCTCTTACTGCTTTAACCATTGCGAAGCGCTTGAAACGGTGATTATCCCCTCTAAAATAACCAGAATCGGTATTAGAGCCTTCTCCTATTGCAGCTCTTTTAAGGAATTCACCGTTCCGTCTAACGTTTCGGAATTGCAGGAGCGAGCTTTTGACGGTTGTACAGGTCTTGAATTTATTTATATCAACAATCCCGAAATTATTATCGGTGACTACGTTTTGAACGGTTGCGAAAATGCCGTTGTGATCGCCGAGGATGAATCTAACGCAAAGCTTTATTGTGCAGAAAAGGGAATTCGTTGGAGCACATCTAAGGATGTTCCCGCAATTATAATAACACCCGATGAATCTTCGTCTGACGTAGAATCAACCGATGAAGAGTCTAGTGGCTCTAATTAAATCTGTTTAAAAATCTGAAAGGATCATAAATAAAATGCAACCCATTTCACTCAATGAAATTCGCAAAAAATATCTTGAATTTTTCGAAAGCAAGGGACACCTTTGCATGAATTCGTTTCCTCTCGTACCGCAGGATGACGATTCGTTGCTTCTTATCAATGCAGGTATGGCACCTCTTAAAAAGTACTTTACCGGCGAACGAGTTCCCCCTCGCAAGCGTGTGACCACCTGCCAAAAGTGTGTTCGTACTCTCGATATCGATAATGTTGGTAAAACCGCTCGTCACGGTACCTTCTTTGAAATGCTCGGCAACTTTTCCTTTGGCGACTATTTCAAGGAAGAAGCAATTCCGTGGGCTTGGGAATTCCTTACTAAGGTAATGGGTATTCCTGAAGACAGACTTTACCCCAGTATTTATCTTGAAGACGATGAAGCTTTTGATATTTGGGTTAAAAATGGCATCCCCGCTGAACGTATAGTTCGCTTTGGCAAGGATGATAATTTCTGGGAAATCGGCTCCGGTCCTTGCGGCCCCTGCTCTGAAATCTATTTTGACCGTGGTGAAAAGTACGGTTGCGGCAAGCCTGATTGTAAGGTTGGATGCGACTGCGATAGATTTATTGAGGTTTGGAATATAGTATTTACTCAGTTTGATAGCGACGGTAACGGTACATATACAAGGCTTGCTCATCCCAATATCGACACCGGCATGGGTCTTGAAAGACTTGCTTGCGTTATGCAAGACGTTGGTAACCTCTTTGAGGTTGACACCAACAGAAGCATTCTCAACAAGGTTTGTGAGCTTTGCGGCAAGGAATATAAGGGTAGCTCGTCCGATAACGACGTTTCTATTCGTGTAATTACCGACCACATCAAAACCGCTACCTTCCTTATTGGCGATGGCGTTATTCCTTCCAACGAGGGCAGAGGTTATATCCTTCGCCGTGTTCTTCGTCGTGCTGCACGTCACGGCAGACTTCTTGGTATTAAGGGCACGTTCCTTGGTGAAGTTTGTGACGTTGTAATTGCAAACAACTGCGGTGCATATCCCGAGCTTTCCGAGCGTAAGGAATACATCAAGAAGACTATCAAGGCAGAGGAAGACCGTTTTGCACAAACTCTTGATGCAGGTCTTTCCATCCTTTCGAAAATGATTGCCGAAACCGAAGCAAGCGGCGAAAAGGTCCTTTCCGGCGAAAACGTATTCAAACTTTACGATACATACGGATTCCCGATTGATCTTACCAAGGAAATTACCGAGGAAAAGGGAATTCTTGTGGACGAAGAGGCCTTCCGTGCTTTGATGCAGGAACAGAAAAAACGCGCAAGAGAAGCTAGAGCTAATATCGATGCAGGTTGGGCAGGCGATGCTCTTGCAATGATCGACAAATCCAAGGCTACTGAATTTGTTGGTTATACTGAAAATGAATGTGAATGTAACATTGAATACATTATCTCCGATTCCGAAGACGTTGGCTTCCTTGCCGGCGGTAACGCTACCGTTATCACTGACAAGACTCCCTTCTATGCGGAAGGCGGCGGACAGATAGGCGACACCGGTGTTATTGTTACCGATAAATGCCGTTTCGTTGTTACCGATACCCAAAAGACTCCTGAAGGCCAGTATTTGCACATCGGTCATGTTGAAGAAGGCACACTTGAAAAGGGCAAAGCGGTTGCAAAAATCGACGTTTTAAGAAGAGATGCGATTCGTCGCAATCACTCCGCACTCCACCTTCTTCAAGCAGCTCTCCGCAAGGTTTTAGGCACCCACGTCGAGCAGGCAGGCTCTTACGTAACCGACGAGCGCGGCAGATTTGACTTCACTCACGGCTCTGCTCTTACAGCGGAAGAGCTTCTTGAGGTCGAAGTGGCTGTTAATGCACAGATTCTTGCAAACGCTGCTGTTACCACCGAGGTTATGACTCCCGATGAAGCTCGCGCAAAGGGCGCAATGGCATTATTCGGAGAAAAATACGGTTCATTGGTACGTGTTGTATCCATGGGCGATTATTCCGTTGAGCTTTGCGGCGGTACTCACGTTTCCGCTACCGGTTGCTTGGGACTTATGCGCATAGTTTCCGAAGCTTCCGTTGCAGCAGGTGTAAGAAGAATCGAGCTTATGACCGGTATGAATACCTATTCCGCTATGCGTAATGACGGTAAGCTTATTGAAGACGTAAGAAAAACAGTTAAAGCAGTTAGCAAAGATGATATTATACAAAAAACCGAACAGATTCTCGATGAAACCAAGCGCCTTAAGAAAGAACTCGACGCTATGAACCTCAAGGCTGCTTCCGAGGCAGTTGATAAGGCTTATGCGGATGCTGTTGACGTTAAGGGTGCAAAGCTCGTCAGAGCAAGCTTTGACGGTGCCACCGTTGATGCATTGCGTGATTCTGCAGATAAAATTGTTTCGAAAGACGAAAACGCTGTTTGCGTATTTTCGACTGTAAACGAAGGCAAGGTTCTTTTGGTTTCCGCTTGTGGCGCAACCGCTATTAAGAATGGCGCTCACGCAGGCAATCTTCTCAAGGCTATCTCGCCCATCGTAGGTGGCGGCGGTGGCGGCAGACCTAATAACGCTTCTTCTGGCGGTAAGGATGCTACCAAGATTCCCGATGCACTTGCTGAAGCTGAAAATGTTCTTGCATCTCAAATCAAATAAGGAGCATTTTAATGGATTGCTTATTCTGTAAAATTATTAACGGCGATATTCCTTCTACAAAGGTTTATGAAAACGAATACGTTTTCGCATTCAAGGACATAAATCCCAATGCGAAGGTTCACGTTCTCGTTGTGCCCAAAAAACACATCGATTCTATTGATTGTGCCGATCCTTCTAATATTTGTGATATCGCTAAGGTTATCGAGGCGATTCCGGTTGTTGCTAAGGAATGCGGACTTGCCAACGGTTATCGTGTTATTACTAACGTTGGCGAAGATGGTGGCCAAAGCGTTAAGCATCTTCACTTCCATATTCTTGGCGGCGAAAAGCTCCCTGTAAAACTTGCTTAAATAAGGAATTTAAAACGTGTTTGGAAAGCGTTACATTGCAATTGCGGTATCGATATTTGCAATCGGTGTTGTTTTTGGCGTTAAAGTGTTCAATATCGACACCTTCTCTTTGTGCGCGATATTTGCTGCGATAGCCGTCCTTTCCGTGTGCACATATGCTTATTTTGCAATTTTTGGTAAATTTAATTATAAAAAGATTATAGCGGCTACCTTTGCGGTTGCCGCTTTCTCTTTTGGCGTTTTTCGTGTTGGTCTGTACAATCTCTCGGCTTCTTCTTTGAGTGAATTCCATGGCAAAGAAGACGTTGCAACCTTTGAATTGGTAGAGATAAAGGAAAATTACGTTGAACTTAAAGTGTTGTCTTCAAAGATCGGGGTTGATAAAGGCGAAAATATTCGTATGTATACATATTCCAATCTTGATGAAATGGTTGCGGGTGATACCGTTGTTGCTGAAGTTGAATATAAATTTCAAAACAGCGAAAGTTACTTTTCGAATGATATAGCATTATCGGCGAACGGAGAAATTACTAAAACCGAAAAGGGAAGCGGCTTGTTTTGTACGGCAAGACATTTTGTTGTACAATCTTCGGCGGAACTTTATGAGGACTTTGAGTTTTCGGATGCTATTTCAAATGCTATAACTATCGGTGATAAAAGCGGCATTGATTCATATTTATATGCTGTCTACGGTTCAACCGGAGTTTCGCATATTTTGGCAATCAGCGGTCTGCACGTAACTTTGATCGCAATGTGCCTGCATAGATTTTTGCTTTTGCTCTCTGTCAATAAGAAAACGGCTGGCTGCATTTCGGCATTTGTTGTTTTGCTTTATGCCGCATTTGTCGGATTTACGCCGAGCATAACCCGTGCATCGATTATGTTAATTGCGATAATGCTTTCTAAAATGTTTATGAAACGCGCAGATAGCATTACGTCGCTTTTTATTGCATTGGCAATTCTATTGATGTTTAATCCATATTCGATGTTTTCTGTGAGCTTGCAGTTATCTTTTATTGCAAGCTTGGCAATATTGGTCTCCGAGCCTATATTGGAGCGTATTAACGCCTTCTTTAAGCAAAGAGGCGAGGATGCGGGGAAACGGTATGTAAAAATAATTTATTCTTCGATAAATGCAATCATTACTCCTGCGTTGTTGTCCTTTGCTACGTCTGCGTTTTCTTTTGGTATTGTACTGACGATCTTTGATTCGGTTTCTTATATTTCACCGTTTATGAACATTTTGGTTGTTCCGATATTCTCGTACGCTTTGATTTTTGCGTTGATCGCAATCGTTGTTTCGGTCGTTTGTATGCCGCTTGCCATGATTATTGCAAAGCCTGCGGGTTATATATTCGATCTCATAACAAGTGTTAGCGAAGGCGTGCACAAAGCGGATGTCGGAAAATTATCTTCCCACGTTGATTGGATATTCGTTCCGTGCATCATTGCATTTGTGATGATAGTTGCGTTGTTGTTCTTTGAAAGAAGACGTATTAAGGTTTTTGTGATCTCCTCGGTAGCCTTTTGTGTTTCAATAGCTTTCTGCGGAATTCTTAACAGTTATGAATTAAAGGGTCTTACCATTATAGAATACGGTGAAGGTAACGGAGAATACGTATTTTTCAGAAATGACGAAACTGAAATTTATTATGATTTCGGCGGATATTCCGCAACTCCGGAAACCGTTTTCAAAAACGGGTTAACGTCGCTCGATAAATACGTTGTTACAAATTACGATGATTACACGTTGAAAAAACTTAATCTTTTCAGTGGTAAGCTTTCCGTATCTGAAATATATCTGCCAACCCCTGAAAATTTTTACGAAATAGACGTATATAATGAAATAAAATTGTTGGCAAACAAAAGAAAATGTGATATAATCGAATATAATACAGAAATTAACCTTGAAACCTATAATTTTGACGTGCATTTAATCAGCGCGAAGCAGTTGAACAATTCAAAGCTGCTTTCGTTTTCCAATCGATACGAAACTGTTAACGTATTTATAGATGGTTTTCCTGCTGTGAATAATTACGATATTGCAATTTTTAATAGCTATTCCGATGAAGATTTAATTGATGCTCGGCTGGATAAAATGTATTTCAAAATTGAAGACGTTGAAAACACGTCAAATGTTGGTTATGTTAATACGTTTGATGATACCTTAAGGATTACTTATTACGACGGCGACAGCGATAAGGAAGTTTATGAGCCTTGATATATTAAAGACCAAGCTAAAAGAGAATAATATTTCGGGTGTTTTCCTTTTTTGCGGTGCCGAGGAGTATACCAAGGATCACTATACTGCGCAAATAAGGAATAAGGTCGATTCATCACCTTTACCTGAATTTAACCACATTTATTTTAACGCTGCGGAGGATTCTATCAGCGATCTTGAAGATGCGATCTATTCGTTGCCTTACATGTGGGATATAAAGTTGATTGAAATAATAAATATAGAGTCTGCAAAGCTTTCAGAAAACGATGTCAACGAATACGCGAGAGTTTTTTCGGATATACCTGATTATTTAACCATTCTTACCGTATTGCGCCACGATGATGATGACGACAAGGAAAAAGCATCCAAAAAGCTTTTGAATTCCTTCGTTAAGGCGGTACGCGAAAATGGTCTGGTCGTTGAATTTGAAAACGAAAAATCCGATAAATTGTCCACTTGGATTTCGAGACATTTTAACGCGAAAAATATTAAGTTTGATCCTTCTGTGCCGCGCGAATTAATCAGTGTTTGCGGAAGCGATATGTATATCCTTCAAGGCGAAATTTTAAAGCTTGCAGAGATATATAGCGGAAATCCGATAAGTGTATACGACGTAAGAAAATATTGCTGCTCCAACAGTGAATATAAGTATTTTGATATGGTAAATTCACTTATCAGAAGAGACGTCGTTTTAGCGAATAAGATTTTAACAAGCCTTGATTTGGATCGTGAAACAATCCCGAAGGCTATCGGTCTTCTCGCAAAGGAATATGCGGATATGCTTATTATCAAGTTAGGCATTGATTCCGGAAAGAGTCTTGATGCAATTTCTAAGGAGTCCAAAATTCCTTCGTGGCTTTGCAGTAAAAAAGCTTCTGCGCTCGGAAAAACCGACGTTAGCTCGTTGAATTTTGCAATCAATGAGCTTAATTTAGCCGATAAAAAAATCAAAAGTTATCGTGGCAACCCATTGAGAATTCTCGAACTTGCTTTTTACAGGATTTGTACGTATGGAAGAAAAGCTTAATTTAAAATTTCCCGTCATCGTTGAAGGAAAATACGATAAATCCAAGCTTAGCCTTGTTGTGGCTTCTCCGATCATAACGCTCGACGGATTTGCAATATTTAAGAATGAAGAAAAGAAAGCGTTGTTAAAACGACTTTCCAATGAAAAGGGAATAATTTTATTGGCGGACAGTGATCGTGCTGGTAATTTTATTCGTTCGAAATTAAAAGGGATTATCAAGGGTACTGTATACAACGTTTACACTCCTGCGATCTCGGGAAAAGAGCGCCGTAAGGCGCAGGCTTCTGCGGACGGTCTTCTTGGTGTAGAGGGCATCGATTCTTCTGTTTTGAGAGAGCTTTTGTTACCGTTTGCCGACGATAAAATAAGAAATCGATCTCAAATTTCAAAGCTTCGCTTTTATGAGGACGGTTTTTCCGGAACTCCCGATTCTTCTGATAGAAGGGAACAATTAGCAGAGCTGTTAAGCTTTCCAAAGACGCTTACGGCGAAAGCGTTGCTCGACGCAATCAATTTGCTGTGTACCGAAGAAGAATATCTTTCTGCAGTTGCTAAGGTTAAAAACAAAAAGAATATTACTGTAAGTATTCAAACGCTCGGTTGCCGTGTGAATTTGTATGAGTCCTGCGCGATTGCGGAACGATTGCGCGAAAACGGATGCATTGTCACTAAAAAAGACAAGTGCGATTATTATATCGTAAACTCTTGTGCTGTCACAAGCGAAAGTGAGCGAAAAAGCCGTCAGCTCGTAAGACGTCTTGCAGCAAAGGGAAAAGTGCTTGTTATCGGATGTGCGGCACAGCTTGAAAACGGTTTTAAAGATATTGAAAACGTAATTTACGTTGGCGGTAATAACAATAAAGGCGCCGTAGTCGATGTTATACTCGGTAATGTTAATTCGGAAGTCGACGTTGTTAAGCCGATGGATTGCGCACCTTATGAGGAGCTTTATATTAACGGCGAGGATGATTTGTTTTCCGAGTGCCGTGCATTTGTGAAAATTCAAGATGGATGCAACGGCAAATGCACTTATTGTATTATTCCTAAGTGCCGTGGACCGGTACGTTCTAGATCTGCCGAAAACGTAATTTCCGAGGTTAAACGTCTTGTTGCGAACGGTTATTCGGAAATTATTTTAACCGGCATTGAGGTTGGCGCTTACAACAAAATACCGCTTTATGAATTGATCGAAAAGGTATCTGCGGTTGAAGGTGTTAAGCGATTAAGACTTGGGTCCTTGTCGCCGAATATTATCACCGAAAAATTCTTGGATAGTGTTTCTAAGCTCGATAATTTTATGCCGCATATGCATCTTTCGCTTCAATCCTGCAGTGATTCCGTGCTTTCGGGAATGAAACGCGCGTATAGAAAGAAAGAAATATGCGAAAAGATTGATCTTATAAGAAGGTATATTCCCAACTGTATGCTTTCGGCAGATATTATCGTCGGTTTCCCCGGAGAAAGTGAATACGATTTTATCGAGACGGTCGAAACCATAAAGAATCTTAAAATTTTCCACGTGCATTCTTTTCCGTATTCTGAACGTCCCGGAACAATTGCTGCGGATATGCCGTTAAAGGTGCCGAAGGATGAACGTTCCGATAGAAACACTCGTCTTATTTCGGTATGCTTTGATATTAAAAAGGAAATACTTGACTCGAAGATAGGTCAGTTCGCTTCGTGTCTTGTTGAAAAAATCGTTGACGGTGTAGCATACGGACATACGGAACAATATTTGAATGCGGGCTTCGATGCAGAAAACGTTAAAGTGGGCGATATTGTCGATGTGAAAATCGATTCGCACTGTGATGACGTAATGTACTGCTCGAAAATTTAATTGGAGGAGTTCATATGAACGCAAATTTCGAAAACATCAATATTACCGAAGATCTTTCCTTTGGTTTGCATTCTGTTTTATATAAGAAAATTAACGCGGTTAATATCAATGAGGCGCGCATCAGCAACGTTTTTTCGCGTTTTATAAAAGATGTTGAATGTTCGGATTCATTTACGATTATGGATGTATTCAACGCAGCGGAAGCCGTTGTAAAGGGAAAAGAGCCCGATGGAAATGCTGGCAACTTGATTTTTGCATACGATCATCAAGAAATTAAGAACAAAGGCATTCTTAAAAAGCTTTTAAAGCATTCCTATAGCGGTCTTTATTCGTTATTATCTTTGAATAACGGACTTACGGTTGACCTCGATTCTGTTGGAAATAGCCTCTCTGCGGCAGAAACAAAGAGATTCCTTGTTGCTAAACCTTCAAAGGCTCAGAAGCTTTGTGAAAAGGCAAAGGCGGGCTCTCTTAACATTGTAAAAGTCGGCGAAGTCGTTACTGCCGATAAGGTTATGTTCACTAAGGGTACAGAAACAATCGAATCTGTTGATCGAAGCGTTTTTAAGAATGCAGAAAAGAAAACAGTTAACCTTACGGGCGAGCATTTTGGAGCGTTTGTATCCGGTTATAACGCAGTTGTTTCGCTTGTTCTGTGCAATTCGGTCTCTAAAAACAATATTTTGCGCATTGGCTTGGGCGGAAGCTTTGAAACTGTATTTGCGCGTGCGCTTGGTTATTATTCCGCATTGACTTATCTTAGAATTGCGCCTGTGAGATTTATCTTTACTCCCGATGATAACGCTATGGTTGCTGTAGGTCGTCCTAACGTAACCGATGGTGATTATCTGTACCTTTTAAGAGTTAATTCCGACGTTAACGGTCTTCCCGATAAAGCTCATTTTGGTCAGCTGCTTTATTATTTGGCAGAAAAGAAACGAAACGGCATAATAAAAGATGTTCTCCCCGTTGGAGAGAACACCAGGCGTATTATTAATAGATTGTGCAGAGAAGACTTAACGTTTGATTATATGGCAGAAATGCCTGTCGGTGCTTTTGGTATTATCGTAAGTGTTGGAAGAGGCGATTCTGTTAACGGTCTTCGTCTTGGATATTTTAAAAATATTTAATGATTTCACCAATGCCGTCGAGAATAATATCAGGGGCGTTAGATTCATTAACATCTTCGATTTTGGTTTCGCCGGAAAGTACCAAAACAGACATCAAACCGTTATTTTTGCCTAATGCAATGTCGGTGTAAAGTCTGTCGCCTACGATAGCGGTTTCGCTGAAGGGGACGCCGTAAAGCTCAGAGATCATGTCGGCAGTTTCCTTATAGGGCTTTCCGAAATATTTGGGCTCTACATTGGTGGATGCGGTGATCAATGCCGCAATTGCGCCGCTATCGGGGATAAAGCCGTTTTCGGTAGGGCAGTTGAAGTCGGGATGAGTGCAATAGAACTTCGCACCGTTTCTTATCAAATCGCAAGCGATAACGAGCTTTTCGTAAGTAAGCGTCGTATCAAAGGAGCTTACGACAATATTAGCATCTTCCGAAAGAGATATACCTGATTCGGTGAAGGACTGTTCAAGTGCAGGTGTGCCAACAAGATATACCGCTTCGTTCGGATGGTTGCGTTTTAAATATTCGATAGTAACGTCGCCTGCGGTAACGATATCGCTTCTTGTCGCGCCGAATCCCATTCTGTTGAGCTTGTCAACGTAATTCATGGGGTTCTTCGATGCATTATTGGTAAAGAACGCTACCTTTCTTCCGCTTTCACGTGCAGTCTTGACAAATTCGATTGCACCGGGTAGAATTTTATCGCCCAAATAAATTGTACCGTCCATATCCAGAACAAATAGTTTGATGTTTTTAAGTTCGCTTTTTTCCATAAATATAACCTTTCTGTTCTTTTATACTATCATTATACTTGAAATTTTTAATTTTTCAAGAGGCGGAGTGCACTATGGGAACTAAATATTGTATCAGTGTTGATTTAGAAGGCTTGGCGTGCGTTGTAGGCGCATATGGACAAGGCCTTGCCGAAGGCACAAAAAACTATCAATTCGCTGTTCAGCAGGGAATACGTGAGGCTAACGCGGCTGCAAAGGCATTATTTGACAACGGTGCCGATGAGGTGGTCATTTGGGATTGTCACGGTAGCGGTATCAATCTCGATTATACCTTGTTTGATAAACGTTGTAAATTTATAATCGGTGCCGGAAGTCGTTTGCGTTTCCCTGGAATCGACGATAGCTTTGACGGGGTTTTGTTTATTGGTTATCATGCATACGATACCCCTAAAGCGACGCTAGCACACGTTTATTCGTCTTCTACCTTTGTTTCGCATCAAATAAACGGCAATGAAGTCGGAGAACTACAAATGGATGCCGCTATAGCGGGTAAAAGAGGGGTTAAAACGCTCTTTGTGTCTTCGGACGATATTTGTGTAGCCCAAGCTAAAGAATCGTTCCCGTGGGTAAAAACGGTCATCACAAAGCAATCTCTTGCTTGGAATAACTGTATAAGCAAGCATCCCGAGGCAGTTTGCGATGAAATTTATCAAGCGGTTTGCGATGCGGTTAAAAATATTGATAACGCAAAGGTTTATACAATTGATGAACCGTTTGAGTTGACAGTTAAATATAAACGTATTGAATACGCACAAGGCTGTACTTTAAGAAATCCAGATAATACTCCTTTTGAATTTATAGACGCATATACAAGAAAAGGCATTCTCAACGATATCGAACAATATTTTTGATTTATTGAGGGTAGACAATGAAAAGCAATTGTAAGCCGGTTGAAAAAGAGCATATATTAAGACAAAAGCAAGATAGAATGCGTTCTTTAAGAGTTGTAAAATATCTTGAATATCCTTTTATTCTTCCCGATAGCCCTATCGATATGGAAGAGGGATACATTGTGTCAGATCGTGATACTTACGATATATTCGCTTCGTTTATTTTTAAGAATATTACCGATCGTCAATTGAAAAAGCTTGACGTTCGTATTAATTGTTATCTTAATCAAAATATCCCTTATGCTCATATCGATTTTGAATATTCGCACGATTTGCTTACCTTTGGCATCATCGGTAAGGATGATGTTGATCTGAAATTTAAGGATTCGAATAAAAAACAATATATCGATAAGTGCGAAACCTTTGGCGCGTGTGTATACATACCGTTGCCCGAAACTTATTTTACCAAGATAGAGCTCGTGCTTTTATCGGTTGAGTATGCAAACGGAGAAGTTGTCGATATTAATACGGTTGTAGCGGGTGATTCGAGGAAGTATAAAGATCTTGACAATATTACTAAGATGGTTTATTCCCGAGTAAACATCTATCGTTCTGCCGAGGAAAAATTTCCTACAAAGGTTGTGCCGCAGTTTGGTAACACTTCTTGGTTATGTTGCTGTGGTAATAAAAATCCGAATGCCGCCGAGGTGTGTGAAAAATGCGCTCGAGAAAAAGAGTGGCAAAAGAATGTTATTGTTTCTGAAAAATTGGAAGAAACGAAAACACGAATGGTTAACGATCCTCGTGAAGTAACGCTACACGATAAATCGAAATTCAAGCAAAACAGATATTTAGAAACTAAGGAAGAAACGCAAAAGAAGATCGAGCAATATGAAAAAGCAATGAAGAATATTGCTTTGGAAGAAAAGTATAATGAATCGCGCAAGCTGTTGTTAATACCGAAAATTCTTCTCATTGTTGGATTTATCTATCTGCTAATCTTCGGTATAAAGCTCTTTATTGAGTTAGGACCGTTGTCTAATGCTTCTTCTGGCGGAGGCGGCGGTGGAGAGCAAGAGGCTGTTGAAACCGCAAATATCGAAAGAGACTCATACTATTTACTTTAAAATAAAACGCCGCGTAATTAACGCGGCGCTTTTTAATTCGTTATATCTTCTATTATTTCTATCAGCTTGCTTACTGCAGGCGAAATAGGAACGTTTGCCAATGTGCAGATTCCAATGCTTCTTTCGGGCATGATAAAATCGGTTTTCAATTTAAAAACGCTTTTGTCATTGATGTTCTTTGAAAATTCTTCTGTAATACAAGCGATACCAAGGTTTTTCTCTGCAAAATCGAATATCAAGTCATAAGAGCCGAGCTCGAATTCGGGATTTAACTTCAAACCGTGAGATTCGAAAAACAAATCGGTATTGTGGCGTGTGTTCGATTTTGGTTCGAGCATGGCGAGCGGAAGGGAAGCGATGTCGGACATCGATAACGTTTTATTCATAAGGTGCTGATATTTACTTCCGGCAATAAATGCATCGTGTAGCTTGGCGATTTCTTTTACATTGACGTCGGGATATATGTTGTTATCAATTGGCATACTAACAAAAGCTACGTCAATTTTGCCTGTAACCAAACGGTTAAGCGTCTCGTTGGTAACACGATTAACTATTTCTATTTTTATAAAAGGATAGGAGCTATGGAAACGCTCAAGTGCGTCCATCAAAAAATGCCTTGTTATTGTATCGCCTGCACCTATGCGCAGGTTACCTTCGTCTAGTGTTTGCATTCTTTCGAATAGTGTTTCGGCGTTTCGTATCTCTTCAATAGAACGCTTAACGTATCCAAAAAGCAATTCGCCCTGAGAGGTGAGCTTTGCGCCTTTTCGTCCGCGTGCAAAAAGCATTACACCGAGCTCGCCTTCGAGCATTCTTATCTGTTGGCTGACTGCGCTTTGTGTAATATATAGCTTTTTAGCAGCCTCGGAAAAACTTCCGCAAATTGCTGCTTCGTAAAAAACTTTATATTGATCTAATTTAATATCCATAAGTTCACCTTATGTAAAGTATTATAATTAATTGTTTGACTTATAGTATAACTTATAATATAATATAAACATACAAATGTCAATATCTTTTCGGAGGATTTAAAATGAACGAAAGACTCATTGGTACCGTATCCCGCGGAGTACGTGCTCCTATTATCAGACAAGGTGACGATATTGCTAAAATCGTTGCAGAAAGCGTGCTTTCCGCTGCTGAAAGTGAAAATATTAACATTCTTGATCGTGACGTCGTAGCAGTTACTGAAGCCGTTGTTGCTCGTGCACAAGGTAACTATGCATCGATAGATCAGATTGCTGCCGATATCCGTGCGAAATTTCCCGAAGGAACTGTTGGAGTAATTTTCCCCATTCTTTCGCGTAACCGTTTTGCAATTTGCCTTAAGGGTATTGCACGCGGTGCGAAAAAAATTGTGCTTATGCTTTCCTATCCTTCCGATGAGGTTGGCAACCATTTGATCGATTACGATTCTTTGGATGCCGCAGGCGTTAATCCCTGGACTGACGTTCTTACCGAAGCAAAGTATCGTGAGCTTTTTGGTATTGTAAAGCATCCCTTTACCGGTGTTGACTATATTGAATATTATCGCGAGCTTATAGAATCGCAGGATTGCGAAGTGGAAATTATTCTTGCTAACGATTGCCGTAAGGTTCTTGATTATACCGATTCTGTTCTCACCTGTGATATTCACACTCGTGCGAGAAGCAAGCGCCTCCTCAAGGCTGCCGGTGCAAAGATCGTTTACGGTCTTGATGATATTCTTAATGAATCTGTTGATGGATCCGGATTTAACAGTGCATACGGTCTTCTTGGTAGCAATAAGGCTACTGAAGACACTATCAAGCTTTTCCCCCGTGATTGCCAAGCTGTTGTTGATAAAATTGCAACAATTCTTAAAGAAAAGTCCGGTAAGAACGTAGAGGTTATGATCTACGGCGACGGCGCGTTTAAGGATCCTGTTGGTAAGATTTGGGAGCTTGCTGACCCTGTAGTTTCGCCTGCATACACAGCAGGTCTTGAAGGTCAGCCTAATGAGGTTAAGCTTAAGTATCTTGCGGATAACGATTTTAAGCATCTTTCCGGCAAGGAACTTAAAGATGCAATTAGTGAATATATCCGTAAAAAGGATGATGACCTTGTAGGTAAGATGGCGTCCCAGGGTACAACACCTCGCAGACTTACTGATCTTATCGGTTCGCTTTGCGACCTTACCTCCGGTAGCGGCGATAAGGGTACGCCCATCGTATGGATCCAAGGTTATTTCGATAACTACACTGCATAATTAAATTAAGGTGCTGAAAATCCGCACCTTAAATTTTTGAGGTTAATATAACATTGATGATTATTGAAGATATAAAAAAGAGTCGTTTATAAAACGACTCTTTTATTTTGTTTATGCAGCTGCTTTGTCAGGATCGCCGAACATTGCATAGTAGGGATCAACGATCTTTTCTTGGAATGCGAAATCGAACCAAGTTTCGTACTTAACAACATAGGTCTTTTCGGGAACTTCTTCGCCTTCGCCTTCGCCTTCGCCTTCAGCAACGCTTTCTTCGGTTTCTGCGGTAGCGGGTGCAGCTTCGCCCTCTTCGCCTTCAACTACAACGGTTTCTTCCTTCTTGTATCCGATTTCAACGTAAAGCTCATCTTCGGTCATGCCAAGCTTTTCAGCGTTTTCGGTAACAAAGTTAGTAACAACTTCGCCGATTACAACTTCGATTTCAGCAATGATGCTATCGGTATATACAGCAAGTGCTTCTGCGATATAGTCATCAACAAGAGCAAGAATCTTGTTGGGTGCGTCATAACTCAACATCATGGTGAGCTGATTTTGATAATCTTCCGAAGCTCTGAGGTCATCGAATGCTTTTGCGTATTCTTCGGTATCTTGGATGTCATCGATTGCATCTTCGATAGCAGATTCAAGCTCGCTGTTGTATTCGATTTCAATTTGTTCAAGAACTTCTTCTTCGGTGTAGTAGGTAGCAAAGTTCTCGTTGATATATTCTTCGGTAAGAAGTTCCTTAACCATATCATTGATTTCGGAGCTAGTCGCGTCGGGGTTTTCGCCCTTTAACTTAGAAGTGAGCTTGTTCTTAAGCTTTTTCTTTACGTCGTCATAAAGGTCTTCGCGAACGTATTCTTCAGCTTCTTTAAGAATTTCGTCGCCTTGATTCTTGGTAACCTCTTCGCGCATCATTTCAGCGAACATAGGTTTAAGAATATTTTCTTCAAACTGTTCGTCAAGCTTGTCGATGAAGGTCTGCGAGATTTTTGCTTCAGCTTTTGCATAAAGCTCTTCGTAATTGAATTCAACAGCGGTGCCGGAAAGAAGTGCGGGGTAGTATTTGCCAACAACTTCGTTGATAACTGCGATATAGTCGGGCTCGTAAATATCAACGGTAACGTCTTTCATGATCATTTGACCGGAATTTTCGAGGTCTTCAACTTCTACAGATTCAACGTAAGAGAATTTCTTGGGATTGGAAGTAAAGCCAAGCGACGGGGAAACTATCGCATCTTGGTTCTGCTTAATTGCATCGATCCAAAGGTTTGCATTTGTTGTGTCGTGCTCGGTATCCTTAAGAATATAAGTGATAAAGCAGTTACCTACGTGGTTGGGGTCGACGATATAGGTGTTCTTAACAGGGATTTCTTTATCGGGGTTTTCGGGATCCTTAACAAGAACATCGTTGCTGAGTCTTACAACAAAGCCATCTTCGTCGAGCTTGTAATGTGCGTTTTCAACACCGTAGGTGAGGATGTTCATAAGCTGAGCATCGGTGTTGATAGCTTCCAAAATTTCAATGATGTCGGTCTGTTCGTCTGCGGAGGAAACGAATTCGGATACGCAGAAAATATTATCAATAGTATTTTCGTTGGTTGCGATAGGAGGAGAGAATTCGGTAAATGCGAAATTCTTTTCCTTGCCGTATTCCTTTTGGAGCTTCTTGGTGATCGAGTCGATCGTGCCGCTTTCAAAACGAACTGCGTAGTTAGCACCGTCTTCGGATGCGGTTGCTGCAAAATCGTCAGCAATATAACCGAGCGCGTTGTAACGAGCGATCATTGCATAATAATCCTGGAATTGAGAATCCTTATATGCATTAACAACGCGACGGGTTCCGAGGTCGGTATATTGAACCAAAGCAGGGAAGCCGGGGTTGGTAAGGAAGTTAAAGGAAATCGATTCTTCAACGTTCTTCAAAGGTATAACGTCGGTATTGTTTTTAGCAACGAGCTCGAGGTAGTCGCGAAGGTCTTCCAAAGAGGTAAGGGTGTTTGGGTCAACGTTGTGCTGTGCCAAGAGATCAGCGTCGAATACAAGGTAGGTGTATTCGCCGATAGCGTTGTTAACGGGAACACCATAGGTCTTGTTACCAACCTTAGCAGCAGTGAACAAAGTCGAGTGGATAGAAGATTTGAGCGATTTACCTTCGTTGTTGAGCTTTTCGTCAAGAGCAACGAGCTTGCCGTTGGTAGCAAGTTCATAATACTTGTCGTAGCCTCTTACGAGGAAAATATCAAGTCTGGGCTCGTCAAGGGGAATTTCTCCGCCGTGCTCGAGCATGCTAAGAATGTCATCGCCGGTGATAATATCGTCGATAACCTCTTCAGAGCCTTCGGAAGATTCTTCTTCCTTTTCCTCGGTGTTGTTCTTCTTAGCAAGACGATACGCTTCTACTTCAGCATATTTATCTTCAATGAGTTGCTCGTATTCGTCTTCGTTAACCATAACGAGCTTAAGGATTACGCCCAAACGGTGGAACAAAATACGGTTAAGAGCAAGTTCTACCTGTCTGATAGCCTCAGGTGTAGTTTCTTCATCTTTGATTGTGTAGAGGGTATAAACTTTTGCTTCAACATCCTCGATGACGAGTTCGCTTGTACAAGAAGTGAACATCGGAACAAGCATGAGAATAGATAGAAGAATACATAAGATGCCTTTTTTCATAGTAGGCGTTCCTCCTAAAAAACAGATATTTACACATAAATGCATTATACAACTTTTTGATTGATATGTCAAGTTAATTATTTGAATTTAATATAGAACAAACGCAATATTTTAGTGTGTTAATTTTGTTTTTAAAATATATTAAAATTATTAAAATATTTTTGCGGTTCGTTCCTTTCTATCTATTGAAAAACGACGCATCTGAGGTTATAATAAATTAAAAGTAGGAGGGTAATATGACGGCGAGAAAAATACGGAAAACTCTTATAAAATCAATTCCTATCGAAACAGAACGCCTGACGTTGCGTTATATATCTCCGTCGGATGCCGAGGATATGTTTGAATATTCCTGTATTGATGAAGTGTGCGAGTATTTGTTGTGGAGTCCGCATATTAACGTTGACGTCACCAAAGGGTATATCGAATTTTTGCAAAAAAGATATCTCAGAGGGTTGTATGCAGATTGGGCCGTTGTTATAACGGAAACGGGTAAGATGATCGGAACATGTGGATTTGCAGATCTCAATATTCGCGACAAAAGCTGTGAGATCGGATACGTTCTGTCTCCGTATTTCAGAAGCAAAGGATATATGACGGAATCGGTTATGGCTGTATTAAAGCTTGCGTTTGAGACTTTGCAGCTTAACAGCGCGCACCTTCGTATTATCGATGAAAACGTTGCGTCTAAAAAACTTGCGGAACGTGTTGGTTTTGCTCTTGACAGAGTAGGGTATCAAGAGCTTGAAATTAAAGGAGTCCGACGCGATATTGCGCATTATATAATGACCTTGGATATGTATGAGAAAATAAAAAATGAAGCGGTATGAAAATACCGCTTCGCTTTTTTTGAGTTTTAGGTTGGCTTATATAGCTCTGGTAACCTTGCCGCTTCTAAGGCAGCGGGAGCAAACGTAAACGTGCTTTACTGTACCGTTGAGATTAGCCTTTACTCTTCTGATGTTGGGCTTCCAACTTCTGTTAGTTTTTCTGTGCGAGTGGGAAACGTTGCAACCGAACGTAACGCCCTTTCCGCAAACTGAACACTTTGCCATCTATTCCACCTCCACAAGATTTTCCGTAAAAATTCGAACACCTTACTATATAACAGATTTTCAAGTTTGTCAAGACTTTTTTTGATTTTTCGTCAAAAATTTAACCTATTTGTAGTTCAAATGCTGTTTGCAAGCTTTGCGATATCTCCGGCGCCCATAATTATAAGCAAATCACCAGCGTTTAATATGCTCTTAAGATGTTCTTTGATCTCATCGAACGTTTCAAAGTAAATTGCGTGATCAATCTCTTGGGCAAGCAATTCCGAAGAAACCTCTATGCCGCAGGCTTCTCTTGCTGCGTAAAGAGGGCATAGGATCAAAGTATCTGCATCATTAAAGGAATCCTTGAATTCATCAAACAGATCGCGAAGACGCGAATAGTTGTGAGGCTGAAATACAGCAACAACCTTTCCGCGAGAAATACCCTTTGCAGCGCTCAGAGTGACCTTGATTTCGTCGGGGTGATGAGCATAATCATCATAAACGTCTGCGCCGCAGAAGCTACCCTTATATTCAAAACGTCTTCCAACACCCGCAAAGCTTACGATGCCCTTTACGATATCTTCTTTTGTAATGCCAATAAGATCACAACACGCTACAACTGCAAGCGAGTTAGAAACGTTGTGTTCACCAGGGGCAGAAAGCTTGAGCGAGATATAAAATTCGCCGTGCTTGTAAACGTCAAAGGATGCAAATCCTGAAATTATCTCCACGTTTTTGGCGCAGTAATCTGCATTTTCGTCGCCGTTTGCGCTGAACGTAACATTTGCTCCGATATAACTTTCTGCGCATATTTTACAGTTTTCGCAGTCATAGTTGTAAACTGCATAGCCGTCACTTCCGCTATTGTTCATGAATTTAATAAAGGATTCACGCATATGCTCGATGCCGGTAAAATAATCGGTGTGATCAAGCTCCACGTTTAGAACAACTGCGATTTTGGGGAAGAAGGATAAAAAGCTATCCTTGTATTCGCACGCTTCGAAAACGAAATTATCGTCTTTGCCGACTCTGTAAGTAGAACCAACGTCACGCATAACGGCACCCACGACAACGGTAGGATCGCAACCGGCGGCATTCAAAAGAACGTGACCGAGCATACCGCTTGTTGTGGATTTACCGTGTGTGCCTGCAATCGCAACAGAGTTTTTGTAAAGGTTAGCAATGGCGCCTAAAATTTCGGCACGGGAGAATAACTCTATACCGGTTTCGGTAACAGCCTTATATATAGGATGATCGATTCCAAAAGCGGCGGAGTAAACGACGGCGTCGCATCCTTCAAGTTGAGAAATATCGAAATCGGAATAAACCTTAATTCCGTTGCTTTCAAGCTTGTCGGTGACGTCTCCGAGCGTTCTGTCATAACCGCTTATAGCAAATCCGTTACCTTTAAGAATCATAGCTATAGCGGACATACTGATTCCGCCAATGCCGAGAAAATATAGTTTTGATTTGTTTTTGAGCTTAGATATGTTCAAAAAATAACACCTGCCAAAACGTATTAGATAAACTATCCAATGCATTATATCACTTTTGGATAATAAAATAAAGAGAAAAATGCAAGTAGAAAAAATATTATTGAAAATGCACATTGTATATAGCGCATTTTTGTGTATAATTTTATAGTATTATAAATTATTCTGCAATCAGGGGGCATTATGGTAAGAGAAGATTTAAGAAATATTGCAATTATAGCTCACGTTGACCACGGTAAAACCACGCTTGTTGATGAAATGCTTAAGCAGGGCGGTGTATTCCGCGAAAATCAGGTTACCGAAGATCGCGTTATGGATAATAATGCGCTTGAGCGTGAACGCGGCATTACGATACTTGCAAAGAATACTGCTATCCACTACAAGGATATTAAGATTAACGTTATCGATACTCCCGGCCACGCCGATTTTGGTGGCGAGGTAGAACGTATCCTTAAAATGGTTAACGGCGTAATTTTGTTGGTTGATGCTGCGGAAGGTCCTATGCCTCAGACCAGATTCGTTTTGCAAAGAGCGCTTGAGCTTAACCACAAGGTTATTGTTGTAATTAATAAAATTGACCGCGCAGACGCAAGAATAGAAGAAGTTATGGATGAAGTTCTTGAGCTTCTTTTTGACCTTGATGCCAGCGACGAGCAACTTGAAAGCCCCACTTTGTTCTGTTCGGGCAGAGCGGGGACGGCTTCGCTTTCTCCCTATGAAGCAGGTAAAGATCTTCAGCCCCTTTTTGAAACCATTCTTTCCCATATTCCTGCACCCGAGGGTGATCCCGAAAGTGAATTGCAGCTTCTTGTTTCCTCGATTGACTATAATGAATACGTTGGCCGTATCGGCATAGGCAGAATTGAACGTGGCTCTATTAAGCAGGGACAAGACGTTCTTATTACAAACTTCCACTCTGATGCAACTCCCAAGAAAACCAGAATCGTTTCGCTTTATCAAATTGACGGTCTTAACCGTGTGCCTGTTCAATCCGCTAAAATGGGTGACATAGTTTGTTTCTCGGGAGCAGAAGATATCACTATCGGCGATACTATTACATCTATGACTTGCCCCGAGCCTCTTGAGTTCGTCAAGGTTGGTGAGCCTACAATGGAAATGACCTTTGCGGTTAACGATTCTCCCTTTGCAGGCAGAGAAGGTAAGTTTGTAACTTCTCGTCAGTTGCGCGATAGATTGTTTAAAGAACTTTTGAAGGACGTTTCTCTTCGTGTAAGTGAAGGCGATACCACCGATTGCTTCAACGTTGCGGGACGTGGCGAAATGCACCTTTCCATACTTGTTGAAAATATGCGTCGTGAAGGCTTTGAGCTTTGTTGTTCGACTCCTCGCGTGCTTTATAAAGAAATTGACGGCGTTAAGTGTGAACCCTTCGAGCTTGTTACTGCTGACGTTCCCAACGATTATGTTGGTACCGTTGTCGAAGAATTGAGCAGACGTAAGGGCGATTTGCTTGAAATGAACCCTAACGGTAACGGCACACGTATGAAGATCGAATATTCGATTCCCGCACGTTGCCTTATTGGTTATAGAAACGTTTTTATGTCCGCAACCCGTGGCGAGGGTATTATCAACTCTATCTTTGAAGGATATAAGCCTTACAAGGGTGATATTCAAATTCGTTTTACAGGCTCGCTTGTTGCAAGCGAAGACGGAGAAACTACGTCTTACGGTTGCTACAATTCTCAGGAACGCGGCAATTTGTTTGTAGGCCCCGGTATGAATGTATATGAAGGTATGGTTGTTGGTATTAATCCCAAGGGTGAAGATATTGCAATCAACCCCTGTAAGAAAAAACAGCTCACCGCTATTCGCTCTGCAGGTGCAGATGAAAAGCTTATTCTTACACCCCCTATTATTATGTCGCTTGAGGAAGCAATTGAGTTCATCGCTGATGATGAGCTTATTGAGGTTACTCCCAAATCGATCCGCATTCGTAAGCGCATTCTTAATAAGGAATTGAGAATGAAAGCCGAAAGCAGAGCAAAGAAAGCTGCTGCAGAGAAATAATTAATTAAAAATAGAATCCGGTATATTCATTGCAACGAATATACCGGATTTTTACTTACTTTAAACTGCCGTCTATTGCATGAATTGCATCGGAAACACTAAAAACATATCCTTTGAGAAAAGGTGAGCTATATTCGAATTTATCTGGCAGATTATTATAAATTTCAACGTGCTTGCCAATCTCATTTTTGTATTCGATAATACCAGTCGAATTATATAAATTTGTATATACTTCATCCAGCAAAAATTCAAATTCGCCATATATTGGACCGCCAACATATGTTTCTAGCAAATTCAAAATTTGTAAATTGAATGTTGTGCGCGTGTTGTTGTCTATAAGCTCGGAACGAGAACGGTGAAGCAAACAATAAATCAACTCGAACAATAATTCATAAATGTATTTTCGTGCATAATTAGCGCTATCTGCAGGTTCGGGATGAAATCTATATAGCATTGAGTTTTTTGAAGATTTAACATCGGATAGGTTTTCCGTAAGTGCTTGGAATTGATTGTAGTTCTTCAACCATAACTCAAGACCGATTAAGTAATTTCGTGTATCTGCACGAACGTCTTCTTCTTTGCATTCGTTAAGTATTTTATAAAGCGTATCTCTACAGCTTTTTACATAATTGTCCGCGCGTTTTTGATCGTTTGTATCGAGTGCAATCTCGATGAAGATCAACTCTGTTTTCGCTTTGCTAGCCATTAATTGATAACTGAGTGGGTAAGCAAGAAGTCCCTCTGTTACTATGGATAAAGCTTTATCGAAGTCGCCTGTTTTATAGGTGTTGCGCCATTTTTTAATAATATCATCCACAGCCTCAGTGACAATTGTTTTATCAATACATAAAATTACGTCGGTTGAAACACCGAAAAATATTGCTAACGAAGGTATAAGCTCTAAATCGGGATAGCATTTTCCCGATTCCCAACGACTGACCGCCTGAACGGAAACGCCAAGATGATTTGCAAGCTTCTCTTGTGTTATGTTTGCTCGTGCTCTTAAATCTCTTATTGTTTGCCCAATTTGTAAGTTCATCGTTATCATCCTTTGTAATCATTTTATATATTGAGTATAATTCTGTGTCGACTGCTTGTCAACCGCATTGCTTGTTAATATAAATTAAATCAAAAATTAAAAAAGAGGAAGTTCGATTGGCTCGGTTCCTCTTTTTTGATTTAGAAATATTGTTTATGCTCTTTCAGCGATGATATCCATCATCTCGCCAACGTTCTTCATAGCGCTGACTTCTTTCATAGTGAATTTTACGCCAAATTCACGTTCAACCGCAGCGATAAGGCGAATATGCTCAAGACTGTCCCAATCTTCGATATCGTCTGCTGTTGTGTCGCGATCGACGGTAATATCCTCGTCATCGAAAACGTTCTGGAATACTTCGTTAAGTCTTTCGTTGATGTTTTGTGCCATAATTTATTCCTCCGTGTTAACTTTAATAACGTTGTTTTTGTTTTGATAATCGTTTAAGGTCAGCTTCCATTCGGTTGTACCGTCATCGCCTTCAAAGTTCTTTTCAAATCCGAAATCATTAAAAAGATTTTTAACCATTCCGTTTTTTGCAGTGGGGTAATAGTGACCGACGATAGTATCAATAGATCTATCCTTGCATTCCTTGACAAGTGTGTCGAGCATCGCAAATTCCATATTCTTTTTAAGAACACGACAGCTCATAAGCCAAAGATCGATATCGCAGACGTTTTCTTTAATTTCGCCGATTACAACCGATACCACACCGTTATCACCGAATGCATCGGACAACTTTCCGTAAAGCGTTATATGCTTTCCGTCACTTGCAACAGTTTCGATTTCAGGTTGAGTGTAGCGCTTTGTGGTAAGGTTAAACTGATTGGACTTATTGGTTAATTGTGTGATTCGCTGCATATAGACGGGTGAAAATGGTTTAATTTCGCCCTTCATATCCAAACTTAAAAGATACTCGTTATAATCTGCAAATTCGGTTGAAAGCTCTGCGCGCTTAACGTTGGCTTTGTACATATCGTTGCGCTTGAGGTCGTCCGAAGAGAAGTTTGTTACTTCGAAATAACCGTTTCTGTCGATGGTACGAATATAATCTGCCGGTACGTCGAATACGGGAATTGCAATACCCTTGATGCTGCGTTCTAGAAGTGCGCGTTCTGTGGGATTGTCGTCGGCGAAAACAAACGAATCAATGCCGAGATCCATTTCGTTCGCAGTTGCAACAAGGTTTCTGTCCTTGGTTTCCCAGTTTGCCTTGATAACAATAAAATCATCGGGACGAAGTACGCCTTCAGGGTGATTAAGACCTGCAATTGCATTTTCATGATCATTCTTTGAAGCGACGGTGAGCATTATTCCGATGCTCTTTTGCTTTTTAACGTATTCCTGGAAAGCCTTGTAGCATTCCGACGTTGCGGTTTCTTCGCCGATCTCAATACCTTCAACGCCGTCATCACCAACAACACCGCCCCAAAGCGTGTTATCAAGATCGAGCGCCAAAACCTTTTTATTTTTGCCGAAAATCGATTTGATGATGTTCGAAAGATTCTTGGTAACATAAGGTACCGCATCAAGCGAGCAAGCGTATTTATACATATACCACGCTTGGTCGTCGAACCATTTATCAAGTCCGAAGCAAGAAGCAATATAGTTGATATCACTAAGATAAAAGCCTTGATTTTGTTGCGCATATTCGGCGAAGCGCAAGTTTAATCGGGTAATAAAGTTAACCGCACCGTGAATATCATAACAATCGCGGTTACCGAAAAGTCGGTAGGGCGGAAGCTCAAAGTTGTTTTGGATGATAGGACAAGAATAAACACTTGCTAGACGCATCCACATCTTTTCGTAATAGGAATAGCGTTCGTTAAGTTTTGCGTCTACCTCTTCAACAGATTCGGTCGTTTCGGGTATAAATGAAGCGATGTTGCGATAGCTTGTGTGGATATAGATAATATCCGGTGAAAAATCCGCAAGCTCGGGATTTTCAAACATTGCGTCCTGCCAGAAACGGTTGTATTCCGATTCATAAAACTCGGGTTCAATACCCTCGGAGAGCAAAAACACCTCTAAGGTTTTAATAAAATCGTTTGTGGTAGAGCCGCCCAAAAC